>JALYVK010000015.1 GCA_030853265.1 Actinomycetota bacterium
CGAACAGCTGCCCGGACGCGGAGCCTGCGCGCACCCGGACGGAGCGGTCCGGTTCGTGGCCAGCGGATTGTCGTTGCTCGGCGAGGAGGTCCGGGTGCACCGTGCCTACGGCGGCTGTCGCCGGCTGGATCGCGGGATGCTGGCCACCAGCCGGGCCGCCGCATTCGGGGCGCTCTGATGCCCGGCCAGCACGCGGACCCGGTGATGTCCGGGTTGGCGGGCACCGCCCCGGCCAAACCGGTAGCTCGCCCGGTGATGTCCGGGTTGGCGGGCACCGCCCCAGCCGGACCGGGAGCTGGGTCAGCGGCCGACCCCGGGGCGGGGCCGCGACTGGTCATTGACTGGACCCGGTGTGACGGCCACGGCCTGTGCGCGGTGCTGCTGCCTGGCGCGATTGGCCGCGACGACTGGGGCTATCCGCTACTGGACGCGGCCCGGCTGGCTGCCGAACCGGCCACCGCGGTCAACCGGGCGATCGCCTGCTGCCCCGCCCTGGCGCTGCGCCACCCCCGCTCCTGACGCATTTCGCGGCCCGAGTTTCCACGACACGCCGATGGCGCCGGAAACTCCGGCCGCGAAATGCGGTTAGGGGAGGCGGCTGAGCAGGTCGGCTTCCCGGTCCGGAGCCAGGCCCGGGGTGCGCTCGGACGGTTGCCAGCCGCCGGGGACCGACTGCATCCACTCCCAGGTGTCGACCAGGGTGTCCCGAACCGCCCGGCAGGCCAGCCCCATCGCCTGAGCATCGGTGGTGTCGTGCGCCCAGAGGCCAGGAGAGTCGGCGGCCGGGCTCCAGAGCGGCAACTCGGTCCAGCCCTCGACCCCGGCGTCGGCCAGGAACGAGTCGTCGACCCAGCGGAATTCAGCGTCCGAACCGGTAATCGTCCGGGCCTCGTCGAACAGCTGGCCGCGGTTGATCTGATGCGCCGGACCGGTCACCTCGAACGTCCCGGCCGGCAGCCGCAGAGCGAACTCGGCGATGTCGCGGGCGTCGATCAGCCGCAGCTCGTCGGTCGGGGTGCCCGGCGCCAGGGTTGGGCCGCCCCGGCTGATCCGGTGCAGCCACCAGGGCAACCGGCCGGCCATGTCGTACGGCCCGACAATGCAACCGGCCCGCAGGATGGACGTCCGCCGCTTGCCGAAACTGCGCAGCACCGCCCGTTCGGCGCCGACCTTGCGCCAGCCGTACGGGCCGGCCTCGGTGAGCCCGTCCGGCACCTGTTCGCCGACCGCGTCCGGGTCGCCGTCGTAGGTGCCGAGCGCGTGATAGTCCGGCTCGCTGGGCCAGCCCGGATAGGCGTTGATGGAGGAGGTGAAGGCGTAGTGGCCGGCGCTCGGTTCGAGCAACTCGGCACTGGCCTTGACCACCTCGGGCAGGTAACCGGTGTCGAACACCAGGTCGAAGTCGCGGCCGGCGAGCTGGCTCAGCGACTCCGGATCGGTGCGGTCGCCGGTCACCGTCTGGACGCCCGGCACCGGGCTGCCGGTGCGACCCCGGTTGAACGCGGTCACGGTATGGCCATGCGCGACGGCGGTCTCGGCGACCGCGCGGGAGAGGAACACCGTTCCTCCGAGGATCAGAATCTGCATACCTGTCAGCTGAGCAGAGCAGCCTGGCGGCGGCAACGGCTGTTCGCCGCCAGCGGATCTGTCGCTAGTGGAATACTGCTGCTCAACGATTGGGCGGGCCAGCGTCGGCCCGCGGCCGCCGGTGGTGCGCCAACCGATCGGGAACCGAACGTAGCTGGCAACAGTGCCAGCGGACCGCGAGAGACTGACGGAGAACTCATGCCCATCGCAACTCCTGAGATCTACAACGAGATGCTCGACCGCGCCAAGGCTGGCGGCTTCGCCTATCCCGCGATCAACTGCACCTCGTCCGAGACCATCAACGCGGCACTCAAGGGCTTCGCCGATGCGGGTAGCGACGGCATCATCCAGTTCTCCACCGGCGGCGCGGAGTTCGCCTCCGGCACCTCGGTCAAGGACATGGTGACCGGCGCGGTGGGCCTCGCCGAGTTCGCGCACGTGCTCGCCGCGAAGTACTCGATCAACGTCGCGCTGCACACCGACCACTGCCCGAAGGACAAGCTGGACGGCTACGTCCGGCCGCTGCTGGCGATCTCTGCGGAGAGAGTGCGAGCGGGTCGTAATCCGCTGTTCCAGTCGCACATGTGGGACGGCTCGGCGGTGCCGCTGGAGGAGAACCTGCAGATCGCCCAGGAACTGCTGGCCGAGGCGGCGGCGGCCCGGATCGTGCTCGAGGTGGAGATCGGCGTGGTTGGCGGCGAAGAGGACGGCGTCGCCAACGAGATCAACGACAAGCTCTACACCAGCGACGAGGACTACGCCGCGACCCTGGACGCGCTGGGCTCGGGTGAGAAGGGCCGGTACCTGCTGGCGGCCACCTTCGGCAACGTGCACGGGGTGTACAAGCCGGGCAACGTCAAGCTGCGGCCGGTGGTGCTCAAGGGCGGCCAGCAGTTGGCCTCCCGCAAGCTCGGGCTGCCGGCCGACTCGAAGCCGTTCGACCTGGTTTTCCATGGTGGTTCTGGATCGTCGCTGGAGGAGATCCGCGAGGCGGTGTCCTACGGCGTGGTCAAGATGAACGTCGACACCGATACCCAGTACGCCTTCACCCGGCCGATCGTCGGGCACATGTTCAGCAACTACGACGGGGTGCTGAAGGTGGACGGCGAGGTCGGCAACAAGAAGTTCTATGACCCGCGCTCCTACCTCAAGGCGGCCGAGCTGGGGATGGCCGCGCGGATCGGCGAGGCGTGCGAGAACCTGCTGTCGGCCGGGACGGCGATCTCCGGCTCCTAGCGGGCCGGCCGCGCGGGCGGTTCCGGAAGCGGCGGCCCCGTATCGATCCATGCCAGCGTCCGCGGCGCGCGCCTCGAGGGCCAGTTGAAGCGGCTGCGGTTGGCTCCGGAGGCCGACCGCGGTTGGCCCCGGCGGGCGGTCGCCGATGAGCGGATCCGCCGGGCCCGGCACAATGGCGCTCATGGACCTGCTCGCGCCCCGAACCCTGTTGCCTGTCGACCCCGCGGTTGCTCTGCTGGACTCCGGTGCCGATCCGGTGCAGGTGGCCGCCGATCACCCGAGTTCCTGCGCGGCCTGGGCAGCCCTAGCCGACGAGGCGCTGGGTCGGGGGTTCACCGTCGAGGGTTATGCCTATGCCCGAACCGGCTATCACCGGGGCCTGGACGCGCTGCGCAAGTCCGGCTGGCGGGGTACCGGACCGGTGCCGTGGTCACACGCTCCGAACCAGGGCTTTCTGCGGGCGCTGCACGCGCTCGCGGTGGCGGCCGGTGCCATCGGCGAGACCGAAGAGGCCGAGCGCTGCTCGAAGTTCCTCGACGACTGCGATCCGGCCGCAGCCAAAGCCCTCGCTTGATCCGCTAGCCCAACACTGCCCGGCCCGAACCGACAACCCACGGACTAAGAGGACTGTCGCGCTCGCCCTTGTGCTGTGTTGCGGTAGTTCCGGCTTCGTGGCGGTGTCGCGGAACCTTCGCAAGCACAATCCTCGGTTGTTGGATCTAGGCAGCCGGTGTCGATGTGTCGACTGCTGCCATCACCTCCGGTGCGATGAACAGGCGCGGACGCTTGCCATGCCGGATCTCGCGCAGAATCCCCAGTTCGACAAGCTTGTCGATGTTCTGTGAGGCGGCGCGGTGAGTGACGCCGAGAACCTTCTGGGTGCGGGGGATAGTGATCATGGGTACGTCGAAGAGGGCGTCGATGAGCCGGCCTATTGAGGCAGAGGTCCGCCCGGTCGCAGTCTGCTCACGCATCCGATCACGGAGATCGTGCAGCGCGTGGGCGCGTCGGAGGGCATCGCGTGCTTGGTGTTCGACGACTTCGAGGAAAAAGGTCAGCCAGCCATTCCAGTCGCCTTGGGTGGAGACGTTCAGCAGGCTCGCGTAGTAGGTGTCGCGGCGAGGCTCGATGTAGGCGGATAGATCTAGCAAAGGCGCCGGCAGCAGTCCCCATTCGACGAGCAGGAGCACGACGAGCAGCCGGCCGACGCGGCCGTTACCGTCGATGAACGGATGGATGGCTTCGAACTGGTAGTGGGCTGCCCCGATCGTGATCAGCGGGGGAAGATCACCTTGTGTGTGCAGGAACTTCTCGAACGCGCCGAGGCAGTCCCAGAGTCGCTCCGGCGGTGGCGGGACATAGGTTGCGCTATCGATGACCGCACCGGCAGGGCCGATCCAATTCTGGGTGCGCCGGAACTCGCCAGGCGTGGCATAACCTCCACGGACCCCGGTGAGCAGGATCTGGTGCGCCTCGCGCAAGAGGCTGAGGCTGAGCGGAAGTCGACGATCCGGGTCGAGGACGTGATCTACCGCGAGTAGATAGTTGTACACCTCGCTCACGTCCGAGCCTGGCCGCTCAGTCGGCTCGATCTCGAACAGCACCAAATCAGACAGCGAGGCCCGGGTGCCCTCGATCCGGCTCGACAGCACCGCCTCGCGTCGCATCAGAGCGCGAGACAGCAGGTGCGGGTTCGGCAGACCTCGGCCTAGGCCGGCCAGTTCCCCGATCGCGCGGTCGGCGGCGGACAGTTGCCGCACGAGTGGGGCGCTGAGCATGACGTCTGGCGGCAGAGGTGGTGGGACGAAGGCTCGATAGCCTCCCTCAGCGCGGACCAGATGACCCCGCTGGGCCTGCGCGAAGTCATCGGGCCGCATTGATACCCAGCTCCCAAACTCAAGTCGTAGTGAGAGTTTCCAGCCCGAAAGTATCATTGCTGGGGGTAAGTGGCCAAGCCGATCGCTCTGCCGTGCCAAGCAGGCGCTTGCCTAATCTCGAACCCACAACCTACGGATTGAAGTCCGCAGCTGTGCTGGTTCAGGACATCAGCAGGGTGCCCAATCGGCGGGTGGTCAACCAGAGCCCGAACGCCGCCATCGCCACGAAGTAGCCGAGATGCCACACCAGGCCGGCGGACAGGTCGCCGACCGCCAGGCTGCGTAGCAACACCACGCCGTGGTGCAGTGGCAGGCACTCGACCACGATCCGCAGCCACACCGGGTAGGCGTTCAAGCTGTAGAACGTCCCGGAGAACAGGAACATCGGCAGCGTGAACAGGGTGACAACCTCCAGGTCCTGCCAGCTGCGCAGGTAGGTGGTCACAGCCATCCCGACCGCCGCGAAACCGAAGGCGATCACCAGCGCGGCCGGCACTAGCAGCAGCCCCCACGGCGACAGGATCAGGTGCATCGCGAGCATCACGATCACGAAGCCGACCGCGTACATGCCGCCCCGGGTCAGCGCCCAGCTGATCTCGCCGAGCGCCACGTCCATGGTGCCCATCGAGGTGGCCAGCATCCCGTCGTAGAGCTTGGCGAACTTGAGCTTGAAGAACACGTTCATGGTCGAGTCGGCGATCGCACCGTTCATCGCCGACGACGCGAGTAGGGCCGGCGCGATGTACTGGGCGTAGGTGAGCGCCCGGCCGTCCGGCCCGTGCACGCCACCGACCAGCGACCCGAGGCCGGCGCCGAAGGACAGCAGGTAGAACAGCGGCTCGAAGAAGCCGGAGACGATGATCAACCAGGACCGGCGGTAGACCAGCACCGAGCGCTCCATCAGCACGCCGGACCGGCCGCTGTAGATGCCCGGTGGCAGCATCCGCAGCAGCACCCCGTGCCGTTCGAAGTTGCCGGCGGCGGCGGCCGATTCCATCGTCTCGAGCCGGCTCACTTGGCTAACCTCACCCGAAAGCGCCGACAGGTCAGCATGACGCCGGCCGCCGTGAGCGCCATCAGGAACGCCAGGTGCACCACGACCGCCAGGCCGCTCACCTTACCCACCCCGGAGCTCAGGTGCAGCGGGCCGAGCGACACCCACCTGGCTAGCTCGGTGGTGTGCCAGAGCGGCGAGATCCAGGCCAGCAGCCGGGCCCAGTGGGGCAGCGTGTCGATCGGGTAGAACGTCCCGGAGAACAGGAACATCGGCGTCACCACGAACCGGAAGATGGCCGCGAAGCTGCCGCCCTCGTCCTCGACGCTGGCCGCGTAGGCGGCGATCGGTGCGGCCAGTGCCATCGCACCGAGGGCCGCGATCGGGATGCAGAGGATCACCCCGGGCGAGCGGATGCCCCCGAAGCAGGCCACCACGATCAGGTACAGGGTCGCCGAGGTGGCCGTCCGCAGCGCGATCCACCAGAGCACCCCGCGCGCGATCTGGGTCGAGGTCAGCGGGGTGGCGCTCATCGCGAAGTAGGTGCGCTGGTATTTGAAGCCACCGTGCAGGATCGGGTACGTAGCCTCACCGACGCCGACCTGCAGCGCGGTCGCAGCGACCAGCGCCGGCGCGATGAAGCTGAGATAGCCGGTACCCAGGCTGCGCGCGCCGCCGCCGGAGTTGACCACGCTGCCCAGACCCACCCCGAGCGAGAGCATGTACAGGATCGGTGCGCCCAGCTGCGAGAACGCCGAGACCTTGAAGTATCGCCGGGCGGTGATCGTGAAGTACTCGAACAGCGAGCCGATGCCACCGCCGTCCGGCCGGACCAGTGACCGGGTCGCGGTGGCCACCGGCTCGCTGATGAGTGCGGGTTCAGTCGACAAGGCTTCGTCCCGTCAGCTTCAGGAAGACGTCTTCCAGGCTTGATCGGCGGACCAGGCTGGAGATCGGTTGTAGCCCGCGGGCATGCACCTCGCGCAGCGTTGCCTCGCCGTCGGCGACGTAGAGCAGCAGCCGGTCGGCAAGCACCTCGACCCGATCGGCCAGGTCGGCAACCTGCTGCGCTCGTAGCTCGTTTTCATCTATTCCGAAACGCAATTCTGCTACTTCACGGCTGGAATGCTCGGCTATCAGGCGGATCGGCGAACCCTCGGCGACGATCCGGCCGTGGTCCATCACTACCAGCCGGTCGCACAGTTGCTCGGCCTCGTCCATGTAGTGGGTGGTGAGCACCAGCGTGACGCCCTGGTGCTTGAGCCGGTACAGCCGGTCCCACAGGATGTGCCGGGCTTGCGGATCCAGGCCGGTGGTGGGCTCGTCCAGCAGCAGGATCTCGGGGTCGTTGATGAGTGAGCGGGCGATGGTGAGTCGGCGCTTCATGCCGCCGGACAGCGGCTCGACCTTGTCGCGGGCCCGGTCGGTCAGCTGGGCGAAGTCGAGCAGCTCATCGATCTTGGGACGCAGCGTCCGGCGCGGGATGCCGAAGTACCGGCCGTAGATATAGAGGTTCTCCCAGACGGTGAGTTCCAGATCGAGATTGTCCTGCTGGGGCACCACGCCGAGCCGGGACCGGATCTGCGGGCCTTCGTGAGCCGGGTCCTTGCCCAGGATCCGCAGGCTGCCCTCGGTGACCGGTGAGACCGCGCCGATCATCCGCATGGTCGATGACTTGCCGGCGCCGTTTGGCCCGAGAAAACCGAACGACTCGCCCCGGGCGACCGAGAAGTCGACCGAGTCGACGGCGTTGAACGTCCCGAATCGCTTGGTGAGCTGGTGGGCGTGAATGAGCGGGCCGCCGTCGGTGGAAGCCAACTCGGAGAAGGGTTTGCCGGACACCTGACGGACAGTACAAGCGACCCCCGACAACCGCCGCCGAATATCGCGGCGGGCTCAGGTCGAGATACCGCGAGACGCGCCGTACTGCGTTCTTAGCAGTACCGCGGAATCCGTAGTACCCTCCGATCATGGATAGCACTCAACTCCTCAAAGGCGTGCTGGATCTCGCGGTGCTCGCGGTACTGCGCGACGAGGACGGCTACGGCTACGACATCGTCCGGCGGTTGCGGGCGGCCGGGCTCGACGAGGTTGGCGACGCCTCGGTCTACGGCACCCTGCGCCGGCTGTTCCAGGCCGGTTCGCTGACCACCTACGTGGTGCCCAGCGAAGAGGGCCCGCATCGAAAGTACTACTCGGTCAACAAGGCCGGGCTGGCTCAACTCGAGCTTTCCCGCAAGGGCTGGGCCGAGTTCGCCCGCTCGATGGACGTACTGCTGGACGGAAAGGTAGCGGCCTGATGACCACCACGACCTCTCTCGAGATCGAGCAGTACTACGAGCGGGTCCGGGCTGCGCTGGCCGGCTTGCCGACCCAGGCCCGCGACGACCTGCTCGAGGACCTGCCCGACCACCTGGTCGAGGTGTCCGCCGAGGGTGACGGCTCGCTGGAGGACAGGTTGGGCCAGCCCGAGATCTATGCCGACGAGTTGCGCGCGGCGGCCGGGCTCGAACCCGGCGAGCTGCCCGGACCGGTGCCAGCCGGCTTCAGATCATCGGTGACCAGCGCGCTGCGCCGGCTGGGTGAGTATGCCGACCGGTTCGACGTGCAGGCGGCCAGGCTGGTCGGTTACCCGCGGCTGACCGACCTGGTGCGGGCGACCCGGCCGGGCTGGTGGGTGCTGCGCGGCTGGGTGATCGCCCAGTTCTTCTGCGGCACGCACGACCGGGCCAGCTGGCATGGCTTCATCCCGAGTATCGGTGGCAACTGGGTGGTCGGCCTGCTGCTCACCGTGCTGGCGGTCATCGCCTCGGTGTGGGTCGGCCGGCAGTCGCTGCGGTTCGCGGTCTGGGGCCGGCGCCTGATGGCCGGTGCGAGCGTGCTGATCGCAGCCTGGGGAATCCTGGTGCTGGCCGCCAACATCGGTGGCACCGCCTATGCCTATAGCCAGCCGGGCTATCAGAACTACTCCTCGCCCTACGACAGCATCAACGACCTCTATGTCTATGACAAGGACGGCAAGCTGGTGGACGGCGCCCGGCTCTATGACCAGAGCGGCAACCCGCTGCAGCTGGGTGCGGGCTCCTGCGTCGACGGCAATCCGGCATCGGGCGCGCAGTCAGACAGCTGGACGTACCCGCTCTGCCCGAGCGACGTCGGTCCGTTCCGGGCTGGCCCGGGGCCGGTAGCCGCCAGTCCCAGTGCCCCGACCGATGGTGCATCAAGCGCGTTGACCGGTGCACCGGCCCCGACACCCAGCCCGAGCGCGAAACCCAGCCCGAGCGCGAAATCCACCGCTAAGCCGACCCGATAGCCGGTCAGCGGCGCTTGCCGGCCGCCAGCGCGACCAGGGACTGCCCGCCACCGGCGTCGATACTCGCGCTGACCGGCAGGGCCGGGGCCAGCCGAGAGAACCGGTCGACCAGCCAGTCGGCGGCAAGCTGGGCGTCCTCGCGGCTCGGGCAGCGGGCCACCACCTCACGGCCGCCCTTGCGTTCCAGTCGCTCGAGGACCGCGATCAGCGGTGCCGGATCGGCCACGAACAGCCGGTCCGGCCAGGGGATCACCGGCTTGACCGCGCCCTTCTTGGTGTTGCAGCCACGGTGCGCGAGCCGCTCAGTGCCGGCCTTGGCGTTCTTGCTGGTGAGGCTGTCCACGCTCGGGCCACGCGAATCGTTGACTGACATGTCCGGGTCCACCGACTCGTCGCACAGCCAGCAGCGCCAGCCGTCCCGCTCGGCGACCTCGTCCAGTTTGCTCATACTTCATAGCTCGTTTCTCTCATCGGGGACCTGAGCTCGAACGTCTGGTGGACGACATAGCGCGACCGGCCGCGCGGCCCGGCGCCCAGCTGGGACTCGATCAGCGCGAGCTCACCGACCTGCCAGCGTGGCCCGGTGTAGAGGTCGAGCACCCGCAGCCAGCGAGTGACGTCCAGCGGCCGGTTCACCCGGGCCAGCGTGAGGTGCGGACGGTACTTCGCGCCGTCGGCCGGCACCCCGGCCCGGATCGCCGCGGTGCGGGTGGCGGCGGCGAGCCGAGTCAGCGGCTCGGGATCGGGGCCCACCCCAGCCCACAGGATCTTCGCCGCGGCCGGATCGGGAAAGGCGCCAGCACCCATGAGTTGCAAGGGAAAACTCGAACGCTGACTGATGGTGTCGGCCAGCCCTTCAACCAACTCGTCCAGGTCTGAATCGGTGACCGCGGGCAGGAACGCCAGCGTCAGGTGCCACTGCTCGATCGAGGTCCAGCGCAGCGGGCCGGCCGCCTCGTGGCGCGGTTCCAGGAACTCGGCCAGGTGCTCGGTCACCGCCTCGGGCGGTACCACCGCCACGAACATCCGCATCGGCATCAGCCGCTCAGGCCGGCCGGCGGGGCCGGTCGGATCAGGCCGGCCGAGCGTGGGTTCTCGGTCAGCGGACGTTGTGCGGCGGCCCGGTACGTCAGCAGCGAGTGCACCAGTTCGGCGTGCAGGTGATAGGCGTTCGACGGCCCGACCCCGCGCTCGACCCGGTCCCGGAGGAAGGCCAGCTCGGTGGCCGCCTGCTGGAACCGGTGCAGCGCACGTACCCCACTCGCGCCGGATCGCTTGCGGACCGTTCGCAGCCACAGCCGCCGGGCCGCGATGCTGGCCAACCAGCCCGCCTCGGCCGGGGTGATCCAGCGGTAGTAGACCATCACCGGCAGCTGCCGGTTCACCACATCGCGCTCCCGGCCGCGGTGGTGCCGGGCCAGCAGCACCGCCCCGATGAAGGCCGGCACCATGATCACCAGGTAGACGATCAGGTAACCGGCCAGGCCGAACAGCAACGAGCTGTTCCACAGCGCATGCAGTGCCACCGCGCCGAGGTAGCCGGCGAACGGGTAGAGCCAGTTGGACGACGAGCGGGGCCGGCTGATCGCGATACCGAAACCGAGCCCGATCATCGAGGTGAACAGCGGGTGCGCGAACGGGGCCATCACCAGCCGCAGGACCACGGTGGCCACCGTGGTCGAGCTGCCCTGGCCGAAGCTCTGCGCGACGTAGCCGATGTCCTCGACGAACGCGAAGCCCACCGCGGCCAAGCCGGCGTAGACCAGGCCGTCCACCACGCCGTCGAATTCCTTGCGGCGCGAGCCGGTCAGCATCACCAGCAGGAACGCGCCCTTGGCGGCCTCTTCGATGGCGGGGCCGGCCACCGTCAGCACGAACCCGTTGCCGAGCACCTCGCTGGTGGCCAGTTCCAGGGTCACGCTGACGATGATGGCAACCGTCGCGCCCCACAGGAATGCCAGCAGCAGCAACCTGGCCGGCTCGGGTTCCCACCGGTCCAGCCACAGGTAACCGGACAGCACCACACCCATCGCGATCGCGGTCAACGGCACTGCCACCAGCAGGCCGACCGGGTGCTTGGCGCCCTCGATCAGCAGCACCACCGCGGCCACGATCCCGAGCCCGATCAGCACTGCAATCGGCGCCCCGGTCGAACTGCGCTGCCGGCTGGACCACGGCCGGTGTGCCGGTCGGGTCGCGTGCGGCGGTGTGCTCATGCTGTAACTTCCCTCCGCTCCTCGCTCCGATGCTCACTAAGTCCACCGAACTCTATGGGTCGCCACCGACGAGCCGCAGCCAGCAGTAGCCAGCCAGCACTAGCCAGGCAGCGCCAGCCGCCAGAGTTTCGGCTCGGACCAGAACGTTCGTTTGCGGCGTGGCCGTTCCCGAGCCACCTCGTCGGCAACGATCCGCGCCTCGTCGCAGGCCAGCTGCAGGGACCGTCCCCGGCAGGTTCGCTGCCGGAACCGGCCCAGCGTCACGGTGGCCTCCAACTCGTCCGGACCGAGCCGGCGGACGGTCACCGACCGGACCTGCCCGTCGCACAGCGGCTGGTCGTCCACCATCGCCCGTACCCACCAGGGCGCGCCGACCTGCCACGGTGCGAGCTCGGCCGAGTCGATGCACAGGCCGCCGGAATCGTCCTTCAGCACGCCCACCAGGCGGGCCGGCTGCCGGGCGATCGCCAGCTGGCCGGTCAGGTCGGCGGGCAGTCCCAGCTGCCGCAGGTAGCGCGGTGGTGCCGGCAGCACCACGGCGGTGTCCAGCTCGGCCAGCAGCCCCCGGCGCATCAGCCGGGTCAGCGCCAGGTTCAACCCGGCCAGCCCGCCTGCGTGCAGCACCAGCCGCTGGTCGTGCAGGGTGTCCAGCACCGCGTCCACCCCGGCCGGGTCCTCGGCCTGGTACGCGGCCGCCGGTTCCAGGGCGCTCAGCAGGCCCTCAGCGGCCGGTTGCCGACCGACGCTCAGCAGCGCCAGTTGCACGTTCGTTACCCTTTCCCTGCGTGGCGACCGCAGCAACCGGGCCGCGTGCAGCTGGGGTTCCCACGGCAAGGCAAGCGGGGGTTCGCCGATCCACCCACAGTCAGGAGTCTGCTACATGCCCGCAGTCATCGTGCTCGGCGCTCAGTGGGGCGACGAGGGTAAGGGCAAGGCCACCGACCTGCTCGGCTCCCGGGTCGACTACGTGGTGAAGTTCAACGGCGGCAACAACGCCGGGCACACCATCGTGATCGACGGTGAGAAGTTCGCCCTGCACCTGCTGCCGTCCGGCATCCTGAGCGAGAACTGCATCCCGGTGATCGGCAACGGGGTGGTGGTCGACCTCGAGGTGCTGTTCGGCGAGATCGAGGCGTTGCAGGCCCGCGGGCGGTCCACCGACAAGCTGCTGATCAGCGCGGACGCGCACCTCATCGCCCCGTACAACACGGTGATCGACAAGGTGACCGAGCGGTTCGCCGGCAGCCGCAAGATCGGCACCACCGGACGGGGGATCGGCCCGACCTACGCCGACAAGATGAACCGGGTCGGCATCCGGGTTCAGGACCTGTTCGACGAGCAGATCCTCACCGACAAGGTCGCTGCCGCGCTGAACCTGAAGAACCAGGTGCTGGCCAAGATCTACAACCGGCGAGCCCTCGAAGTGGACGCGGTGGTCGCGGAGCTGCTGTCCTATGCCGAGCGGGTCCGGCCGATGGTCGCCAACACCGCCCTGCTGCTGCATCAGGCGCTGGACGAGGGCAAGACCGTGCTGCTGGAAGCCGGCCAGGCCACCATGCTGGACGTCGATCACGGCAACTACCCCTACGTCACGTCGTCCTCGGCGACGGCCGGTGGTGCCTGCACCGGCAGCGGCATCCCGCCGACCCGGATCGACCGGGTGATCGCCATCGTCAAGGCTTACGCCACTCGGGTCGGCGAGGGGCCGTTCCCGACCGAGCTGTTGCATGAGAAGGGTGACGAGCTGCGCCAGGCGGGTGCCGAGTTCGGCACCACCACCGGCCGGCCGCGGCGGACCGGTTGGTTCGATGCCCCAGTCGCCCGGTACGCGGCTCGAATCAACGGGGTCACCGATTTCGTCCTGACCAAGCTGGACGTGCTGACCGGGATGCCCGAGGTGCCGTTGTGCGTGGCCTACGAGATCGACGGTGTCCGGCACGAGGACATGCCGATGACACAAGCCGAATTCGCCCGGGCAACCCCGATCTATGAGACCTATCCGGGCTGGGACGAGGACATCTCGACAGCCCGCAGCCTGGCCGAGCTGCCGGCCAACTGCCGTGCCTACCTAGCTGCGATCGAGGCCATCATCGGTGCGCGGATCTCGGTGGTCGGGGTTGGGCCGGACCGGAACGCCTCGATCGTGCTGCACGACCTCTTAGGCGAGTGAGGATCGACGAGCGTAGCGAGGAGGACCGGAGCGAGGTGGCGGTCGGTCGAGTGAGGATCGACGAGCGCTAGCGAGGAGGACCGGAGCGAGGTGGCGGTCGGTCGAGTGAGGATCGACGAGCGCTAGCGAGGAGGACCGGAGCGAGGTGGCAGTCAGCCTGAATCGGCATACCCTCAGGCGATGAGGGCTCAGCCGATGAGGTCGATCGCTGTCATCGGAGTGGCGAGCCTGGCGGGGCTGCTGGTGGCTTGCACGTCGAGCTCGGACTCGCCGACGGTGAGCGCGCCGCCCAGCGCCAGCCCGCCAAGCACTTCGAGTCCTTCGGTTGCTTCGAGCGGCCCGTCCGCAGCGCCGGTCGCCGACGCGGATTGGCCTGGTTACCACGGCGATCCACAGCGCAGCGGGGTCAGCACCAGCATGCCGGCGGCGTCCGGAAAGCTGACCGCCACCCCGATCGCGCTGGACGGCCAGGTCTACGCCTCGCCCATCGTGGTGGGCGACACGGTCGTAGTGGCAACGGAAAACGACAGTGTCTACGGCCTGGATCGCACTGGCCGGCAGCGCTGGAAGCTGGCGCTGGGAAACCCGACGCCTCGATCGGCATTGCCCTGCGGCAATATCGATCCGCTGGGGATCACCGGCACCCCGGTGTACGACGCGGCATCGAAGTCGGTGTTCGTGGTGGCCTCGATCGGCGCGAAGGTCCAGCACCAGCTCGTGTCACTGGATCCGGCGACCGGCTCGATGCGTTGGCGACGCTCGGTGGATCTGCCGGGAACCGACGCCCAGGCGATGCAGCAGCGCGGCGCCCTCACCGTCCTCGACGGCCGGGTCTGGGTGCCCTTCGGTGGCCTGGCCGGTGACTGCGGTGCCTACAAGGGACGGCTGGTCGGGGTACCGGTGACCAACGGCAGCCCGATCGAGTACACGGTGCCGACCGCTCGGGAGGCGGGCATCTGGACCCCGCCCGGCGCCACCAGCTATGACGGGCAACTATTGGTCGCGGTGGGCAATGGCGAGTCGGTCGGCGGCCGTTACGACTTCAGCGATTCGGTGCTCCGGCTCGACGGAACCCGGCTGGTGGACTCGTTCTCGCCGACCACCTGGGCCAGCGACAACGCCTCGGATCTGGACCTGGGCTCGCAGGGTCCGGCCATCGTGGCGCAGAAATGGGTTTTCATTGCAGGCAAATCCGGAACCGGCTATGTGTTGCGTGCTGATCACCTGGGTGGGATCGGTGGCCAGGTCTGGCAAGGCCGGTTGTGCAAGTCCTTCGGCGGGACGGCGGTGCTCGGCGACACCGTCTACGTCCCGTGCACGGACGGCGTCCGGGCGGTGACGATCTCGGGGACCGGCCGGGCGAGCGTGCGCTGGCACGCCGAACAGTCGATCGCCGGCTCGCCGGTGGTGGGCGGTGGCCGGGTGTACGCAACCGACCAGTCGACGGGCACCCTGTACGCGCTCGATCAGGCCACCGGCAAGGTGCGCGAGCGGGTTTCGGTCGGTGCGGTCAGTAGATTCGGCACCCCGGCCATCAGCGGCAGCACCCTGTACGTCCCCACCCTGAGCGGAATCACGGTGGTCCGCACGCGGTAGTTCGAGGTTAAGGCCCGATTAAATGTAAAACTTAACTTGACGGCATTAGTCCGATACGCGAACCTGACCGCATGCGAATCACCTCTCCCAGAATCGCGAGTGTCGTCGCCGGTGTGGTTGGAACCGCCCTGGTCGGTCTCACGCTCGCTCTTGCCCCCGCGGCCACTGCGGCCAGTCCGAACGCCCTGTGCTCAACCACGTTGCAGGAAGGCAGCAGCGGCTCGTGCGTGACCGCGCTGCAGCAGCGGCTGAACCAGCTCGGCGCGACCCTGACGGTCGACGGCTCTTTCGGCCCGGCCACCAAGAACGCGGTGCTGGCTTTCCAGGGCCGCTCGTCCATTGGTTTCGACGGCGTGGTCGGCCCGACCACCCAGAGCCACCTGAACAGCCCCGGTTCGGTGAACCTGGATCGGGTTTCCACCACGACCATCAACAATTACATCAACACCGAGTTCGGCTCGAACGCGACCACCGCTCGCAAGATCGCGGTCTGCGAGAGCAGCGACAACGAGATCGCGCTGAACTACAACACCAACAGCACCTATGACATCGGGGTCTTCCAGGACAACACCGTCCATGAGGGCAGCAATCCGACCGGTTACATCCACAACATGCTGTACTACCAAACCAATATCCAGGAGGCGCACGCGTTGTTCGTCGCTGCCGGCGGCTTCAGCCCCTGGAACTCGTCCAAGAGCTGCTGGGGGTAATTGTCCATGTCCATCAAGCGAATCCTCGTCCTGCTGGCAACCCTGCTGGCCAGTTCGATCGCCCTGATCGGCGTCAGCACGTCGGCCGACGCGGTCACCAAGCTGAGCCAGTCCGCCGCTGCGTCACAGCTGAGCGCCGCTGGAGTCACCCATAGTTCCAGCGGAAACTGCACCACCCGCTCCAACTCGACCTGCACGTCCTATGACCAGATCAACCAGAGCACGGTGAGCGGCGTGATCACCCTCAAGCACGCCAGTGGTTGCGCGATCAACATCACCGGTGGCACCGAGGTCGGTCACGCGAGCGGGACCTACAGCCACTACAACGGCTACAAGGTGGACGTGGCGCACAACAGCTGCATCGACAACTACATCCACAGTGCCTTCAGCAAGATCGGCAACCGGTCTGACGGCTACCCGCAGTGGGAGGCTTCCTCGGGCAACATCTACTGCGACGAGGGCACCCACTGGGACATCGTGTACTACACCTGTGGCTGCTGATCCAGTTCGCTGACCGGCACCCGGTGGCTCTCTGAGCCAGCCAGCTACCCGGCACCCGGTGGCTCTCTGAGCCAGCTCGCTCCGGCACCCGGCCGCTGATCCCAGCTCGCTACTCCGGCACCCGGTGGCTCTCTAGACAAGGGAGCCACCGGGTGCTCTCGTGAGCGGGACGTCCGGATAGCCTTTCCAGCATGCGGGTACTCGTAGTCGGTTCCGGTGCTCGTGAGCACGCCATCTGCCTGTCGTTGTCGGCCGATCCGGCGGTGACCGCGCTGATCTGCGCGCCCGGAAATGCCGGCACGGCCGCGGTGGCCGAGCACCGTCCGCTGGACATGTTGAACCCAGCTGCGGTAGCCGAGTTGGCCCGGGAGTTCGCCGCGGACCTGGTGGTGATCGGCCCGGAAGCACCGCTGGTCGCCGGGGTGGCCGATGCGGTGCGGGCCGCCGGCATCGCCTGCTTCGGGCCGTCCGGCGCGGCTGCCGCGCTGGAGGGCAGCAAGGCCTTCGCCAAGGACGTGATGCTGGCCGCTGGCGTACCCACCGCCCGGGCTCGGCTGTGTACCACTGCGGCCGAGGTCGCCGCCGCACTGGACGAATTCGGCGCACCCTACGTGGTGAAGGACGACGGGTTGGCGGCCGGCAAGGGCGTGCTGGTCACCGAGGACCGGGCCGCCGCCGTCGCGCACGCGGCCGCCTGTGGCCCGGTCGTCGTCGAAGAATTCCTCGACGGGCCCGAGGTATCGCTGTTCTGCGTCACCGACGGCAGTACCGTGCTGCCGATGCTGCCGGCGCAGGACTTCAAGCGGCTGGGCGATGGCGACAGCGGCCCGAACACCGGCGGGATGGGCGCCTACGCGCCGCTGCACTGGTTGCCCGACGGCATCGTGGACGAGCTGGTGGCAAGTGTCGCGCAACCCACCGTTGACGAGCTGCGCCAGCGCGGAATCCCCTTTTCTGGATTGCTCTATGTCGGTTTGGCGATGACCGCGGCCGGTCCCCGAGTGGTGGAGTTCAACGCCCGATTCGGTGACCCGGAAACCCAGGTGGTGCTGGCGTTGCTGGATTCCTCGCTGGCCAGCCTGCTGCTCGCGGCCGCGCGTGGCACGCTGGCTGAGCTGGCCCCGCTGCAATGGCGCGACGGCGCGGCGGTGACGGTGGTGATCGCCGCGGCGAACTATCCGGGCAACCCCCGTACCGACGATGCGATCCTCGGTGGCGATCAGCCCGGGGTGATCCACGCCGGGACTCGGCGGGACGGCGACGGGGTGTTGCGCTCGGCCGGCGGCCGGGTGCTGTCGGCGACCGGGGTCGGCGCGGACCTGGCCGAGGCCAGGGCAGCGGCATACCGGCTGGTCGACTCGATCGAGTTAGCGGGCAGCCAGCATCGCGGCGATATCGCCGCGAACGTGCCCTCGGGGTGATCTTCGCTGAAGGTTGGCTGAGCACCCCAGCTAACCCACAGCTCGCACCCGGATTGTGCCAAGTATCGGCGGGAACGGTCCCGGCCAGGCAGGAGCGGGAGCGGCAATGGGGCTGACCGGGATCGCGACCTTGATCGTCGCGGTGGCCATCGTGCTGGGGTTCTCGCTCTCGGTGCTGCTGTTCTGGGGACGGCTGGACGCCTTGGGCCGGGGCCGCTGGCCGGCTCGGGTGGCCCTGCTCGCCAGTTGCCAGCTGAGCGCGGTGCTGCTGACCGCCCTGGTGCTGAACAACGCGTTCGTGTTCTACCAGTCCTGGTCAGAGCTCCTGGGTACGCACCCGAAGCAGAGCCGGCCGTCGGCCCAGTCCGGCAACCGGGATGCCGAACTCGGCAGCGAGTTGCTGCGGCACTTTCACGCCGGGGTGGGGACGCTGGTGTCGCTGCCGATCGCCGGCGTCCGCAGCGGGGTTCGTACCGGACCGGCGACGGTCTACCTGCCGCCGCAGTACGGTGACCCGGCGTCGGCCGACCGGAGCTTTCCGGTGGTGGAGCTGCTGTCCGGCTTTCCGGGCGGCCCGGCTACCTGGACGCACACGCTGCACCTGGCCTCGGTGCTGAACACCCTGATAGACACTGGACGTTCGGTTCCGTTCATTGCGGTGGCCCCGGTGCAGAACGTGGACTCGCCCAGGGACACCGAGTGTGTCGACGTGGTGGGTGGCCCGAAGGTGGATACCTACCTTGCCTTCGACGTCCGGACCGCGGTCGAGCAGGCCTTCCGGGCCTCGCGGTCCGGTACCCAGTGGACCGCGATGGGCGATTCGACCGGCGGGTACTGCGCTTCGGATCTGTCCATGCGCCACCCTGGGATGTTCAGCGCGGCGGTCTCGATGGCCGGCTACGACGCCCCGGCACACGATGCCACCACCGGTAACCTGTTCGGCAAGGATCCGGAATTGGCCAATTCCTACAGCCTGTTGTGGATGGCCAAGCACCGGATGGTCAGTCCACTACACCTGCTGCTGATCACTACCAAGCCCGATGGTTCACCGAACCAGCAGGCCAGGATGCTGGTGTCGGTGGCCCGTCCGCCGCTGGAGCTGTCCCGGCTGATCCTGCCCCGGGGCGGTCACAACTTCGGTACCTTCGGCGCCGAGATCCCGGTCGGGTTCAGCTGGCTGTCCCGGTTCGTCTCGGCGCCGCTGGCCCCGATCCCCACCATCGACGGGCTGTCACCGCAGGTGGTGCCGTACCAGGGCGGGAAGCAGCCGGGGTACCGGCATTCGGGTCCCCGGCTGACGTCCGAGCCAACGCCCCCGCCGCTCCGCTAACCCGCGCCCCACCAACCGCATTTCGCGGCCCGAGTTGCCGCGACACGCCGAAGCGAGCGGAAACTCGGGCCGCGAAATGGCGTCCCAGTCAGCCGGTGATGGTGATCGGCTTGCCGCCGGAGACCAGCTTCCAGTCCACCTTCGAGAACACGCTCGGATCGATGTTCTTGTTGGCGCTCACCCAGTCGATGATCAGCTGTCGGATCTCGACCTGGGCGTTGTAGACCACCGGAGCCGCCGTGACGCCCGGGAAGCCGCCACCGCCGGACTGCCGGTAGTTGTTGATGGCGATCACGAATTGCTTGTCGGCGGCGACCGGAACCCCGTCGTAGGCCAGGTTCAGAATCCGCGAACCGACCGGCTGCGCGATGTCGATGTCATAGGACAGCGAGGCATCCAACCCGCCCATGATGTCGTAGTTGTAGTCCGGCGTCCCGGTCGGTGCGGTCGGCGTGACGGCGTTGGTGACCTGGTCGGCGGTGAACGGTCCGGTACCGGTGATCTGCTTGAAGTAGGCGGCAGAAAACTCCAGGTACGCCTTCACCTGTGCCCCCGAGAAGGTGATGCCGAGCAGGGTGTTGTCATAGATGTAGAGCCCGGCGACATCGCGCACCGTGACGTTGCCGGCCGGGATCGCCGCGTCCGGGTTGAACGGGGCCGCGATCGAGAGCATCGGCAGTGCGGCCGAGGCTGATCCGGCGATCGCCTTGCGCACCGCGTCCGCCTGGACGTAGTTGATGAAGTCCATCGCCGCGGTGTCCTCATAGCGCGAGGTGGCTGCCGACATCGCGCTGGTCGAGGTGCCGACTACCCCGTTGACATAGGTACGAACGGCTTCGTGCTGCTTGGTCACCAGCTTCACGATGTGCGGATCGGCCGGCACCGTGTTGGCGTTGAGGACCGTCGAGCTGGCGGTACCGACCGTCCATCGGCCGTGCTTGCGGACCAGATCGAGATCCATCACGGTCAGCCGCTCGCCCCACTTCAGCGGCTCGGACAGCAGCACCTGCTTCACCCCGTCCGGGCCGGTGACGAAGCGCTGGGCGATCTCGACGTGCGCGTGACCGACCAGGATCGCGTCGATGTCTGGCACCTGCTGGGCAAGCAGCGTCGAGGCATTCTCCGGCCAGGGCAGCGCGTCGCCGTAGGAGGATGAGGTGTCAGCACCGGAGTGACAGGACACGATGACGATGTCCGCGCCGGCCCGCAGCACCTTCGGGATGACGAGCTTGGCCTGCTCCACGATACCGTTGAACTTGATCTTGCCGTCGAGGTTTGCCTTGTCCCAGATGGCACATCCGGGCGTGACCAGGCCGACGATGCCGACCTTCACGTACTCCTCGTGACCGCCGTGCCGGTGCCCGTGCTCGTGGCCGCGGTGGTCACCGACCCGGACCTTTTTGATGATGAACTCCGGGAAGGCTGCCTTGCCGGTGTGCCAGTCCAGCGCGTTCGCGCCGAGCAGCGGGTGGTGCAGCTGCGACTGGAACTTGCGCAGCGTCTCGACCCCATAGTTGAACTCGTGGTTGCCGAGCGCCGCGGCGTCGAAGCCGATCGCGTTCATGGCCGCGGCCATCGGGTGGACCGGTGCCTTCGCGCCGGTGATCGGGTCGATCCGCGCGTAGTAGTAGGACAGCGGGGTGCCCTGGATGGTGTCGCCGGCGTCCAGGGTCAGCGTCGAGCAGCGGCCCCGCTCGGCGCGCATCGCGCTGACCAGCGTCGAGATCTTGGCCAGGCCGACGTCGTTGTGCTGGGCGTCGTCGTACTCGGCGTCCTTGAAGTAGTCCCAGTTCAGGATGTTTCCGTGGGTATCGGTGGTACCGAGCACACTCAGCCGGAAGGTGTCAGACGGTTTCGAGTCCTTCGTTACTGCAGCGGCCGGCATAGCTGGCAAGAATGCCGCACCGGCCGTTCCGACGACAGCGGAGGCAAGCAGTTGGCGCCGGCTGAGAGAGAACTGGGGCACAGGGGGTCCTATCTGTCGGGTTTGAATCGGATATGCGAAGGCAGCCTAGGTGATGGCTGCAAGCTTGATGTGAACTCACCCTGAATGGTGGGGGTGCGGAGCGCCCGGACAGATGCGGGACAATGGCGTGCGTGAAGACCAAACCCGCGATCCCCAACGTGCTGGCCGCCCGCTACGCCTCGACGGCGATGGCCGAAATCTTCAGTCCGGAGCACAAGGTGGTGGCTGAGCGCCAGTTGTGGCTGGCGGTGTTGAAGGCCCAACAGGATCTCGGCATCCCCGCTCCGGAAGGCGCGATCGCCGCCTACGCCAAGATCGTCGAGGCCGGCACCGACGCGGTCGACCTGGCCTCGATCGCCGCCCGCGAGCGCTCCACCTTGCACGACGTCAAGGCCCGGATCGAGGAATTCTCCGAACTGGCCGGCTTCGAGCAGATCCACAAGGGTATGACCAGCCGGGACCTGACCGAGAATGTCGAGCAATTGCAGCTACGTTCGGCGTTGCGACTGGTCCGGACGAAGGTGCTGGCGGTGCTGGTCCGGCTGGCCCGCCGGGCGGCCGAGTACGAGTCGCTGGTGATGGCCGGCCGTTCTCACAACGTGGCCGCCCAAGCCACCACGCTCGGCAAGCGGTTCGCCAGCGTCGCCGACGAGTTACTGACCGGTCTTGGCCGGCTGGACGATCTGCTGGCCAGATACCCGCTGCGGGGCATCAAGGGCCCGGTCGGCACCGCTCAGGACCTGCTCGACCTGCTCGACGGGGACGCCGACAAGCTGGCTGAGCTGGAACAGCGGATCGCCCAACACCTCGGTTTCGACAGGGTGTTGACCAGCGTCGGCCAGGTCTACCCGCGCTCGCTGGACTTCGACGTGCTGTCCGCGCTGGTGCAGTTGGCCGCCGCCCCGTCCAGTTTCGCCAAGACCTTGCGGCTGATGGCCGGCCACGAGCTGGTCACCGAGGGCTTTCGACCCGGCCAGGTCGGTTCGAGCGCGATGCCGCACAAGATGAATACCCGTTCGGCGGAAAGGATAAACGGCTTCGCGGTGATCCTGCGCGGTTATGCCTCGATGGCCGGCGAGCTGGCTGGTGACCAGTGGAACGAGGGTGATGTGAGCTGCTCGGTGGTGCGCCGCGTCGCGTTGCCCGATGCTTTCTTCGCCCTTGACGGCCTGCTCGAGACCACCCTGACGGTGCTGGACGACTTCGGGGCATTTCCGGCCGTGGTCGCCCGGGAACTCGATCGATACCTGCCGTTCCTGGCCACCACCAAGGTGCTGATGGCCGCCGTTCGGGCCGGCACCGGTCGCGAGCAGGCACACGAGGCGATCAAGGAACACGCCGTCCGGGTGGCGCTGGATATGCGCGAACTGGGCGCCGAGGGCAACGACCTGCTGGCCAGGCTGGCCGCCGACCCGCGGCTCGGCCTGGACGAGGGCACCCTGACCGGGCTGCTTGCTGACCCGCTGGCCTTCACCGGCGCCGCCCAGGCCCAGGTGCGGGCGGTGATCGCCGCGGTGGATCTGGCGCTGGAATCCGAGCCGGGTGCCGCGAGCTACCAACCCGAACCGATCCTCTAGCTGGTCGGCTCGCCGGCCCGGTAGCCCACCGCGTTGATGATCGAGCCGCCATTGTTCGAGCCGCCCAGCAGGACGGTGAAGTTGTGGGTGCTCGGGTCGTGATTGAGGAGCTCGGCATTACGTAGGCAGCCGGCCCGGTCCAGCAGCTGGATCGACTTTGTCGTTGTTCCTACGACATACACCCCGGTTCCACCGATCATCGAGTTGACGTTCTGCGGGCTGCCGGTGCCGTCCTGGTTGAGGACGGCCAGATCGTTCTGCCCACATTCGGGATTCTTGCCGACGGTGAGCAGGGTGACCGAGCCGATCGACCAGGCGCCGTAGAAGCTCAGCTGCTGCTGAGTGTTCATCAGGGCGGTGGCAGGGCTGCCGTCGAGCGGGACCAGGAACAGCCGGATCAAGGAACCATCGGGCGGTCCGCAGGTGGCCAGCACAACGCCCTCGGACCACCAGCTGTTCGGGACGCAGTGCGCCTGGCCGGCCGGCTGACTGAGGGTGCGAGCGAAGGTGCCGTCATTGTTGAGCACCACCAGGGGACCGTTGCTGGCAAAGACCAATTGGGTGCCATCGGGGGTGTACAGCGGTGCGGTCACCAGGTCGTGGCCCTGCACCGTCCGGGGGTAGCTCAGCTGCGGGGTGCCGGTCAGGCTGACCCGTTGCAGGGCTTCGCCTTTGAGCAGGATTGCCTTGCCCAGTGGCGTGGTGAAACTGGCCGAGTCGAAGCTGGCCGCCGGAGTGAAGCCGGTCAGCTCGCCCGTCTGCAGATCGAGCACCGTGACCGTCCGGCCGGGGTTGTCTCCGCTGACGAAGAGGGCCCGTTGCCCGTCGCCCGACCAATCCTGCAGGTACAACTTCGGCGCGGCCGGAACGGTCGTGATCAGGTACCGCCCGCCGACCGGGTTGACCAGGTAGATGTTCTGGACGCTGGTCGTGGCCAACGCGTGCGTGCTGTCGTCCACGGCAGTGTCCGGCGTCCACTGGGCAACCGTCCAACCCGGTCCCACCTGCGCCCAGGGAATCTGGGATCGGTCGGCCTCGTGCCCACCGGCGAGCAGGGCTGGCGCTCCGGACGTGCCGTGGCTGGCGGTCGGCCCGGCCGCGGTCGGGGTGGGGGTCGGCGTGAGCACCGGAGTGCTCACCCGGGTCGCTGGCGGTGCCGGCTGCAGGATGCGGTGGCCGTGCGAGTTGGCGATCGCGGTCGCTCCGGCGGCGAGGACCACCACGGCCGCGGCGGTCAGCAGTGGCGCGAACCAGCGCGAGTGCTTGGCCGTCCGGTCCTGGCTGTCGGGGTGTGCGAGGGCGCTTTCGGCCAGGCGGGTGACGTTGCTGTCATCAGCGACCAACCGCTCGTCGCGAACCGCGGCCAATTGGGCCAGCCGCTCGTCGGTAATGCCGGTGGCCTTCGCCTCGTACGCCTGGCGGAGCAGGTCTTCGATGGGCCGGCTCATCGGCTCTCTCCCAAGATCACTTCGAGTTTGTCGATGCCCCTGCTGGCATTGGACTTCACGGCGCCGCGTGAGATGCCGAGCGCTTCGGCGATCTCGGCCTCGGATAGCTCCGACCAGTAGCGCAGTGCCAGCACCTCCTGCTGGCGTGGCGGCAACTGCCGGACGGCGGCCAGCACCTCTTGGTGCCGGGCACTCAGCAGCAGTTCGCTGTCAGCCGGTTCGGCGTCCATCAGCCGTACCTGGCTCAGGTGCCTGCGGACGGTCTGGCGCTTGCGCAAAACCCCTCTGGCGTTGTTGACCACCGAAGTGCGCAGGTAGCCGATGGCCGCCTTCGGCTCGCGCAACCGGTGCTGGTGCTGGTGCAGCGCGATGAAGGCATCGTGCACGACATCTTCGGCCGAGGCGGTGTCATCGACCAGGAGCGCGGCCAGCCGTACCAGGGACAGCCGATGCGTGTTGTACAGACTGGCCACATCGATCTCAGTCAATTGCGTCACTGCCTGCCGTCCCCCCGGGCTCGACCCGAGTGACTCACACTCGTGGCGAAGATTGTCACTCTTGTCAGACGTGCTGGCGGCCGTCGGGTTGCATCCAGATCCGGGCTGACGGTGATCGTTATCCAGGTGTGACAGGATGCGGCGGTGACCCAGATTCCGGCCACCGACCCGAGCGCTGACGGCCTGACCCATCTGCACTCGGGCAAGGTGCGCGACCTGTACGCCACCGACACCGGGCACCTGCTGATGGTGGCCAGCGACCGCTTCTCGGCCTTCGACCACGTGCTGCCGACCCAGATCCCGGACAAGGGACGGATCCTCACGGCGATGACCGTCTGGTGGTTCGACCGGCTGGCCGACCTGGTCGACAACCACCTGCTCAGCTACGACGACGAACTCATCCCGGACGCCTGGCGGGGACGCGCGATGCTCTGTCAGCGGCTGGAGATGGTGCCGGTCGAGGCGGTGGCCCGCGGCTACCTGGCCGGCGGTGGTCTGGCCGACTATCGCGGCACCGGCGCGATCTGCGGTATTGCGCTGCCGCCGGGCCTACTGGACGGGTCCGAGCTGCCCGAACCGATCTTCACCCCGGCCTCGAAGGCGGCGGTCGGCGAGCATGACGAGAACGTCAGTTACCAGGCGATCGTCGAGCAGTTGGGCGGCAAGCAGGCAGCCAGGTTGCGCGAGCTGACCATGGCAACCTATGCCCGGGCACGCGAGATCGCGGCTGAACGTGGCGTGCTGCTGGCCGACACCAAGTTCGAGTTCGGCGTCCATCCCTGTACCGGCGAGCTGGTGCTGGCCGACGAGGTGCTCACCCCGGATTCGTCCCGGTTCTGGCCGGCCGATCGCTGGGAACCCGGCCATGCCCAACCCAGCTATGACAAGCAGTACGTCCGGGACTGGCTGACCTCACCGGCGTCCGGCTGGGATCGCGACAGTGGCCAGCCACCACCGCCATTGCCCGAGGATGTGGTGGCCGCGACCCGGCAGCGCTACGTCGAGGCCTACGAGCGGCTCACCGGGTTGCGGTTCGCCGACTGGCTCGGACCGGAGTCGTCGTGATCGTGGGCGAACGGGTCACCCTGCGGGCGCTGACGCCAGCGGACTACCCGCGGCTGACCGAGTTCAAGAACGACGTCGAGGTCGAACTGCTGGGCGGCGGTGACCCGCCCCGGCCACGGTCGCTGGCGGTGGTCACCGACTTCTTCGACGAGCTGGCCAAGAAGAAGGACGAACTGACCTTCGCGATCGAGGTTGCCGGGGTTTTCATCGGCGATTGCGGGCTGTTCCACCTCGATCAGCGCAGCGGCACCGCCGAGGTCGGGATCGGCATCGGCGATCACGACTATTGGGGCCAGGGTTATGGCCGCGAGGCGATGAGCCTGCTGGTCGACTACGGGTTCCGGCTGCACAACCTGCGCAAGATTTGGCTGGAGACCCATGCCAGCAACGAGCGCGCGATCCGGTCCTACCGGGCGGTGGGCTTCGTCGAGGAGGGCCGCCAGTGCGAACACGTTTGGTCCGGCGGCCGGTACGAGGACCTGGTGCTGATGGCGCTCTTCCGCCCGGATTCGCTTACTGACCCACTATGTAAGTAGCGTCTGGCGCTCAGCAGACATAAATCCTTATTATCCGTTGTATCCGCACTATGCCTATTCCGCGATTTGTCTACTCGGGTTAGTGTCCAGTGCAACGGGCCCGTGACACTAACCGCCGCCTCAGCGCGCTCAGGAGACATCGATGAAATCGCAACGACTACTCGCCAGCATTATTGGGACAGGCTTGATCATGGCTGGCGGCGGACTACTCGCGCCGCAGACCGCGTCGGCCGCAGCCGGTGACAGCCTCGAATGCGCCAACGGCAGCTACGGCATGCCCGGCTACAACGCACGCTGCTTTCTCTTCGCCGCCGGCGCATCCCAAGAGACCTGGACCGTCAACGGCTACGCATTTCCAGCCGGCAACGGCAGCTATTTCATCACCTTCAACTGCGGCGCAAAAAATCGTGGGTACGCGGTGCAAGTGAACTATCTCGACGGCAACGGAGTGAGCAGTCAGCTCTACGGATCCGGCACCTGCGGAACCCTCACCCCCTAACCCGAAACTGCGCCATCGTCGTTGACGACAGGATCGGCAGCCCTCGTCTGCCCGCAAGACCACGGCGTACTGCGAGTGCTCTTCCGCCCGGGCCCGGGTTCAGGCTGAGTTCAGCCAGCAACGGACTGCGCGGGGCGAGGCTAGCCGGATCAGCTGCGGTCCACCGGCAAGCTCGCTGATCCGGTCGGCGGTGTTGTCGTGATGCGCCCAGGTCCACCGGATCGGATGCTCGGGATCGAGCCAGTCCCGGAAGCCTTCGGTATTGCCGTTGAAGATCGGCTGCCGGAACGCCGCCCGTCGAAAGGATCGGCGCAGTACCCGGTACATCACCGTCCGGCGCCCGAAGTCCAACCAGATCAGGGTGTCCGCGCGAGCCAGCAACACCGGACGGGCCGTCTCGTACTGCCATTCGCTGACCCACCGGTCACCGGCCGCGATCCGTTGGACGTCGGCGAGGAACTCCGGCCGGGGCGTCCAGTTCGGCCCGTGGAAGAGCGAGTCGAGTTCGACGTAGGGCAACCGCAGCCGGTCGGCCAGCGTGCGGGCCAGGGTGGATTTCCC
The DNA here is from genome assembly GCA_030853265.1 of Actinomycetota bacterium. Lineage (GTDB taxonomy): Bacteria > Actinomycetota > Actinomycetes > Mycobacteriales > Jatrophihabitantaceae > Jatrophihabitans_A. The sequence goes on from JALYVK010000015.1 coordinate 27,101, forward strand.
CGAACCGGACGAACCGGCGATCAGGATCCGTTGCACGGCGAGCGAGTCTAGCCGGGCTAGGCTGGTTCCGGTGCCGCTCGGGCACCTGAACTGAAGGAGTACGCAGTGGCCCGCGTGGTGGTGGACGTCGTGATGAAGCCCGAGATCCTTGATCCGCAGGGCCAGGCGATTCTGGGCGCGCTCGGCCGGCTGGGCATCCAAGGCGTGAACTCGGTACGCCAGGGCAAGCACTTCGAGCTCGACGTGGACGACAACCTCGACGAGGCGACGCTCACCAAGTTGGCCGACACGCTGCTGGCCAACCCGGTTATCGAGGACTTCACCATCCACCGCTGATCCGCCTACCGGGTTGCCGGTAATCTTGCCTGGTGGCAGTCCGCGTCGGAGTCGTGACCTTTCCAGGCAGTCTGGACGATCGGGACGCGCTGCGCGCGATCCGGCTGGCCGGTGCCGAACCAGTGCCGTTGTGGCACGGCGAGAAATGGCTGTCCGACGTCCGGGCGGTGGTACTGCCGGGTGGCTTCTCCTACGGCGACTACCTGCGCTGCGGCGCGATCGCCCGGTTCTCCCCGGCGATGGAGTCGGTGATCGACGGTGCCCGCAACGGGATGCCGGTGCTCGGGATCTGCAACGGTTTCCAGGTGCTGTGCGAGGCGCACCTGCTACCCGGCGCGCTGATCCGCAACGACCACCGCAAGTTCGTCTGCCGCGACCAGCGCTTGCGGATCGAGAATGCTTCGACCGCCTGGACCAATCAGTACCAGATCGGCCAAGAGATCGTGGTGCCGTTGAAGAACGGTGAGGGCGGCTACATCGCCGACCAGCGAACCCTGGATGAGCTGACCGCCGAAGGCCGGGTAGTGGCCAGGTACCTGGGCGACAACCCGAACGGTTCCTATGACGCGATCGCCGGAATCTGCAACGCCGAAGGCAACGTGGTGGGCCTGATGCCCCATCCCGAACACGCCGTCGAGTCACTGACCGGGCCGAGCACCGACGGGCTGGCCTTCTTCGCCTCGGTGCTCAAGACGCTGGTCGCGGCATGAACGCGCCGAAGCGGCCGGCCGTCGACACCGTCCAGACCGCGCAGCAATCGCCCGAGCAGTCCCAGCCCTTCAAGGAGCTGGGGCTGGCCGAGGACGAGTACGCCAAGATCAAGGAGATTCTGCAGCGCCGGCCGACCAGTTCCGAGCTGGCGATGTACTCGGTGATGTGGTCCGAGCACTGCTCCTACAAATCCTCCAAGGTGCACCTGAAGCAGTTCGGCGAGAAGGTGCCGCCGGAAGCGAAGGACATTCTGCTTGTTGGCATGGGAGAAAATGCCGGCGTGGTAGATGTCGGCCGCGGGCTGGCGGTCACCTTCAAGATCGAGTCGCACAACCACCCGTCCTATGTGGAACCGCACCAGGGCGCGGCCACCGGGGTCGGCGGCATCGTTCGCGACATCCTCACCATGGGCGCCCGGCCGATCGCGGTGATGGACGCGATCCGGTTCGGGCCGGCCGACGCCCCGGATACCGCACGGGTGCTGCCCGGCGTGGTGGCCGGGATCGGCGGTTACGGCAACTGCCTGGGACTGCCCAATATCGGCGGCGAGCTGTCCTTCGACGCGAGCTACCTGGCCAACCCGCTGGTCAACGCGTTGTGCGTGGGCGTGCTGCCGGCCGACGGCATCAAGCTCGCCAAGGCCGACGGACCCGGCAACAAGGTGGTGCTGTTCGGTGCCCGGACCGGTGGCGATGGCATCGGCGGGGCGTCGGTGCTGGCCTCAGCGAGTTTCGAGGCCGAGGGTGAGCGCAAGCGGCCGGCCGTCCAGGTCGGGGATCCCTTTGCCGAAAAGGTACTCATCGAGTGCTGCCTCGAGATTTTCGCCGCCGATTTGGTCACCGGTATCCAGGATTTGGGCGCGGCCGGCCTGAGCTGCGCCACTACCGAACTGGCCGCGGCCGGCACCGGCGGGATGGATGTGGACCTCGACCTGGCCCCGCTGCGCGATGACACCCTGGTGCCCGAAGAGATCCTGATGAGCGAGTCGCAGGAACGGATGATGGCAGTCGTCACGCCGGACAATCTCGATGCGTTCATGACCATCTGCGCCAAGTGGGACGTCACGGCCACCGTGATCGGCACCGTCAACGACACCGGACGGTTGGTGATGCGCTGGCACGGCGAGCAGATCGTGGACGTCCCACCGCGCACGCTGGCACATGACGGTCCGGTCTACCAGCGGCCGATGCGCCGCCCGTACGACCAGGACGCGCTCAACGGCGAACACGGCAACGGCCTGCCCCGGCCGAAGACCGGCGAGCAGTTGCGGGCCACCGCGCTGAAGCTGATCGGCTCGCCGAACCTGGCCGACAAGTCCTGGGTGACCGACCAGTACGACCGGTACGTGCTCGGCAACACGGTGCTGGCCCAGCCGACCGACTCCGGCATGATTCGCCTTACCGAACCAGGCGAAACCGAGCTGGACGATCCGGCCCTGGGGATCGCGCTGTCGGTGGACGGCAACGGTCGCTACACCCGGCTGGACCCTTACGCCGGTGCCCAGCTGGCGCTGGCCGAGGCCTATCGCAACGTGGCAACCACCGGCGCCCGACCGCTGGCGGTGACCAACTGCCTGAACTTCGGCTCGCCGGAGGATCCCGGCGTGATGTGGCAGTTCGCCGAGGCCGTTCGGGGGCTGGCCGACGGCTGCCAGCAGCTGGGCATTCCGGTGACCGGCGGCAACGTCAGCTTCTACAACCAGACCGGCAGCACCGCGATCCTGCCGACCCCGGTGGTGGGCGTGCTCGGGGTGATCGACGACGTCAGCCGGCGAACCCCGATGGCCCTGCGCGGCGATGGTGCCCAGCTGTACCTGCTCGGCGACACCCGCGATGAGTTTGGTGGTTCGGAGTGGGCTCAGGTGGCGCACGGGTTCCTGGGCGGCAGGCCGCCAAAGGTGGATCTGGCGCGCGAGAAGCTGCTGGCCGACATTCTGATCAACTCATCCCGGGACGGGCTGATCGACGCTGCTCATGACCTGTCCGAGGGCGGCCTGTTCGTCGCGCTGGCCGAGGGCTGCCTGGGCGGGCAGGCCGGCGTCCGGCTGATCGTGCCCGACGGGATGGACCCGTTCGTGTTCCTGTTCTCCGAGTCGGCCGGCCGGGCGATCGTGGCGGTGCCGCGTACCGAAGAGGTCCGGTTCACCGACATGTGCACCGCGCGCGGGCTGCCGGCCCAGCGGATCGGGGTGCTCGACATCCTCGAGTCGGCGATCGAGGTGCAGGGCCAGTTCCGGTTGCCGCTGTCCGAACTGCGTACCGCCTGGGCAGCCACCTTGCCTGCCCTGTTTGGCTGATGGTGGCTGCCGATCCGGCCAAGCTGGCACAGGCGTTGCTGGCCCAGTCGGCCGCGATCCGGGCCTGGTTGGTAGAGCTGCCGTTCGAGGCGTTCGGGCGGCCGTCGGTGTTGCCGGGCTGGGACGTCCGGCTGCTGACCGGGCACCTGCTGCTCATTCACGATGGGCTTTTACGTTTGGTGGAAAGGCCGACCGACAGCACACCGCTACCGCCGCACGAGTTCGTCTCGCACTACCGGCGTGACGTGGAGGACCTGGATGCGGCGACCACCGAGACTGCCGCGGACCGCACTCCGGATGAGTTGCTGACCGGCCTGGACCAAGCGATCCGGGATCTGCGGCGACGGCTGGCCGAACCGCTGCCCAGGGTGATCGACACGCCCCGTGGCCCGAGCGCGGTCACCGATTTCCTGAGCACTCGGGTGATCGAGCTGGTGGTGCACTCCGATGACCTGAGCCGCTCGCTTGCAGAGCGTGAGCCGGTTCCGTTGGAACGCAAGGCGACTGCGATCGCGATTCGAAGCCTGACCTCGATGCTGGCTGAGCGTTACCCGGGCCGGTCGGTGGAGGTGCGGGTGCCGCCATACGCCGCGGTGCAGTGCATCGCCGGCCCTCGGCATACTCGCGGGACCCCGCCGAACGTGGTGGAGACCGATCCGCTGACGTTCCTCCAGCTGGCGACCGGCCGACTCGACTGGGCTCAGGCCCTGTCCGGCGGTCTGGTTCGGGCTAGTGGCAGCAGGGCCGACCTATCCGACCAGCTGCCGCTGCTGAGCTGATCAGCAACAAAATTGTTGTACAACACTCTTGACGTACATCAGATCTGTTGTACGTTTTAGGCATGACCTCGACACTGCCGATTCGCCCGATGAACACCAACCCCGGTGGCGTCATCAATCCGAACGACCTGATCGGTCGAGCCGTTGAACTGGGCCAGCTGCTGAGTGCCGTCGACACCGGTGGGGCCAAGCTCCTGGGCGACCGGCGGATGGGCAAGACCTCGCTGCTACGGCTACTCGAAGAAGAACTGCAAGCAGCCGGGCATACCGTGGTGCGGGTCAGCGCGGAGACCGAGGATCCGGCCGTGTTTAGCCGCAATCTCGTTGAGGTAATGCGGAAGAACCAGCTGCTTGGCCGCGAGTGGGGCCGTTGGCAGCAGGAGTTCGGCGGCGAGGTGACCGTCAATGCGGGCGTCGCCGGTGTGAGGCTGCGGGCTCATGCCGCGACCGCGTCTGATGCCGGCGTCGATTTCTTCCGGCGGTGTGCCGAGGCCGTCGAGCGCTCCGGACCACATCGGTTGGTGTTCATCTTCGACGAGATCACCGTGCTCGCCCGAGCGCTCGGGCCGGATGGTGCTGTCGAGTTCATGCGGACACTGCGGCAATCGCGGCAAGAGATCGAGCGGGTTTCGATGATCCTGTCCGGCTCGATCGGCCTGCACCATGCGGTCACCGACATGTCCGTGGTCAACGACATCGTGCCGATCACGGTGAGCCCGCTGGCCGATTGGGAGGCGACGTACCTGGCCCGGTGCCTGCTGCGGGGCGAGTCCTTGGCGGCAGCCAACGAAGTCGAGATTGCTGAGACTATTGCTGACCAGACCTGCTCGATCCCGTTCTACGTGCACAAGCTGGTCGAGGATCTGGCCAATCGAGGCAGCCAGTCCGTGGCGACGGCAGATGTCATCGACGTTGTGGATCATGCTCTGCGGAACAAGCTCTGGGAGATGGAGCACTACATCGACCGAGTGCCGAAGTACTACGGGGACGAGGCAGCTCTCGTTCTGCGAGTGCTGGATGTCTACGCGCGCTCGGTCGATCCGCTCGAGATCGACGCGATCGCCAACCAACTGGGCACTGTTGGCGACGAGCTTCGGCCAAGCCGGGACACGCTGATCAGACTGGTGGGCCGGTTGGAGGACGATCACTACCTGGTACGCCTCGGCGCGGCCGATCGGTTCGCCACCTCGCTGCTACGTCGAGCGTGGCGCGAGATGCGGCGACTCGGATGACGGTGACTCGTTCGCGGCCACCGGTTCGCCGGGTGCGGCCGTTCACGCCGGCGCAGGAATCACCGGCATTGCTGTCCGAACGGACGGTCGGCCGCGCGGTCATCCTGGACACGCTGGATCGACGACTGCTGTCGGCAGCGACGACCAAGAGTCGGGCGCACACGTTGCTGATCGGTCCCCGTGGATCGGGCAAAACCCACCTGGTCAGTGTCGCGATCCACCGCGCGCTGAAGCGGCCCGAGGTGGCTCGGCAGCTGGCGTTCGTCCGGTTCGACGAGGACGCGGTGGGCATCTCGCGCTACACCGACCTCCTGGCTGAGGCGTTGGCACAGCTGTCGCCCGCGACAACCGGCGGGCGCAGGTTCGTCCATTCGGAGCGGCCTGAGGGTGCGGTCGCCGATGCGCTGGCCGGCCGAGTGCTGGTGCTGGTCATCGAGAACCTTGACCGGGTATTCCAGGCGATCGGCAAGTCGGGACAGCAGAATTTCCGAGCGTGGGTCGAGACCTCGGATCAGGTGATGGTGCTGGCCACCGCACCGCTGCTGTTCCCCGGGGTGAAGGACCGCGCGATGCCTTGGTGGGGCAACTTCGGGCTTGCGCACTTGGACGAGCTCAACCTGGACGAGGGACGGCAGTTGTTGATCCACCTTGCCCACGAGTCAGGCGACGATGACTTGGCCGAGTTCATCGCTACCGACAAAGGCGAATCCCGGCTGCGAGCGCTGAGTTCGCTCGCTGGTGGCTCTCCGCGAATCTGGACGATCCTGTCAGAGTGCTTGACCGTCGAATTGTTGGACGAGCTGGTGCCAGCGGTCGAGACGTTGCTGGAGGGGCTGGTGCCGTATTACCAGCAACTGTTGTGGGATCTGTCGCCGGTCGAGCAGCGCCTGATCCGGGTGCTGGCCGACGGGGCGCACCAGGCTGCCACCGTTGCCGAACTCGCCGAAGCCGCCGACATCGGGCAACGGGTGGCCGCTACGACCCTCGGCAGGCTGGCGGACATCCGGTGGGTCAGCCCGGAGAAGGCACCGGAACTCGATCAACGCTCGACCTGGTACCGGTTACGTGAGCCCATGCTCCGGCACCACTTTCACTATCGGTCCGCGACCGACCAACCGCTGCCGCTGATCGTGGAGATCTTGAAAGCCTGGTACGACCCCGCCGAACGACGAGCACAACTCGCGCGAGTGGACCCGGCCTCGCAGGCCGAACGATTCCTGGTGGCCACGCTCAGTTCAGAACACTCCGTGAACGACGGTCGCTACAACGATCACGACGTGGATCGACTGCTTGCCGAGGCACGCCAATGGGCGCAGGGCGCGCAGGCGGATTCTCGTACCAGGGATGCCGGCATATTGATCGACCTCGCAGTCTGCGGGATAAGAAAAGGTCCGGCGGCAATGCGGAAGCTGCTCGCGCAACGCGAGCTGAGCGCGGAAAGCGAGGTTGCCGCAACGGCGTTGGTTGAAGCGTGCCTTGACAACGCTGAAAATGGCGACGAGGCAGACCATGTGGGCAATTTGCTGCGGCTGGCCGCAGCGCGTGCATTAGGTCGAACCCGCTTGGTGCTGGAACTCATTTCTGCTTGCTGGGACGGTCCGTCGGAACCGGCCGAGTCGCGGGACAGATTGGAGGTTCTGGTCGATGCATCAAGCGCCGACAATGCCCTGGGCCTCAATATTCGGCGAGAAGGAGCGTATTGGACTGGCGAAGCCGGGGATGCGTTGGCGGCGCGGGACCAGTTCGCGGCACTAGCGCCCGCGCATGTTCGGGTGTTGGGTGCGGAGCATCGTGACACTCTGATCGTCCGGTCGGATCTGGCGGACTGGTCCGGTATGGCCGGTGATGCGGTGGCGGCGCGAGACGAGAACGTCGAGCTGGTGCCGCTCCTTGTCCGGGTGATGGGTGCAGAGCATCGACAGACCCTAATTGCGCGGTCGAATTTGGCGTACTGGTCGGGTGCGGCCGGTAACGCGGTGGCGGCGCGGGACCAGTACACCGAGCTGGTGCCGCTGCTTGTCGGGGTGCTGGGCGCTGAGGATCGAGGCACCCTGATTGCGCGGTCGAATTTGGCGTACTGGTCGGGTGAGGTCGGTGATGCGGTGGCGGCGCGGGACCAGTTCGCCGAGCTGGTGCCGTTGCACGTGCGGGTATTGGGTGTGGAGCACCGCCGGACCCTGACCGCACGGATGAACCTCGCCTACCTGTCTGAGCCTGCCGCCGGCATAGACATCGCCGCTGAGGTACTTCGGCTGGCCGGCCGGAGGTCGGAGGCGAACCGCGACCTGATGGCGGCTGCCCGGGCTCTTCTCATGAGCAATCTGGGTAAGGCGGGGGCCGATAGCCGGCACACTAACGGGCCGACCGCCCTTGATGCAGCGCAGATCTCCGAGCTCGGGCTCGGTGGCCTGTTGCGCGCCGCCGCGCTGGGCTCAGCCGAGGCGCTGGTCAGGTTGCCGTCCGAGCTGGTTCCGATCGTCGAATCGCTGCGCACCGAACGCGCGGGCTCGAATCAGCCCGCACGAGCCACGACCGAGGCCCGTACCTAAGTCGCCACCCGGCCGTACCCGGTCGCCACCCCGCCGTACCTGCAGGTCAGCGTTTGCAAACCCAGTAGACTCATCCCCGTGGCGCGCGCAGACGGCAGGCTCACCAATGACCTCGACCCGCACGACCAAGGACCCCAGGATGCATGTGGTGTCTTCGGCGTGTGGGCACCCGGCGAAGAAGTAGCCAAGCTGGCCTACTTCGGCATGTACGCCCTGCAACATCGCGGGCAAGAGGCAGCCGGTATCGCGGTCAGCGACGGCTCGTCCATCCTGGTCTACAAGGACCTCGGCCTGGTCTCACAGGTGTTCGACGAGTCGACCCTGGCCACCCTCAAGGGCCATATCGCGATCGGCCACACCCGCTACTCGACCACCGGCTCGTCCACCTGGGAGAACGCCCAGCCCGCCTTTCGCACCACCAAGGCCGGTACCGGAATAGCCCTTGGCCACAACGGCAATCTGGTGAACACCGCTGAACTCTCCGAAGTGCTGGCCGGTGGTGAGCGCAACCGCAGCTCGCAGCCGATGGCCACCTCGGACTCGGACGTGATGGCCGAGATGCTGGCCAGCCTGCCCGATGTCTCGGTGGAAGAGGCCGCGATGCAGGTGCTGCCGAAGTTCAAGGGCGCCTTCTCGGTGGTCTTCATGGACGAGCACACCCTCTATGCCGCGCGCGATCCGCAGGGCGTCCGGCCGCTGTCACTCGGCCGGCTGGACCGGGGCTGGGTGGTCACCAGTGAGTCCGCCGCGCTCGATATCGTCGGCGCGTCCTTCGTGCGCGAGATCGAACCGGGTGAGCTGCTCACCATCGACGAGGACGGCCTACGCTCGCAGCGTTTCGCCAACCCCGATCCCAAGGGCTGCCTGTTCGAATACGTCTACCTGGCCCGGCCGGACACCACGCTGGCCGGCCGCTCGGTGCATTCCACCAGGGTCGAGATCGGCCGGCGGCTGGCCCGGGAGTTCCCGGTAGAGGCCGACCTGGTGATGCCCACCCCGGAATCGGGCACCCCGGCGGCCATCGGCTACGCCGAGGAGTCCGGGATCCCGTACGGGATGGGCCTGGTCAAGAACGCCTATGTCGGTCGTACCTTCATCCAGCCGTCGCAGACCATCCGGCAGCTGGGTATCAGGCTGAAGTTGAACCCGTTGCGGGACGTGATCCGGGGCAAGCGGCTGGTGGTGGTCGACGATTCCATCGTGCGCGGCAACACCCAGCGCCAGGTGATCCGCATGCTGCGTGAGGCCGGCGCACTCGAGGTACACGTCCGGATCGCCTCGCCACCGGTCAAGTGGCCGTGTTTCTACGGTATCGACTTTGCCAGCCGGGCCGAACTGGTCGCCAGCGGCCTGGACGTGGACGGTATCCGGGCCTCGATCGGGGCGGACTCGCTGGGCTACGTCTCGCTGGACGGCCTGATCGCGGCCAGCGAACAGCCCAAGTCCCGGTTGTGCCGGGCCTGCTTCGACGGTGAGTACCCGATCGCGCTGCCGAACGTGATCGGCAAGCACGTCCTGGAAGGGATCGGCCGTGCGGTCAACGGCAGCAGCGAGCAGCAGCTTCGCGAGCCAGCACCGGCGAACGAATCGAGATGACCTCCGATCCGATCAGCTATGCCGGCGCCGGGGTAGACATCGAGGCCGGTGATCGCGCGGTCGAGCTGATGAAGGCCTCGGTCAAGCGCACGGTCCGGCCCGAGGTGCTCGGCGGCCTGGGTGGCTTCGCCGGCCTGTTCCAACTCGACCTCAGCAACTATCCCAACCCGGTGCTGGCAACTTCGACCGACGGCGTCGGCACCAAGCTGGTCATCGCCCAACAACTCGATCGGCACGACACGATCGGGATCGACCTGGTGGCCATGGTGATCGACGACCTTGTGGTGGTGGGCGCCGAACCGCTGTTCATGACCGACTACATCGCCACCGGCAAGGTGGTGCCCGAGAAGATCGCCACCATTGTCGCGGGCATCGCCGAGGGCTGCGTGCAGGCCGGCTGCGCTCTGGTCGGTGGCGAGACGGCCGAGCATCCCGGCGTGATGGGTCCCGAGGACTACGACATCTCCGGGGCCGGTACCGGAGTGGTGAACGCCGACCGGCTGCTAGGCCCGGAGCGGGTCCGGGCTGGTGACGTGTTGATCGCGATGAGTTCGTCCGGCGTGCATTCCAACGGCTACTCCCTGGTCCGGCAGATCATCGACCGGGCGGGGTTGGCGCTGTCGGACACTCCCGCTGAACTGGCCGGCCGGACGCTGGGCGACGAACTACTCACCCCGACCCGGATCTATGCCCAGGATTGCCTGCGGTTGATCGCTGACGGCGGGGTGCACGCGTTCTCGCACATCACCGGTGGCGGGCTGGCCGGCAACCTGGTCCGGGTACTGCCGGCCGGGCTCGATGCGGTGGTCGATCGCTCGACCTGGTCGCCGCTACCGATCTTCCAGCTGCTCGCCGATCGCGGTGCGGTCAGCCGAACCGAACTCGAGCCCGCCTTCAACCTGGGGGTCGGGATGGTCGCGGTGTTGGCCGAGGAGTCAGCGGAGCCGGCATTGGCGACCTTGGCGGCACGCGGCATACCCAGTTGGCGGCTGGGCGAGGTCATCGAGGGTGACGGGCGGGTCGTGCTGACCGGCGACTATGCCGATTGCAACTTCTGACCGTCGGGGACGAGCTCGTGAGGACGAACCGGGAACCTGAGCGAACTCAGCGCGGGCTGCCGCCTACCCAGCTCTCTTCGTCCTCGTAGCCCTCATCGGCATAGGGTTCGCCGCCCTCGCCGGAGTGGCCGGATTCGGCCGGATGGCCGAGTTCTCGCTGGAGAGCAGAAAAATCGGTGCTCTGAGAGTTGTACTTCAGCTCTCGGGCCACTTTTTGCTGCTTTGCTTTAGCACGGCCGCGCCCCATGGCTCGACCCCCTCGCTCGCACGGTCATCCGGGGGAACGCATCACGACGATTCGACCCGGGAATCGGTTGTCAGTTTCGTACACCGAGAGTACATCTCGGATCCGGGATCGCGCACACCGCCTCGACGTGGCAGACACCGCAATCGGAGTCGAACGGTATGGTGTCGGCAAGCCCCCAGAAAGTACCTTGCTCACCGCAGGTGTCCCGATGGTTACCGTAGGTGTGAAAAATACCTCCAGAACCGTCTTCGATACCAAATTGTTATCAAAAAGAGTGAGCTTTACAGGACTACGACAAGAAGTTGCATCGGAAACTGGTGCATACTTCGTTGAACGTCGCAACGGGATGCGCGTTATAAATATCCAGGAAGGGGGCGAGGGTCAATGACCAATCCTCGTCAACGTACAGAGTCCGAGCCGCTACTGACGCCGTCAGAAGTGGCAACGCTATTCCGAGTTGACCCCAAGACGGTCACTCGGTGGGCGAAGGCTGGCAAGCTGACCTCGATTCGCACGCTAGGCGGCCACCGCCGCTACCGCGAATCCGAAGTCCGTTCGCTGCTCGAAGGCAACACGAATACCCCAGCCGAGGTTTAAGACCCAAGGCTTCTCCACACGCCGCAGCTCCCGCCGGGAGCTGCGGCGTCTGGCTTTTCTAGGGCGATTGCACCGACCGCGCCGCTGGCGCTCGAGCCGGGCTTCGAGTTCAATCCGAATATGACCGATGCGACCCCACAGCCAGTGCCGCTGTCCTATTCATGCGGTACGTCGACGGTTGCGCTACTCGGAGACACCATCGGCGGCAAGCTGGCCCGGACCGCCGCTACCTATCCCGATCGTGAAGCGGTGGTCGAGTTCAGTACCGGCCGCCGGTTCAGCTATGCCGAGTTTGACGACGCCGTCGATCAGCTGGCCCGCGGTTTGCTGGCGCGCGAGGTGGCCGTCGGTGATCGGGTAGGCATCTGGGCGCCCAACTGCATCGACTGGATGCTGGTGCAGTACGCGACCGCCCGGATCGGCGTGATCCTGGTCAACATCAACCCGGCCTACCGCAGCCACGAGCTGGCCTACGTCCTCAAGCAGTCCGGCGTCAGCGTCCTGTTCGCTGCCCTGGAACACAAAAGCAGCGACTATCGCGCGATGGTCGAGGAGGTCCGCGGCGACTGCCCGCAACTGCGTGAGGCGATCTACCTCGGCGAACCCGGCTGGGACGCGCTGATCGCCGACGGCCAGTCGGTGCCGGTCGAACGGGTTCGCGAGATCGCGGCCGGCCTGGACCCGGACGACTCGATCAACATCCAGTACACCTCGGGCACCACCGGCTTTCCGAAGGGCGCCACTCTCAGCCACCACAACATCCTCAACAACGGGTACCTGGTCGGCCAGGGCTGCGGGTACTCCGAGCAGGACCGGATCTGCGTGCCGGTGCCGTTCTACCACTGCTTCGGCATGGTGATGGGCAATCTGGCTGCGGTCAGCCACGGCGCCTGCATCGTCATCCCGGCCGCCGGGTTCGACCCGGCCGCCACCCTGAAAGCAGCCCAGGACGAGCGCTGCACCTCGCTCTACGGGGTGCCCACGATGTTCATCGCCGAGCTCGCGCTGCCGGATTTTGCCGACTATGACCTCAGCAACCTGCGTACCGGCATCATGGCTGGCTCGCCGTGCCCGGTCGAGGTGATGAAGCGGGTGATCGCCGAACTACACATGGCCGAGGTGACCATCTGTTACGGGATGACCGAGACCTCGCCGGTGTCGACGCAGACCCGGGCCGACGATTCGCTGGAACGGCGGACCGCCACCGTCGGCCAGGTGCACCCGCACGTCGAGGTGAAGGTGGTCGATCCGGTCACCGGCCTGGTCGTGCCGCGCGGTGAGACCGGTGAGTTCTGCACCCGGGCCTACTCGGTGATGCGTGGTTACTGGGAGCAGCCGGACAAGACCGCCGAGGTGCTGATCAACGGCTGGATGCATACCGGCGACCTCGCGGTGATGGACGAGGCCGGCTACCTGAGCATCGTGGGTCGCAGCAAGGACATGGTGATCCGGGGCGGTGAGAACGTCTACCCGCGCGAGGTCGAAGAATTCCTCTACTCCCATCCCGACATCGAGGACGTTCAGGTGGTGGGCGTACCGGATGAGAAATACGGCGAACAGCTGCTGGCGGCGGTCCGGCTGCGGGCCGGTTCGAGCTTGTCCGCGGAGGAGATTCAGCAGTACTGCAAAGGCAAACTGGCGCACTACAAGGTGCCGCACTACGTCCGGTTCGTCGAGGAGTACCCGATGACGGTGACCGGCAAGATCCAGAAGTTCAAGATCAGGGACGAGGCGATCCGCGAACTCGGCCTGCCGACGAGCTAGCGTCCGGTGGTCTGCGGCATTTGCCGGCAATTTTGAAGCGGGCATGTAATGTCGAGATATGGAAACCACCGATAACCCGCTGGAAGTTCCACCGGGCCAGTCCGTCACCATCGTCTATGTCGGCGAGCAGATTCCGAACCAGCTGATCATGCAGAACGTCGACGAATTCAGCCCGGTCCAGTACTCCGTCGCGGGCACTATCGGCAGCGGAAACAAGCTGGAACCGACCTGGAAGCTGGTCGGCCTGCTGCCGCCGAAGCAGACCATCTCGTTGCTGGTGCAGTGGCCCAACGGTATCGCGCTGGTCACCAGCGAGGACGGTCAGGGAACCATCCAGCTTGGTGGCGACGGGATCTTTCCTTACGACGGCGGGGCAAACGACTGATTCGGCTACGTCGGCGAAGGTCGGCGGTAACGCCCGAGGTTAGGCTGACGGCGTGACTACGATCGAATTCGCCGAAATCGCCCGTCGCGGCCACCGGACGCTGGAACCGCTGCACTCGTTGAGCTACTTCGCCCCGGAGATGGAGTCCTCGCTGGTCGAGGCTGGGCTGGCGCCGGGCCGGATGGGCTACTTCGCGGCCCGCTCGGCGGCAATGGGCGCGGTCGGCCCGGCGGTCGTCGCTGCCACCTTCTACAACTTCAATCCCGAACTGGTCGCTCGCCACCTTCCGCGTGCCTGGTCGCTGGCCGAGCCCGCCGACGTGCTCGCCGCGCGCTACCGAGCGGTCGATCAGGCCCTGCGCCGGTTGCTCGGCGATCAGGCGCTGGCCTCGGCCGAGCTTGCCGAGGCCGCCGAACTGGCCCGCGAGGCGATCGAGGATGGCAGCCCCGCCGAGGGCCGGCCGCTGTATGCCGCGCACGCCGCGCTGCCCTGGCCCGAGGCCGTTCACCTGCGGCTATGGCATGCGCTCACCCTGCTGCGCGAGCATCGCGGCGACGGCCACCTGGTTTCACTCGTCCGGCACGGGCTGAACGGGATCGACGCTATCGTCAGCCACACCGCGACCGGAGCTGGCTTTCTAGAGACCCCGGCTCGAAAGCTGCGTGGCTGGTCGGATGAGGAATGGGCCGATTCGATAAGCCGATTGCGTGATCGCGGAGTGCTGACCGACGGTGAGCTGGCGCTTACCGAAGCCGGCGTCCGGCTACGTGCCGAGGTCGAGGCCGAGACCGACTCGCTGGCCGCCGGACCCTGGCAGCGGCTCGGGCAGGACAAGGCCGAACGGCTGATCGAACTCGGCAAGCCACTGACCCGATTGGCTTTGGCCAACGGGGCATTCCCGCCCGGCGTGTTCGCCAACCGCTAGCGTCCCCAGACGATTTCTTGAGCCCGGGTTCGTCTGAATGCCGGCTAGCCGAGCGAGGGTTAGGGATGATCAGCAGATGACCGGCGAGCAACCACGGACCGCGTTCGTGCTGGGTGGCGGCGGCGTCCTCGGCGCCACCCAGGTGGGCATGCTGCGCGCGCTGATCGAGCAGGGCATCCGGCCCGATCTGGTGCTCGGCACCAGCGTCGGCGCACTGAACGGTGCGCTGGTGGCGGCCGATCCGAGCCTGGCGGCGGTCGAGACGTTGACCGAGCTCTGGGGTGAGCTGGCCGCCTCGGAGGTGTTTTCCGGATCCGTCTTCGGCCGAGCCCGGACGCTGCTCACGCACGGGACGCACCTGCACTCCTCCGACGGCCTGCGGGAACTGGCGCAGTCCCATCTCGCGGTGCAGCGGATCGAGGAGTTGCCGGTCCGGTTCCAATGCGTGGCCGCGAGCATCGAGAAGGCCACCGCGCACTGGTTCGTCGACGGTCCGATCGCCCCGGCGGTGCTTGCTTCCTGCGCGGTTCCCGGCCTGTTGCCCCCGGTGGTCATCGACGGCGAGCACTTCATGGACGGCGGCCTGGTTCACTCGATCCCGGTCGGACGGGCGGTTGCGCTGGGCGCGCAGCGGATCTACGTCCTGCACGTCGGACGGGTCGAACAGCCGCTGCGGCCACCCCGCTGGCCCTGGCAGGTCGGCCTGGTGGCCTTCGAGATCGCCCGCCGGCACCGGTTCGTCGAAGAGATGGACGCCCTGCCGGATCGCACCGAAGTCCACGTGCTGCCCAGCGGTGATCCCGATACGCCGCTGGTCTCACTGCGCTATCGGGACGCCTCGCGGGTGGCCGCGCGGATCGAGCTCGGTTACGCCGCCTCGCTGGCCTACCTCAGCCGCACCCCGAGCTCTGGATGACCGCCGGGCTGCCACCCCGGCCGATCCGGCGGGTGGTGCTCGATCCGATCTTCGTCCCGGTCGCCCTGCTGCTGATCGTGCTGTTCTGGTCGGTCGCGGCGCTGGCCTGGCTGCTCGGCCTGCTGGCGCGACGCAAGCGGGGACGGGTCTGGCGGCTGGCGGCGCTGGCCGGTATCTACCTGAGCCTGGATCTGGTCATGCTGCTCGGCTGTTTCGGCCTGTGGCTGCGCTCGCCGTGGCCGGCCGGTCACGGCCCCGGCAAGTGGCGCGCTGCCCACGTCGCACTGTTGCGCTGGACCCTGGGCCGGCTGATGACGGCCAGTCGGAAACTGCTCGGCTTCACCGTCGAGTTGGAGAACCCCGAGCTGCGCCAGCAAATCTGGCCGGCGGGGCAGCCCGAGCCGCCTCCGGTGCTGGTGCTGGCCCGGCATGCCGGCCCCGGCGACTCGTTCACCCTGGTGCACCTGATCGCCAGCACGTTGGATCGCTGCCCGCGGGTGGTACTCAAAGCGGCCCTGCAGTGGGACCCGGGGCTGGACGTGCTGCTCAACCGGCTGTCCTGCTGCTTCCTGCCCTCGGCCACCGGCGCCGGTGAGGATCGCACCGGCCAGCTGGGCGAACTGGCTGCCGACCTGCATTCGCGCGATGCCCTGCTGCTCTTTCCCGAAGGCGGCAACTGGACCCCGCACCGGCACCGTCGGGCGGTACGCCGGTTGTGGCGCGCCGGCCGGACCAAGGCCGCCCGCCGTGCCGAAGCTGACCGGCACGTGCTGCCACCACGGCCCGGCGGCACGCTGGCCTGCCTGGCGGCGCGACCGGACGCCGACGTCCTGGTGATCGCCCATACCGGCCTGGACACCCTGGTCAGTCCGGCCCTGATGTGGCGGGCGCTGCCACTGAGCGAGCGCCCGATGACCATCGGCTGGTGGCACGTACCCGGGTTGGCGGTGCCGATCGACGAGGCCGGCCGGACGGAGTGGTTGGCGCAGCAATGGCATCGGGTCGATGAATGGGTGGCCGAGCGTGGGAGTATGAGCAGGTGACCGAGCAGGACCCAGGTTCGTCGATGCCGACTACTTCGCTGCCAGACTCTCCGTCGCCAGGTACCCCAGAGTCCAACCCTGAATTCAGCCACCGGCAGATCCTGGTGATCATGTCCGGCCTGATGCTCGGGATGTTCCTGGCCTCGCTGGACCAGACCATCGTCTCGACCGCGCTGCCGACCATCGTCGGGGATTTCCACCGCAGCGACCTGCTGTCCTGGGTGATTACCGCCTACCTGCTGGCCAGCACCGCCAGCACTCCGCTGTGGGGCAAGGCCGGCGATCTGTACGGTCGCAAGCGAGTTTTCCAGTGGGCGATCGTGGTATTCCTGGTCGGCAGCGTGCTGTGCGGTGCGTCGCAGAACATGCTCGAACTGATTGCCTTTCGCGGCCTGCAGGGGATCGGCGGCGGCGGCCTGATCTCGCTGGTGTTCGCGATCATCGGCGACGTGATCCCGCCTCGCCAGCGTGGCCGGTATCAGGGCTATTTCGGCGCGGTATTCGGCATCTCGAGTGTGGTCGGCCCGCTGGCCGGCGGCTTCGCGGTGGACAACCTCACCTGGCGCTACATCTTCTACATCAACCTGCCGCTCGGGATCCTGGCGCTGCTGGTCACCAACCGGGTGCTGCGGCTGCCGGTGCGTACCCGCCAGGTCCGGATCGACTGGTGGGGTGCGCTGCTGCTGGTACTCGGGGTCTCCTCGATCCTGCTGGCCACCCAATCCGGTGGCACCGACTACCCGTGGTCGTCCTGGCAGATCATCGGGCTCTTCGCACTCGGTGCGCTGGTGCTGGCCGGCTTCCTCCTGCGCGAGCGGCTGGCCCCGGAACCGATCCTGCCGCTGGGCCTGTTCCGGTTGCAGATCTTCAGCGTTTCCAACGTGATCAGCTTCGTCAGCGGCGTGTCGATGTTCGGCGCGCTGGCCTTCCTGCCGCAGTACCTCCAGCTCGTGCACGGGGTGTCGGCGACCGAGTCCGGGCTGCTGCTGTTGCCGTTGCTGTTCGGCGTGCTGACGATGAGCATCAGCTCGGGCCGCTACATCTCCCGGACCGGCAACTACCGCTGGTTCCCGCTGGTCGGCACCGTGCTGGTGACCGTCGGGCTGGTGCTGCTCACCCGGCTCGGCGCGCACACCTCGCTGGTGGTGGTCGGCTGCTACATCCTGGTCTTCGGCGCCGGGCTCGGGTTGTTCATGCAGGTGCTGACCCTGGTCGTGCAGAACGCGGTCCCGATGAGCCAGATGGGGGTGGCCACCTCATCGGTGACCTTCTTCCGGTCGATGGGCGGTGCGATCGGGGCTTCCGCGCTCGGCGCCGTGCTGACCGCGCGGCTGGCCTACGAGTTTCCGCGACGGTTGCCGCCGGCCGCGGTGGCCGCTGGTGACAAGGTCAGCCAGTTGGTGCAGAGCCCGGCCGCGCTCAAGGCCATCGGCCGAACGAACCCGGCGCTGCACGAGGGCATCATCCAGGCCTATTCGCACGCGATCGACAGGCTGTTCCTGGTCGCGGTCCCGATCTCGGTGTTGAGCGTGATCGTCGCGCTGTTCGTCCGGCAGGTGCAGTTGCGCAGTGGGGGAGCGCCGGCCCCGGCCGCGGACCCCGATGACCTGGTTCCGATTCCGAGTGGGGTGCACTGATGCCAGGAGTGACCATCTCGGCCGGCTACGGGGCCGGCGGCAGCGCAGTGGCGCCGGCGGTCGCCGAACTGCTCGGCCTGCCGCTGCTCGATCGTGCGATTAGCTCGACGGTTGCTGCCCAATTGCAGGTGACGGTCACCGAGGCCGAAGAGGGCGAGTGCAAGCGCTCGATCGGCGAGCGGTTCCTGAGCCTGCTGTCGCCGCTGGCCGGCGGCGTGCTGGGAGCCGGTACCGATGCCGCGCCGGTCGATGCGGCATCGGTCGCCGACGAGGCGGCGGCCTTTCGCGAACAGGCCGAACGGATCATGCGGACGGCACTGGCCGGCGGCGCGGTGATCCTGGGCCGGGCCGGTGCGGCAGCGTTCGTCACGGAGCCGGCCGTGCTGCGGGTCCGGTTGTTCGGGCCGGCCGACGCCCGGATCAGCCAGGCCGCCCGGTTGGAAGGCGTCAACGAGGCCACCGCGCGCAGCCGGTTGCCCGAGGTCGATCAGGCCCGCGCGCAGTACGTCCGGCGGTTGTACCGGGTGGACGTGGACGATCCGCGGCTCTACCACCTGCAACTGGACAGCACCGCGCTCAGCGTCTTGAGCTGTGCCCAGCTGATCGCCGATGCCTATCGGGCTTATCAGGCAAGCTGAAACTCAGCCGACGATGCCGCGATCTCGAAGCTGGCGGCGCTGCTGCTCGGGATAGCCAAGTTCGGTAAGCAACTGCTCGGTGTCGGCCCCGACTGCCGGTGGCGCCGCGGCCAGGCTGGCCGGTGTGCCCTCGAACCTCGGGGTCGGGCCGCTGACGATCACCCCGGCCGATTCGGCGTAGCTGGCCCGCGCCACGTTGTGCGGGTGGTCGGGGGCCTCGGCCAGGCTCAGCACCGGCGCCACGCAGGCATCCAGCGGTTCGAAGATCGCGGCCCACTCATCGCGGGACCTGGTGGCGAAGATTTCGCCGAGCGTGCCGCTGAGTTCGGCATGGTTCGCCGGGTCGAACGGGGACGGGGTGCTGGCCGGATCCAGCCCCAGCGTGTCGAGCAGGATGTTCCAGAACTTCGGCTCCAGCGCGCCGACCGCGACGAACCTGCCGTCGGCGCAGCGGTAACACCGGTACTGCGGTGAGCCCCCGTCGAACAGGTTCGCCTCGCGCTCGTCGCGCCACAGGCCGTGCCCGTGCAGGGTTCGCACCATGGTGGCCAGGTAGGGCGCGCCGTCCACCATGGCCGCGTCGACGACCTGGCCCTGGCCGGTGCTGCGGGCGCTGAGCACGGCAGCCAACAGGCCGACGGCCAACGACATCGCCCCGCCGCCGAAATCGCCGAGGTAGTTCGCCGGCGGGGTGGGTGGTCCGGCCGCCGGCCCGATCCCGTGCAGCAGCCCGGACACCGCGAGGTAGGTGATGTCGTGGCCGGCGCGCGCGGCGAGTGGGCCGTCCTGGCCCCAGCCGGTCATCCGCCCGTAGACCAGTTTCGGGTTACGGTTCAAGGCTGTTTCGGGTCCGATGCCGAGCCGTTCGGCCACCCCTGGCCGGAAGCCTTCGATCAGCGCGTCACAATCGGCAACGAGGTCCAGTGCGATCGCGGCTCCCTCGGCCTGCCGGAGGTCCAGTGCGATGGACCGCCGGCCACGGCCGAGTGGCCCGCTGCCGCCGACCGGCAGTGCGGCCAGCGGATCGGCCTCGCCCGCCAGCCGATCGATCCGGATCACCTCGGCGCCGAGATCGGCCAGCAACATCCCGAGAAACGGCACCGGCCCGATCGCCGGCAATTCCAGCACCCGGACACCGGCCAGCGGACCGGGCATCTAGCAGTACGTCCGGTCGGCTTGCTGCCGGTCCTCGATCGGCGGCATTAGAACGTCTCGCCACTCTCGGCCCGCTTGCGCAGCAAGGCCGGCGGGGCGAACCGCTCGCCGTACCGGTCGGTGAACTCTTCGGCCCGGGCCAGAAAACCGGGCAGGCCACCCGGGTAGCCGTTGACGTACTGCAGCACGCCACCGGTCCACGGCGGAAAGCCAATCCCCATGATCGAACCGATATTGGCATCGGCGACGGTGTTCAGCACGCCTTCGTCGAAGCAGCGGATCGACTCGATCGCCTCGGCGAACAGCATCCGCTCACCGAGCTCGGGCAGGTCGAGGTCCGCTGGGTCGCCCTGCACCGGGAACTCCTCGGCCAGGCCGGGCCACAACCCGGTGCGCTTGCCCTGCTCGTCGTAGTCGAAGAAGCCGGCGCCGCGCAGCCGGCCCGGTCGGTTGCGTTCCACCATCCGGTCGACCACGTCCTCGCCCGGGTGGGCCGGGTAGCTGCCGCCGGCCGCCTGCACCGCGTCCCGGGTCTCGTTGCGGATCTTGACGAACAGCTCCAGGTTGAGCTCGTCGGCCAGTTGCAGCGCGCCGACGAGCTCCAGGTTGAGCTCGTCGGCCAGTTGCAGCGCGCCGACCGGGTAGCCGGCCTGGGTGGTGGCCTGCTCGATGCTGGCCGGGTGCACGCCCTCGCCGAGCATCGCCAGCGCCTCGTTGACGAAAGTGCCGATCACTCGGCTGGTGAAGAAGCCCCGGCTGTCGTTGACCACGATCGGCGTCTTCTTGATCTGGGCGGCGAAATCGAGCGCCCGGGCCAGCGTCTCGTCCGAGGTCTGCTCACCCCGGATGATCTCGAGCAACGGCAGCTTGTCGACCGGTGAGAAGAAGTGCAGGCCGATGAAGTCTTGCCGCCGAGTAACCCCCTCGGCCAGCGAGGTGATCGGCAGCGTCGAGGTGTTCGAGCCGAGCAGGGCATCCGGTGCCAGCACCGACTCCACCTCGCCGAACACCTTGCGCTTGAGGTCGGCGTTCTCGAAGACCGCCTCGACGACCAGATCGCAGCCCGCAAGGTCGGCGACGTCACCGGTCGCGGTGATCCGAGCCAGCACCTCGTCCCGCCTGGCTTCGGTCAGCTTGCCACGCGAGATCGCCTTGTCCAGTAGCTTGCGCGAGTAGTCCTTGCCCTTCTCGGCAGCCTCGGCAGAAACATCCTTGAGTACCACCTCGATGCCGTTTCGCGCCGAGACATAGGCGATTCCGGCGCCCATCATGCCCGCACCGAGGACCGCCACCCGGGTCGCCGGCCGCTTGTCATAGCCGGCCGGCCGGCTGCCGCCGGCGTTGATCGAGTTCAGGTCGAACCAGAAAGCCTGAATCATGTTCTTGCTGACCTGGCCGCGGACCAGATCGGTGAGGTAGCGGGTCTCGATCCGCAACGCGGTGTCCAGATCCACCTGGCTGCCCTCGACCGCGGCACACATGATGTGGTGCGGGGCGGGCATCGGGGCGCCCTTGAGCTGCTTGCGCAGGTTGGCGGGAAACGCCGGCAGCATGGCTGCGAACTTCGGGTTGCTCGGAGTGCCGCCCGGGATCTTGTAGCCGGGCCGATCCCAGGGCTGGCTTGCCTCCGGGTTCGCCGCGATCCAGGATTTGGCTTGCGCGATCAGCTCATCGGGGGTGCCGACCAGCTCGTCGACGATGCCGGTTTCGACGGCCGCCGCCGGGGCGAGTCGCTGGCCCTGCAGCAGGATCTTCATCAGGGCGTCTTGGATGCCAAGCATCCGAACGGTACGGACCACGCCACCGCCGCCGGGCAGCAGGCCCAGCGTCACCTCGGGCAGCCCGAACTGGATCTTGGCGTTGTCCAACGCGATCCGGTGATGGCAGGCCAGCGCGATTTCGAGGCCACCGCCGAGCGCGGTCCCGTTGAGCGCGGCCACCACCGGGCGTCCGAGCAACTCCAGCCGGCGCAGGTTTGCCTTCATCGCCTCGGCGTGGGCGAAGAAATCGGCCGCAGTGTCGTCGGTGACCTTGCTCAGCAGCCGCAGGTCGCCACCGGCGAAGAAGGTGTTCTTGGCCGAGGTGACGATGACCCCGGTGAGGTTTTCCTTTTCCGCATAGAGCCGATCTACGGTCGCCGCGAGCGAGTTCTGGAAGGTCTCGTTCATGGTGTTGGCCCGCTGGTCGGGGTCATCCATGGTCAGGGTGAGGATGCCGTCGGCATCCAGTTCCCAGGAAATCATGTTGTGTTCGGTCATCAGATCCGCTCC
Source organism: Actinomycetota bacterium (assembly GCA_030853265.1). GTDB lineage: Bacteria > Actinomycetota > Actinomycetes > Mycobacteriales > Jatrophihabitantaceae > Jatrophihabitans_A. The sequence goes on from JALYVK010000015.1 coordinate 49,235, forward strand.
ACGATCGTCGCCACACCCATACCGCCGCCGACGCACAGGGTCGCCAGCCCGTAGCGCAGCTCGCGCCGTTCCAGTTCATCGATCAGGGTGCCCAGGATCATCGCCCCGGTCGCCCCGAGCGGGTGGCCCAGCGCGATCGCGCCGCCATTGACGTTGACCTTCTCCGCGGGCACGTCCAGGTCCCGCAAGAACTTCAGCACCACCGCGGCGAATGCCTCGTTGACCTCGAATAGATCGATGTCACCGATGCTGAGGCCGGCCTTGGCCAGCGCCTTGCGGGCGGCCGGCGCCGGTCCGGTGAGCATGATGGTCGGTTCTTCGGCGACCACTCCGGTGGCTACCACTCGGGCCCGCGGGGTCAGGCCCAGCTGCCGGCCGGCCTGCTCGCTGCCGATCAGCATCAGCGCCGCGCCGTCCACGATTCCGGAGGAGTTGCCGGCCGTGTGCACGTGGTGGATCTTTTCCACCCAGTGATACTTCTGCTGAGCGACCGCGTCGAAACCACCGAAGTTACCGAGGCCCTCGAAGGACGACGGTAGATTTCCCAGCGTTTCCAAGGTTGTTCCGGCCCGCGGGAACTCGTCCTGATCCAGCACGGCGAGCCCGCTGTGATCGCGGACCGGGATCAGCGAGCGGTGGAAGGCACCGTTGGCCTGCGCCTTGGCGGCCTTCGTCTGCGAGTCGACCGCGAAGGTGTCGACGTCCTCGCGGCTGAAACCTTCGAGAGTGGCGATCAGATCGGCGCTGATGCCCTGCGGGACGAAGCTGGTGGCATAGGAGGTTTCCGGGTCCATCGCCCAGGCGCCGCCGTCCGAACCCATCGGAACCCGGGACATCGACTCGACGCCGCCGGCCAGCAGCAGGTCCTCCCAGCCGGAGCGGACCTTCTGGGCGGCCAGGTTCACCGCCTCCAGCCCGGACGCGCAGAACCGGTTCACCTGCAGGCCGGCACCGGAGGTGATCAGGCCGGCCGCCAGCGCCGCCGTCCGGGCGATCACCGCGCCCTGGTCGCCGACCGGTGAGACCACGCCGAGCACCACATCCTCGATCTGGGCCGGATCCAGGCTCGGGTTGCGCCGCCGGATCTCCTCGATCAACCCCACCACCAGCGAGACCGGTTTGCTCTCGTGTAGCGAGCCGGTCTTCTTGCCACGGCCGCGCGGGGTGCGAATCGCGTCGTAGACGAATGCTTCGGTGCTCATGTCCGGAAATCCTCTGCTGTCGAGACGATCGTGCCGTGTTGGCTGCCCTCGATGACACCGTAACTGTCACAGTCATGAAGTAACAGTGTTACTGCCATCACGCTTATAGTGTCCGTCGTGACCGCTGAGCAGGCCAGTACCGACCAGCCGGCCTCGGCCTCGCTGGCCGACTCGGCTGACTCGGTCGACTCGGTCGACTCGGTCGACTCGGTCGGGGAGGAACTTCTCACCATCGACGAGCTTGCGGCGCGTACCGGGATCACGGTCCGGACGGTCCGGTTCTATGCCACCCAGGGCCTGCTGCCGGCTCCGCTGCGTCGGGGCCGGATCGCGTACTACGGCGCCGGGCACCGGATGCGATTGGAGTTCGTCCGGGAACTGCAGGAATACGGCTACACCCTGGCCGGCATCGAGCGGTACCTGGCCCGGATCCCGGCGGATGTCTCGCCCGGCGACCTGGCGTTGCACCGTGCGTTGCTCGCGCCTTGGGCGCCCGAGCGTGGCGAGCACTTCGACCACGCGGCGTTGCAAACCCGGGCCGGTCGGTCGCTGGACGAGCAGGCGGTGGATTTTCTGCGGGCGATCGGGACGCTCGAGATTCTCGGGCCGGGCAGCTACCGGACGACACCGTCGCTGCTGGCGATGGGGATCGAGCTGTTGGACATGCCGGTGCCGCTGACCGTGCTGCGGGCGGCGGCGGTGGTCATCCATAGCCATGCAACCGCGGCCGCCGAGGAGCTGTCGGAGGTGTTCCGCAGCGGAATCTGGGAGCCCTACCGGCGCGGTGACCTGGCGAAGGTCGAAAAGGATCAGCTGGCCGCGGTGGTGTCCCGGCTGCGGCCGATGGCGGTGCAGAGCCTGGTCACCGCCTTCGAGCAGGCGGCCGACAAGGCGATCCGCCAGCCCGACGCTGATGCTCAGCGCGACTCATAGTCCGCGCTGAGCACTAGGTTTGGGAAAGCTTGGCCAGCCAGATCGGCATGCTGCCCGGCGAGCTGTTGGTCCGGTATTATGGTGCTTGCACTTGATTGGTATAGACAAATTTGCGCAGAAGTGTGCGGCAGCGACTGGTAGGTGAGGTCGCGATCCGCCCGAGGAGGCAACCGTGAGCTTCATCGCCGAAGAGATCGCGCGGCAGCCCGACAGCTGGCGGGCAGCGGCCGGCCGGCTGGACCTCGACGCGCTGCCGCAACCGGGCGAGCGGATCGCCGTCGTCGGCTGTGGAACGTCCTGGTTCATGGCCGAGTCCTATGCCAGGTTGCGCGAGGAAGCCGGCTTGGGCGAGAGCGATGCCTGGGCCGCCTCGGAGTTCCCGGCGCACCGCGACTATCACCGGATCGTCGCTATCACCCGCTCCGGTACGACCACCGAGGTGAGCCGGCTGCTCGCCGACCAGCGGGGACGGGTGCCCACCACGGTGCTGACCACGCTGACCAGTTCGCCGGCCGCGAGCCTGGCCGATCGGGTGATCGAGCTGGACTTCGCAGATGAATCCTCCGTCGTACAAACGGTATTCGCCACCACCGCCCTGGCCTTGCTACGTGCTCAGCTTGGTCACGATGTGCCAGCGCTGGCCACCGCTGCCGAGACCGCGCTGGCCAGCCAGCTACCCGACGCATGGGCTGACGCTGAGCAGATCACCTTCCTCGGCAGCGGCTGGGCGCACGGCATCGCGCGGGAGGCTGCCCTGAAGATGCGGGAGGCCGCCCAGCTCTGGACCGAGGCTTACCCCGGCATGGAATACCGGCACGGGCCGATCAGCATTGCCGAGCCCGGCCGGCTGGTCTGGCAGCTCGGCGCCGGTGACGGTGCACTGCGTGCCGAGGTCGAGGCGACCGGAGCCGGTTTTGTCAGCAGTGGCAGCGATCCGATGGTCGAGCTGATCCTGGTGCAGCGGCTGGCGGAACGGATCGCGGTTGGCCGCGGGCTCGACCCGGACCGGCCGCGTGGCCTGAGTCGCTCCGTCGTGCTCGGAGCCGGCTAGCCACTATGCTAGCTGGCGGCTAGCCGATTGCCTTTGCGACAAAGCCATTATTGGTTGCCAGCCGCCGCTCGGCCTGTGCGGCACTCACCCCGGCCAGCAGCATGACGGTGGCCACCTTGGGCCGGTTGCCGGCCGATCGCAGCGCGGCGGCGGCGACGTCGACCTCGACGCCGGCAGCCTCCGCGACGATCCGACGAGCCCGATCGACCAGCTTCTCGTTCGTCGGGCGCATGTCGATCATCAGGTTCTGGTAGGTCTTTCCCAGCTGCACCATGGCCGCGGTAGACAGCATGTTGCACACCAGCTTCTGCGCAGTGCCGGCCTTGAGCCGGGTCGAGCCGGTCAGCACCTCGGGTCCGGTATCGACCTCGATGGCGATCTGGGCATGCTCGCTGCAGGCGGCCTGTCGGTTGCAGGCAACCGAGACGGTGGCCGCGCCCCGCTCGGCCGCTCGGTCCAATCCTGCTATCACATAAGGGGTTCGACCGCTCGCTGCCAGTCCGACCACGGTGTCGCGCTCTCCGATGCCGGCCTCGTCGATATCGACAATCGCGTTGTCCGGACTGTCTTCGGCACCCTCGGCGGCCACCCCGAAGGCCTGGGTGCCACCGGCCAGCAGCACCAGGATCTGTTCCGGATCGGTGCCGAAGGTCGGTGGGCATTCCACCGCATCCAGCAGCCCGATCCGGCCACTGGTACCGGCGCCGAGGTACACCAGCCGGCCGCCCGTGCTGAGTGAGGTCGCGATCTGCTGGGCCGCCTCGGCGATCTGCGGGATGGCGGCCCGCACCGCTAACGCCACTGACTGGTCCTCGAAATTCATCACCGCAAGGAATTCGGCCACCGGCATGGTGTCCATTGCGCTGCTGCGGCCGTTACGCAGCTCGGTGCTCAAGGTTGCCAGCTCGGCCTCCGCCGGAATCCGCGCGGTCATGCGCCCGGCGCCGTACCACGGTTCGGACGGGTGTCGCGACGATGCCGAACAGCCTGATAGGTGCTGTTCAAAGCCTCGGTCGCCCGCTCGTAGGAAAGCTGCGCCACCCCGACGAACAGGCAGTCGACCACGGCCAGTTGGGCGATTCGACTTGCGGTGGCGCCGGACCGGAACGGCGTCTCGCGAACCGCGGTGGTCAGCACCAGGCCGGCGCAACCGGCCAGCGCCGAGCCGGCGAAGTTGGTGAGTGCGATCGTGCTTGCCCCACGCTGGGCTGCCAATCGGAGCGGTTCGACGGTGTCGGTGGTGACCCCGGAATGTGAGATCCCGATTGCCACATCGGATTCGGTGAGCAGCGCCGCGGCAGTGAGGGCGGCGTGCGTGTCCGTCCAGACGAAGGCGAGCAGCCCGATCCGGTGCAGTTTCTGATGCAGATCCTGGCCGACGAACGCGCTGGCACCTATCCCGAAGATGTCGATCCGCCTGGCTCGGCCGAGGCAATCCACCGCGCGAGCAAGGATGTCCAGGTCCAGCTGAGCACCAGTCTCCTCTAGCGCGCGGGCCTCGTTGTAGACGATCTTGTCTACCACCCGGCGCAAGGTGTCATTGACATCGATGTCGCCGGTGACGTTCGGCCGGTCGGCACCCAACAGGTCCTCGCGGGCGGCCGCACCAGCCAGGCCGAGCCGGAGTTGCGGATAGTTGGTGAACCCGATTGCCCGGCAGAATCGCATCACGGTTGCTACCGAGGTCTCGGCCTGTTGGGCTAGCGCGCCGATGGATAGTCGAGAAGCGGCGGCCGGATCGGCAAGGGCCACGATGGCCACTCGTTGCGCGGCCGGTGGCAGGGACGGCAACGTGCCGCGGATCTTGACCAGCATGTTCGAGCTAGGTCCTGCTACCGCTGGGACGGACTCGCCCGAGTGGCTGGATTCGGCAGCCTGGCCTCTCATTGTCTTCCTTCCCCCGATAGTAGAAGCGACGTTAGTCCAGCTCACGGCAATTAACAACCTTGTGCGTCTGTATGAGGTTAGTTGTTGACATTCGTCATTGAAGGTCCACATACTCACTCGACGTCGCCGAGGCGACCGATCCGGTTGCGGTGGCTCGGTGAGGAGCGCGCTATGTCCGCGGTGCTCGCGGTGGACCTGGGTAAGACCAGCTGCCGTGCCGCGCTGTGGGCCGACGCTGGATCGGCGCCATTGCTCGCCAATGGTCAGGGCGCGCCCGGTTTGGCCGATCGAGCTGGCGGGGCAGCCGCCGAGCGAGCGATCCTCGCTGTTTGCGGACAGCTTCCTGGCGAACTACCACCGTTGCTCTCGCTCTGCGTCGGGGCGGCTGGTGCCGCCGCCGCGGGCGAAGCGGCCGATTTGCTGGTGCGCCGGCTCGGCGAACTGTTGCCGGTTGACCAGGTTGCGGTATGTAGCGATTCGATCATCGCGCACGCCGGGGCGCTCGGCGGCCGGCCCGGCGTGCTGCTGCTGGCGGGCACCGGAGCGGTGGTGATTGCCCTTGCGCAGCAGGCTGATGGGCTGATCCAGGTGGACGGTTGGGGGCCGCTGCTCGGCGACGCCGGTGGCGGCGGTTGGATCGGGTTGCGCGGACTGAGCGCGGCATTGCGTGCCATCGACGGACGCGGGCCGGCCACCTTATTGGAGCAGGCCGCTGTCGCCCAGTTCGGCGAATTGCCTGGGTTGCCTGCCCACCTCGGGCAGCACGACAACCCGGCGCGACTGGCGGCCTCGTTCGCTCCGGTAGTCGCGCGGCTGGCCGAGGACGGCGATCCGGTGGCGCGCACGATCATGAATGAGGCAGGGCACAACCTGGCGGAGTCAGTGCTGGCCGGGATCGGTCGGCTGGCAGCACCGCCGGATCGTATCGCCATCGCCGGTGGCCTGTGGAAGCTCGGAGCGGCCCTGCTCCAACCGCTGGAGGCGGCGCTGCGGCTGGCCGATCCGCCGCTGCGGATCACGCCCGCCGTCGGTGATCCGCTGTCCGGCGGCCGGCTGCTGGCTACCCGGCGGGACACCGTCCACGAACCGTACATCCATCGCTGCTCAGTAGCGCAGTAGCCAACTCGCCCATTCTGGAAAGGGATATCATGAACACCCGCCGTATCGTCACCGCCGTTACCGGGGCCGCTCTCGTGCTCGGCACGGTTTCTGCCGTGCCTGCCGGGGCAAGCCCGTCGGCAGGAACCGGCAGCTCCAATTCCGATGCCACTATCCGGGCCGTGCTGGCCAAGCTGAGCCTGCCTGAGAAGATCGGCCAGCTGTTTACCCCCTATGCCTACGGGGACACCGCCACGACCGAGGATCCTACGTACACCCAGCAGAATCAGGCCTTGTACGGCGTGGACAACGGCGCGCAACTGATCGATAAGTACCACCTCGGCGGCGTCATCTACTTCAGCTGGACCGGCAGCCTGGCCAACCCCACTCAGATTGCCACGCTGTCCAACGGCCTGCAGCAGGCGGCGGTGGCCAGCAATGGTGTCCCGCTGCTGATCAGTACCGACCAGGAGGGTGGCTCGGTTACCCGGATCGGTGCGCCGCTGGCCGTCTCGCCTGGCAACATGGCGATCGGCGCGACCGGTTCGCTGAGCGACTCATACTCGATGTCGCGGGTGACGGGTCAGCAACTAGCCGCGCTCGGCATCAATGTCGATGATGCTCCGGTGGTGGACACCAATACCAACCCGCAGAACTCGGCGGACGGGCCCCGGTCCTTCGGTGATCAGCCGCTACCGGTGGCCGCGATGGGAGCGGCCTCGATCCTCGGGTACCAGCTAGCCGGGATTGCCGCGACCGCCAAGCACTTTCCCGGTCTGGGCAGCACGAACGTCAACACCGATAACGGTATCGCGATCACCAACGAGACCCGCTCGCAGTTCGAGCACAACGATCTGCCCGCGTTTCGCGCGGCAATCGCCTCGGGTGCGGACGAGATCATGGCTGCGCACATTGTTGCTCCGGCACTCGATCCATCCGGTGCGCCGGCGAGCCTGTCCAAGCCGATCGTGACCGGGATACTGCGTGATCAGCTGCACTATGACGGTGTCGTGATCACCGACGCGCTGTCGGCGGCGGCGCTGCAGAACGTCGATCCGGCTCAGCGGGCGGTGCAGGCCGTCGAAGCCGGCGACGATGACCTGCTGATGCCGACCGATCTGGCGGCTGCGGAGGCCGCGGTATTGGCCGCCGTTGGTTCCGGCGCGATCAGCCAGGCGAGAATCGACCAGTCGGTGCTGCGGATTCTCCGGTTGAAGCAGAAGCTGGGCCTGTCCCGATCCGCGCAAGTTGATGCCGGCCAGGCTGCCGCCCAGGTCGGTACGCCGAGCCAGCTGGCGACAGCTACCAAGACCGCGGCCGACTCGATCACCCTGGTACGCAACGATGCCAACACCCTGCCGTTGGCTTCTGATAGTTCCAAGAAGGTACTGGTTACCGGCTGGGGGGCGGGTACCACCCAGACGCTGACCAGCGCGATCGCCACCCATGGAGTCAGCACGCAGCGGCTCTACACCGGGTCGGCTCCGAGCGCGGCGCTGATCGCCAGCGCGGTGGCCGCGGCGCAGGCCAGTGATGAGGTGGTGGTGACCACCGACAATGCCTGGGGCGATGTCGGCCAGCAGGCGCTGGTCAATGCGCTGGTTGCGACAGGCAAACCGGTCACCGTGCTGGCGCTCGGTGGACCGTATGACCTGGCTTACTTGCCGAGCGTGGATACCTTTGTCGCCGGCTACGGCTACCAGCCCGCGACGCTCACTGCGCTGGTGGCGGTGCTGTTCGGGGCTCAACCGCGCGGCAAGCTGCCGGTCACCATCCGCAGTGCCACGCAACCGTCGACCGTGGTGGCCCGCTACGGCACCGGGCTGCATTACTGACCGAGCGGGGGTTGGCTGGCTGGCTAGTGTCGCGTCCGTCCGCTTAGTTGTCGCGTCCGTCCGCGTCGCCGACGCGGGACCAGTGGTGCCGCCGGCTAACCTACGGTACCGTAGGTTACGCACCGGTAACCTAGTGGCTGGAGGCCGCATGCTCGACACGGTGACCAGTACCGCCACGTTGCACGGTCACGACCTTAGCTACGTCGACGTTGGTTCGGGACCGGCTGTGCTGTTCGTCCACGGTCTGCTCGGATCGCACGAGAACTGGTCGCAGCTGATGGGTGAACTGGCTGATGGCAGGCGGCTGATCGCGCCGGACCTGTTCGGTCACGGTGCATCGGCCAAACCAGTCGGCGACTACTCGCTCGGCGCGCACGCGGCTACTCTGCGCGACCTGCTGGACCGCTTGGGAATCGACACCGTGACGCTGGTCGGGCACTCGCTCGGCGGCGGGATCGCGATGCAGTTCAGCTATCTGTTTCCCGAGCGGGTGGAACGGTTGGTGCTGGTCAGCAGCGGCGGCCTCGGACGTGAGTTGAGCCGATTGTTGCGCTCGGCCACACTGCCCGGTGCGGAGTTCGTGTTGCCAGTGATCGCATCCAGGTGGGTACGTAATCGCGCTTCGACCGTGGCAAATTGCCTGGGAAGGCTGGGGATTCGACCCAGTCCGGACCTGACCGAGGCTTGGCGCGGTTTCGTCTCGCTGGGTGAGGCGGACAGTCGCCGGGCGTTCCTGGCCACTACCCGGGCGGTCATCGATCCAGGCGGCCAGACCGTCACTGCCTGCGATCATCTGCCGCCAGCCGTGCCGCTTCCAGTGCTGCTGGTCTGGGGAGGCCGCGATCGGATTATCCCGGCCTGGCATGCGATTACCGGTCAACAGGGCTTTCCCGGAAGTCGAGTGGAGATCTTCTCGGCGGCCGGCCACTTTCCGCATCTCGATCAACCCGAACGATTTACCGCGCTGTTGCAAGAGTTCATCGATGCTCCCGATACGGTTGTTGTCTGACCGACCGGTCACAGTCGTTGGCCTCGCTTCGTGGGGTAGTCCGGCTGCCGGCTTGCTTCGTGGGGTAGTCCGCCTGTTGGCCTCGCTTCGTGAGCTAGTCCGCTTGTTGGCCACGCTTCGTGAGGTGGTCCGATCCGAAACTGGTAGGGCGTCTTTTACGTTTCGGATCGGACCACCC
>JALYVK010000068.1 GCA_030853265.1 Actinomycetota bacterium
GCAACTCCCCCGCCGCTCGCGCGGTGAAGGTCACCGCCAGCACCGCCTCGGGCGGCACCACCCCGGTGGCCACCGCGTAGGCGATCCGGTGGGTGATGGCACGGGTCTTGCCGGTCCCGGCGCCGGCCAGGATGCAGACCGGCCCGCGCACCGCCTCGGCCGCCGCGCGCTGTTCCGGATCCAGGCCTGCCAGGACCCGCTGCGCGAGCGGTGAGCTGTCCGGCCCGGATTCGATTGCGGTCACAATGGCCATCCTGCCAAGGGCCGCCGACAATCCGACCGGCGAGCCCCTCGCGCGGCCCGGCCGACACCCTGGGAACATTCCGGGTTGCCTCGCTGGTTAGGCCGGAAGAGCCGGCCACCGAGCGCCGGCCGCTGAGGCGGAGGACTCGACTGACATGAGCGCGACATTCACCATGTACACCACCTCATGGTGCGGTTACTGCTCCCGGCTGCGGTCGGGTCTGGCCAAGGCCGGCATCGATTACGTCGAGGTGGACATCGACCGCGACGAGCAGGCCGCGGTCCGGGTGATGGAGTTCAACGGCGGCAACCAGACCGTCCCGACGCTGGAATTTCCGGACGGCTCGTCGCTGACCAACCCCACGGTTGCCCAAGTCCAGAGCAAGCTCGCCGCACACGCCTGAGCGGGTATGAGCCGGTTCACCCCGATCAGTCCGCGGCTGCTTGCCGCCCGGCTGGCGGCCGAGTTGCTCGCCCGCCAGGACGGTAGCCACCCGCTGCGGGTAGCCCTCGACGCGCCGGCCTGTGCCGAACTCGGCCCGCTGGCCGAAGCGCTGAGCAACGAACTGCGCGCCGCTGGACGGCCGGTTGCGGTGCTCGACTCTCGCGGCTTCTACCGGGACGCCTCGCTGCGTTTCGAGTACGGCAAGACCGATGTGGAGTCCTTCTACGCCAGCTGGTTGGACATCCCCGCACTGCAGCGTGAGGTGCTGGGCCCGCTCGGCGCGCAGGGCGGTTACCTGCCCTCGCTGCGCGATCCGGTGACCAACCGATCCAGCCGCGCCGAGATCGTCCGGCTGGCAACCGAGGCGGTGCTGCTGGTGACCGGTGAGCTGCTGCTCGGCACCGACCTGGACTTCGACGTCACGCTGCACTTCGCGGTGAGCCGGCAGGCCCGTCGGCGGCTGACCAGCGAGGAGCTGCGCTGGACGCTGCCGGCCTTCGACCGCTACGACCTCGAGGTCGACCCGTCCGGGCTGGCGGACGCGGTGATCCGCTATGACGACCCGGCCCATCCCGCCCTGCTGGTCCGGTCCGGCTAGCTAGGCCTGGCAGCAAAGGTCAGTCCGAGAACGAGGTCAGTCCGAGAACGAGGCCAGTCTGAGGACGAGGTCAGTCTGAGGACGAGGTCAGTCCGAGGACGCCAGCCAGCCGTTGATGAGCTGGCGGGCTATCGACATGGTCGAGGGCAGGGCGCGCAGGCCGACCTCGGCCGGATCGAGGTCGGCGCCCCAGTCGGCCGTCCGGCGCACTTCCTCACGGGTGAACCAGGCCGCCTCGATGATCTCGTCGCCGTCGATGTGCAGGGTCGGGTCGCCGTCCAGCAACGCTGTGTAGCCAAGCATCAGCGAGGCCGGGAACGGGTGCGGCTGGCTGCCCGCGTAGCGGATGTCGCGGATCGCGATGCCGACCTCTTCACCGACCTCGCGGGCCACCGCTGCCTCGGCCGACTCGCCTGCCTCGACGAAACCGGCCAGCACCGACATCCGGCCAGCACCCCACTGCGGACCGCGGGCCAGCACGCACCGGCCCGCCCCGTCGTGCACCAGCATGATGACGGCAGGGTCGGTCCGTGGGAAATGTTCGGAGGAATCCACCGGGCAGACCCGGGTCCAGCCGGCCTGGGCCACATCGGTCGCCGCGCCACATTGCGGACAGCGTGGGTGGCGATGGTGCCAGGCCCGCAGCGCGACCGCGCTGGTGAGCAATCCGACGTCCAGGTCTGTCAGCAGCGCACCGACCTCGCGCAGCCCGAGCCAACCCTCGTCCGGCACCGGCTCGCTGGCCAGTAGCGCGAAGTAGGTCAGCCCGCCGGCCGCGCCCAGCAGCACCCGGACGCCCTCGGCTCGAACCTGGCCGGGTTCGAGCAAGATCAGGTCGGGTTCGTCGGCATGACCCTGGATCGCCACCGTCCCGGCCGGCGATACCAGCAGCACCTTGCTGTCCGGCTGCTGCCAGGCCCGGTCCAGCCAGGCCTGGTCGGTGCGACGCTGCGCCAGCCGGTCATGAGCGGACCGGCCCAGCAGCGGCACGTCCGGGATCGCCCACGGATCCTGTGACGGTCTCGGCACCGGCTACTCGATCTCGATAATGCCAGCCAGCGGCCCGGTGATCAGCCCGGCGTCCCCGACCGCGACGCCGATCAGCTTGCGCGGAGCGAGGAATTCCGCGGCAGCCTCGGCCACCTGCTCGACGGTTACCTCGAGCAGCCGGGACGGGTGGCTGGTCAGCCACTGCGCGTCCAGGCCGGAGCCGATCAGCGAGGAGATGGTCGAGGCCAGTCCGGACTGGGTCGAGGTGGACAGGGCCAGGCTGCCGATGGCGTACTGGCGAACCGATTCCAGCTCGGTGTCGCTGATCGGCAGCGAGGCGATCCGGCCGAGTTCGTAGAGGGTCTCCAACACGGCCGGACCGGTCACCCCGGTGGCCACATCGGCGGTCAGGCTGAACGTCGAGCCGAGCGGCTGATGGTCTAGCGAACTGCGTGGCGAGTAGGAATAGCCTTTCTGCTCACGGATGTTCTCCACCCAGCGTGAGGAGAAGTAGCCACCGAAAGCCAGGTTGGCCAGCTGCAGGGCCGGGTAGCGGGGATCATCGCGGGGCACCGCGGTACCCGCGAAGCGCAGCGAGGTCTGCACCGAGCCGGGCCGATCCACGATCAGCAACGGCAACTGGCGCAGCGCCGGGACCGGCGTCGGCGTGCCGGCCGGTGCGGCGCCGGTCCAGCCGGCCAGCGCCGACTCGACAGCATCCAGCGCCCGAGCCGGCGACAGGTCGCCGACCAGTATCAGGCTCGCGCCGGCCGGCCGGATCATGCTCGCGTGCAGCGCGCGTAGCTGAGCCGCGGTGGCCGCGGCGACCTGCTCCTCGGACGGCAGCGTCGAGCCGTACGGGTGGCCAGGCGCTACCCGCCGCGCCAGCGCGTCGGCGGCCAGCGTGCCTGCCTGCGAACGCGCCATGATGATGCGTTCCAGCAGCCGTTCCCGCTCGCCGGTGACCTCGGCGTTCGGGTAGCTGGCTTCGGTGAGCACCTCGGCGAACAGGCCCAGCAGCGCCGGCAGGCCCGAGGACAGCGTGGACGAGCTCAGCACCAGCCGGTCCGCGTCGGCCGAGATGTTCAGGTCCGCACCGAGCTCGCCGAGCGCGACCGCGATCCCGGCCCGATCGCGGCCGGCGGTGCCGGTCAGGATGGAGCCGGACAGCAACGAGGTCCGGGCATGGTGGGACGCCTTGGTGGAGAAGAACGGGATCCGCAGCCGCGCCTCGACGATCGGCACCGACGGCCGGCGCACCACGATGACCCGCAGGCCCGAGGCCAACGTCCGCTCGACGGTCTTGACCGGTTTCGGCTTGACCGGCTTGGTCAATCCCGGAACTGACAACTGTGCGCTCACTTGCTGGCTCCCGGGATGAGTTCGACGATGGCCCGGCTGTCCGGGGTGAGCCGCGCGGCGGCGGCACGGATGTCGGCATCGGTTACCCGAGACAGCAGTTCCGGCAGCCGCAGGATCACCGAAGCATCGTCGAACAGCAGCTGGAACTTGGCGAATTCCAGGCTGCGATTGACCACCTGGTCCAACTCCCGCGACACGATCGAGGCCAGCCGGACCCGGACCCGGTCCAGCTCGCGTGGCTCGGTGCCGTCGGTGGCCAGCCGGTCCAGTTCGGTGTCCACCGCCGCGATCACCGCTTCGGTGGACTTCGGGTCCGAGTAGTGCGCGGTGATGTTCAGCCTGGTCGGGTCGCGTTCTTCGAGCGGGTCGCCGAACGTGCCCAGATAGGCGTTGACGTCGGTAACCAGCCGCTTGGACTGGACCAGCGAACGATGCAGCCGGGACGCGTCGCCCTCAGACAACAGCTCAGAGAGCAGCACGCTGGCCAGGTAGACATGCAGATCGCCGCCAGGATCGGGTACCCGGTAGCCGATCGCGACCGCCGGGATCGGCGCCATCGGATCGTGGTGCACCATCCGCCGCTCGCTGGTCAGCGGTGGCTCGGCGAAGTTCGGGCGGGCCGGCCGCTTGCGCCGCCGCAGGCCACCGAAGTGCCGCTCGATCATCTCGAGGGTGGCATCGGGATCCAGGTCACCGGCCACGCAGAGCACCGCGTTGGACGGGGCGTAGTAGCTGTCGAAGAACGCGGTGGCGTCCGCGACGTTGGCGTTGGTCAGATCCTCGAAGCCGCCGTAGCCGTTGTGCGCATTGGGGAAAGTGTCATACAGGACGGTGGGCAGCATCAACCACGGGAAGCCACCGTACGGGCGGTTCAGGACGTTGACCCGGATCTCTTCCTTCACCACGTCGATCTGATTGCTCAGGTTCTCATCGGTGATCCGGGGCGAGCGCATCCGATCGGCTTCCAGGAACAGGCCGCGTTCCAGGGCGTGCGAGGGCAGCACCTCGAAGTAGTTGGTGTAGTCCAGGTGGGTGCTGCCGTTGAAGATCCCGCCGGAGGACTGCACGTAGCGAAAGTGCTCGAGCTTTTCCAGGTTGGCCGACCCCTGGAACATCAGGTGCTCGAACAGGTGCGCAAAGCCCGTCCGGCCCTCGGGTTCGGACCGGAAGCCGACGTCGTAGAGCACCGCGATCCCGACTACCGGCGAACGGGCATCCGGTGCGAGCACCACCCGCAAGCCGTTACGCAGCTTGTGGTGGATCAGTTCGAAGGAGAGGGACGGCATGGCCGCGACAGGCGAGGGCTTGGTGGGCACCCGGTCACCCTAACCAACCGCTACTCAGATCACGTGCACGGTCCCGACAGTGGCCTCGGCACGCGGCCACAGATCGGCGCGCTCGTCCGGGATGGACATCATGAAAATGCTCACCCCGGCCGAGGTCGGCAATCCCACCACCCAGAGTCGTTCGGTACGTACCTGTAAGCCCTGCGCCTGCCGATAGGCCTGGTCGATGGTGACCTCGGTGACTAGTTCGTAGCCCTGCACGCCGGCGAAATTACGGGTGGCCGCCGACATCGTCCGGGCGCTGGGCTCGGTGCCGTAGGCGTTCTGCAAAGCCAGCGCGGTACGCAGCTGGACCTGCTTCTCGACGTCGGCCGGGGTCGCGCCGGGCGAGGTCTGGTACCTGACCACGGTGTTGTTCGGCGGTGGCGCGACGCTGTCGGCATCCCCGGAACCCTCGCTGATCACCCAGCCCGGCTCGACCTGATGATTGAGCGCGATGCGCAGGCCGAGATAGATATCCGCGCTGTCCTGGACCAGGTAATTGTCGATGCACTGGTAGGCCAGGTGCGAGATCTGGTCGCGGACCTGCGGGCAGGCGACGGCCGGCGCCGGCGAGCCGCCGCCGCCGTTCTGGCCTTGGCTGTTGGGGCTGCCGCCGTTGAGACCGCTGCTGCCTGGGGCGCTTGGTTGGAGCGGCAGGCTGTTGAGCGGACCGGGAGTGTTCTGGGCCGCGGGGTGGTTGCCGCTGGTCCGGTGCGCATTCACCAGGGCGACCACCAGCACCACCAGCACCACGAGCACGACCGCGGCCCAGCCGAAGCCGCGACGGCTGCCACGCTCGGAGCCGTCGGGCTCGACCGGCCCCTGGGGCCAGCCGGGTCCCGGCAGCTCGATCATGTCCTCAGCCCTTGAGTCCTGCTGCGCCGACCGCGGCGAATTCGGTCCACAGGTGCGCAGCCGCCTCGGCGCCTTTGTAGAGCATCGACAGGTTGACCTTCTCGTTCGGCGCGTGGATCTGATCGTCGGGCAGCCCTACCCCGAGGAACACCATCGGGGCAGCCAGGATCTTCTGGATGATCGCTTCCGGCCCGGAGCCACCCTCGCGGGTCGGCAGCACCACGTCGGCGTCGAAGGCGGTACAGATCGCCCGCGACAGTGCCGCGAAGGCCGGCGTCTCGATATCCACCAGGCAGGCCGCGGTGCCGTCACCTTCCCACTCGATCTGGTGGGTGATGCCCTCGGGCGTGTGGTCGGCGACGAAGGCATTGACGGCCTCGCACACCTTCGCCGGGCTCTGGTTGGCAACCATCCGGAAGGACAGCTTGACGAAGGCGTCGCTGGGCACGATGGTCTTGCCGCCGGCGCCCTGGTAGCCACCGCCGATGCCGTTGACCTCGGCGGTCGGACGGGCACCGAGCCGTTCCAGGGTCGAATAACCGGCCTCACCGGCCAGCGCCCGGGACTTGGTGGTGGTCAGGAATGCCTTCTCGTCAAAGGGCACTCGCTGCAGCAGCTGCTGCTCGGTCTCGGTCAGCGCCAGCACGTCGTCGTAGTAGCCGGGCACCTGCACCCGACCGTTCTCGTCGTGCAGCGCCGCTGCCAGCCGGGCGATCGCGGTGGCCGGATTGGGGATCGCGCCGCCGAACGAGCCCGAGTGCAGGTCCAGGTCCGGGCCGTGAAAATGCACGGTGGCTACCGCAAGGCCGCGCATGCCGGTCACCGCGCTCGGGATGTTCGGGGCGAGCATCCCGGTATCGGTGACCACCACGACGTCGCAGTCGAGCTGGTGGCGTCGTTCGGTCAGCAGCGCCTTGAAGTTCGGTGAGCCCGACTCCTCTTCGCCCTCGATGAGGAACTTCAGGTTGACGGCCGGGGTGGCGCGCCCGGTCACCGCCAGGTGCGCGCGCAGCCCCAGCAGGTGGAAGAGCAGCTGACCCTTGTCGTCGGAGGCGCCGCGAGCCCGCAGCAGATCACCGTCGATGGTCGGGTCGAACGGGTCGGTGTGCCAGAGCTCGATCGGGTCGACCGGCTGCACGTCGTGGTGGCCGTAGACCAGCACGGTCGGCGCGTCCGGGTCCCCGGACGGCCATTCGGCAAAGACTGCGGGCAACCCGGCGGTCGGCCAGATCTCCACCGTCGGGAAGCCGGTCTTCCGGCAGGCATCGGCGAACCACTCGGCGCTGGCCAGCACCTCTGGGTGGTGCTGCGGTTGGGCACTGATGCCCCGGATCCGCAGCCAGGTGTCGAGGTCGGCCAGCAGCTCGGTGTGGTGTTCGGTTACGTAGGAGCGAACGTCATTGGTCACCGCGCCAGATTAGCGCTTGCCGGTTCGGCGCCATTGACCAGTTCGCGTAGTTGAACCGCGTCCAGCAGGTTGGCCGGGGCAATCGTGAGGCCGGCGCCGACGTAGTAGAACGCCGCACCGACCCGGTCCAGGGCCGAGTCCTCGATACCTTGCATCGATGCCCAGGCCAACCGGTAGAGCGCCAGCTGGATCGCCCGCGAGTCGGCCGGCAGCTGCGATTGAGCCCCGGCACGTTCGTGCGTGCTGGGCTCGGGGTGCCTGCTGGGCTCGGGGTGCCTGCTGGAGTCGCGCTCGGCTGGCTGTCCGCCGGCCGCTGGCCGCGGCGCGCTCGACGGGGGCCGGCCGGTCTTCCAGTCGATCACCAGATAGCTGCCGTCCGGCTCCTGGAAGACCGCATCCATCCGGCCCCGAATCACCCGCGCGCCGAAGGACATCTCGAAACCAACCTCGACCGCGATCGGGGTGCGGTCGGCCCATGGGCTGCGCTCGAAGGCTGCCTTGAGCGCGTCGAGTTCGGCCGCGTCGGCCAGCTCGTCCATCGCGCCGGGCAGCTCGTCGATGTCGAGCAGGCTGTCAGCCGACCAGCGTTGTTCCAGCCACTGGTGAAAGGCGGTTCCGCGCCGGGCCTGCTTGGCCGGTTGCTGTGGCAGTGGCCGACGCAGCCGACGGGCGAGCTCGTCCGCATCGGCCGACATCGCCACCACGTCGGACACCGACAGCTGGTCGGGCAACCGGACCTCGATCACGGCGGATTCGGCTGCCGCCGCCCGTTCGGCCAGCAGCAATCGCACATCATGCGCCCAGGCCGCCGCCCGGCTGCTGGCCGTTTCGGGCTCGGCTGGAGCTTCGGGGGTGCCGGCTTCGCTGGCCGGAGGCTGGGCTTCGCTGGCCGGTTCGGTGTGAGAGCTAGCCGCCTGGACCTCGGGGTTGGCTGGTTCGATCTCGGGGTTGGCTGGTTCGGTCTCGGGGCTGGCGGCCGGGGCCCCGGTACGTACCCGATCGAGAGCGGTCAGCACCTGCCCGGCGGCCCGCTCGATGGCCGGTCGCCGACCCGACAGCGGATCGAACGGCCAGCTCATGCCCAGGTCCTCGGCCGTCAGCGGGTTCTGCTCTGCCGGGTCCAGCTCGTGCCAGCCGTCGACCAGCGACGCCGGGCTCTCGTGCAGCTCGGTCAGGAACACCGACGGCGGCCGGGGCTTGCTGCCATTGCCCCAGGCTGCCCCGCAACCGAGCAATACCTTGCGCGCACGGGTGAAAGCGACATAGGCCAGTCGCCGTTCCTCGGCCAGGTGGCGATGTCGCAACCGCTCGCGATGATCGACCAGCCGCTGCTCGGCATCACCGCGATGCTCACAACCGGCGAAGTCCAACCGGGGCAGCTGGTCATGATCGCCACGCAACGGCGAGGGAACCAGCGCCGGGGTACTGGCCCAGTCGTGACTCTTGGCCTGGTCGGGAAAGCCGTCGGTAACCAGGCCGGCCACCGCTACGACATCCCATTCCAACCCCTTGGCGCCGTGCACCGTCAGGATCTGCACCCGGTCCGGAGCCACCTCGACGGTGGCTGGCTTCAGGCCGTACTCCTCCTGCTCGGCCGCCTTGAGATAACCCAGGAACGCCGAGACGCCGGCGCCGGCCCGATCGCTGACGAAACGCGCCGCCTCGTCGATGAACCGATCGAGATTGGCCCGACCGGCCTGGGCCGAGTAGTCCGAACCGGCCCGCGCCGCGACCTCGACGTCCAGGCCCAGTTGGATCTCGATCTCGGCGATCAGGTCCGGCAGCGGCAGGTCCAGTCGCCGTCGCAACCTACGCAGCAACGTCCCGCACTCGGTCAGCCGCCGGTAGCCCTCGGTCGAATACCGGCCCGGCTCCCCTAGGTCGTCCAGCGCCTCGATCAGCGAGGGTTCGATCCGCTCGTCGCTGTCGCCACCGACATCGGTCGGCGCGGCCACCGCCAGGTGCTCGCGGACCGAGAAGACCATCGAACGGGCCTGCTCGCGGGCATGCTCATGCAACGCCACCAGATCGGCCGGCCCGATCCGCCAGCGCGCGCCGGCCAATAGCCGGGCCAGCGAACCACCGGAGTTGTGATCGGTCAGCACTGACAGCACCGCACGCACGTCGGCGATCTCTGGGAGCGTCAGCAGGCCACCGATATCAACCACCTCGACCGGCATCCCTGCCTGCCTGATCGCCTGTGCGATCAAGGCGATTCCTGATCGCTTGCGAACCAGCACCGCCAACGTCCGCTGGCCCTTGGTCCAGTCGGTGCGCTCGTCCCACTCCGACCGGAGCCGGCCCGCCAGCCAGCCCGCCTCGCTCGAGACGGTGTCCTGATAGCTGATGACCACTCGGCCCGGCGGCGCGTCCGGACGAGGCACCAGCGCCAACTCGGACGGTCCGCGCAGCGGTTCGGCGACCTGATTGGCTACCGCCAGGATGGCCTGGTCGTTACGCCAACTGGTCATCAGCGGATAGACCGGTGCCGGCTCACCGGCCGCGGTTCGGAATCTGTTGCTGAACAGCGCGATGTTGCCGGCACTCGCGCCCCGCCAGCTGTAGATGGACTGCAGCGGATCGCCGACCGCGGTCACCGCCCGGCCATCGGCGAACAGCCCCGCGAGCATCTCGATCTGAGCGTAGCCGGTGTCCTGGTACTCATCCAGCAGCACCACGTCGTAGCGCGATCGCTCGACCTGGACGACCGAATCGACCGCTGCCAGCCGGCTCGCCAGCACCATGTGGTCGGAATAGTCCAGCAGGCCGTCGGCGCGCTTGCGGTCGGCGAAGCTCTCGACCAGGGGCAGTAATTCGGTACGGCGAGTCAGGCTGTCCAGCAGCTTCTGCACGATCTCGGGCCATTCCCGGCTGCGGCTGCGCGGCTTGAGCGGCAACGGGGTCAGCTCGGCGCGCAATCGGCGGTCGAGTTCACGTAGCTGCTCCGGATCGACCAGGTGGTCGGCGAGTTGGCCGGCCAGATCCAGCGTCCGCTCGGTCACGGTGGCCACCACCCCGGGCGGGACCGAGAACTGGCCGGCGTAGTGCCGGATGACCGCATCGGCGACCTGCCACCGAGCCGCCTCGGTGAGCAGCCGGGAGCCGGGTTCGCGGCCCAGCACGATGCCGTGCTCGTCCACCAACCGGCCGGCGTAGGCGGCGTAGGTCAGCACGGTGGGCTCGCCGGCAGCATCCAGCGGCAGACTCGATTCGTGGCCCAGTACCCGGTACAGCGACTTGAGCCTGGCTCGGATCCGCAGCTGCAGTTCGCCGGCCGCCTTCCGGGTGAAGGTGAGTCCGAGGATCCGCTCCGGGGCAACCAGCCGGTTGGCCACCAGCCAGACCACCCGGGAGGCCATCGTCTCGGTCTTGCCGGAACCGGCTCCGGCGATCACCACCGCCGGTTGCAGCGGCGCGCAGATCACCGCGGCCTGCTCGTCGGTCGGTGGGAACTGTTCCAGCAGCCGGGCGATGTCGGCCGGTTGGTAGCGGGTTCGGGTGGTGGTCACTGGGTGACCTGCCGGCCGTCGTCCTGCACCGGGCAGCTGGCCCGGACCAGGCAGCGGGCGCAGGACTTTCCGGGGCGGGCGGTCACGGTGTTGCCGCGCAGCACCTCGGCGATCCGGGCCAGCTCGGCATGCACCCAGCCGGGATCGCTGAAATCCGCCAGCGCGGGCTGCTTCTGGGTACCGGGCGCGGTGGTGGCACCCAGCTGGACCAGCTGCGCGCCACCTGGCTCGACCGGCGTCCCGTCGGTGAAGCCGCCTTCAGCCACCGCCACCTGGTAGGCCGCCAGCTGCGGGTGGCCGGCAACCTCGTCCCGGGTCGGTTTGTTCTTGCCGGTCTTGAGGTCGATTACCACGAGCCGGCCGGCCGAATCCCGTTCCAGGCGGTCCACCTTGCCCGACAGCTGGGCATCGCCCACCGTCACCTTGAACGGAGCTTCCTTGGCCACCAGGGTGAGTTCGGCGCGGCTGCTGGTCAGCCAACCCGCCAGCTCTACCAGCATTCGCTGCGCTCTGGCCCGCTCGCCCGTTGCATGCCAGGGCGCGCCGAAATCCAGCCGTGACCAGCCCTGTTCGAGCAGCTCGGTCAGCTCGGCAACGCTCGCATCGGCCGGCGCCTGCTCCGCGACCGCATGCACCAGGGTGCCCAGCGACGCGGCCACCTCATCGGTGGCATCGGTCGCCCCGAGTTCGGTGAGCAGCGCGCGCAGCTCGCAGTCGGTGTAGGCCTCGAACTTCGACGGCCGGATCGGCACCGGGCCGGCCGTCGCGGGCCGGATGGCGGCGCCTGTCGACAGTGGCGCCCGACCCCACCAGTCATCGGGATGCGCACCGGGCACGCCGGCTGCGGCCAGAACCGCCAGCTGCTCGGCCGCCGCTGCCCGCAACTGCTCACGATCGGCGAGGTCGTCGGCGCGGTCCGCGGTCGGCTCGCTGGCGGTCGGTTCGTTGGTGGTCAGCTCGCTGGTGGTCGGCTCGCTGGTGGTCGGCTCGCTGGTGGTCGGTTCGCTGGCGGTCGGCTCGTTGGTGGTCGGTTCGTCGACCAGCACGCCGCGCAGCTCGGCGACCAGGCCGGGCAGCACGAACCGGCGGGAGTTACCGGTCACCGGTCGCTGCACCACCGTCTCAGGCAACGGATCCAGCTCGTCGAGGAACCGGGACGGCTGGCTCTCTTCGCTGTCCACCGCGGTCACCAACAGCCGTCGGCTGGCCCGGGTAATCGCGACGTAGAACAGCCGGCGCTCCTCGGTCAACCGCTCGGCGAGCAGGCCGCTGGACACCACGGGCCGCTCGGCCAGCACGTCCACCAGCAGGTCCGCGCCGAGCAGCGAGCCACGCCTGCGCAGGTTGGGCCAGCTGCCGTCCTGAACGCCGGCGACGCAGACCACCTGCCACTGCAGGCCCTTGCTCGCGTGCGCGGTCAGGATCGACACCTCGTCGGCGGTGTGCCGGCGCTGCCCGACCTCGGCGTCGGTGATCTGCAGCTGGCTGATCCAGTCGTGTAACTGGCCGGCCCCGCCACCCGGCGTCCGATCGGTCACCTTCGCGGCCTCCGCGAACAGGGCCAGCACCGCATCCAGTGCGCGGTCGGCGCGGGCGCCGTCGGAGCGGCCAGCCAGGCTGCGCCGGTTCAGCCGGTTGGACAGTCCGGTGGCTTGCCAGATCGCCCACAGCACGTCCTCGGCGAGGCCGCTGCCCGCCACGGCTGCGGTGCCTGCCTCGATGACCGTCCGCAACCGCTGCACCGGCGCGCGCACCGAGTCCGGCAGCCAGGCCAGCGCGGCCGGCTCGACGATCAGGTCCGCCAGGCTCAGCGGGCCGTCCGGAACCCGGCGCAGATGCCGTTGCATCCGCAGGATCTGCAGCGGATCTGCCCGGCCGATCATGCCCACCAGCAGCGCTTCGGCGTCCTCGGCGGTGACCGAGGCCGGCTCGGCGACCGCTCGCAGCAGGTCGAGCAGCTGGGACACCACCGGATCGTCGGTGAGCGGTCCCTGCACCGATTGGCCGACCGGCACGTCGGCGGCCACCAACCCTCGTCGCAGGGTGTCGGCGGCCGGGCCGGACGAGCGCACCAGCACCGCCATCTCAGACCATGGCACGCCACCCTCGGCGTGCGCGCGACGCAGCGCCGAGGCCAGGTAGGCCGCCTCGTGACTGGCCGACCCGAATACCGCCGTGGTCAGCCAGCCAGGTTCGAGACCGGCCGCCGGCCGCAGCTGCCGGTGCTGGGCCGGGCCGGACAGCCGGCTCGCGATCCGCCGGGAGGCGGCCAGCAAAACCGGGCCGCTGCGCCGGCACACCGACAGCGACACGGTCTCGACCGGCGCGCTGAATTCGAGCTGGCCGCGATGCTCAGTCCGGACGGTGCCCGACATCGAGCCGAAATGCAGGTCGATGTCGGCCATCGCCGACTGCTCGGCGCCCCGGAAGGCGTAGATCGCCTGGTCGGGATCGCCGATCAGCACCAGCTCGTCGGCACCGGCCGCGATCAGCTTCAGCAGCTCGATCTGGGCCGGGTCGGTGTCCTGGTACTCATCGACGAAGATCCGCCGACGCTTGGCCCGTTCGGCCGCCAACAACGAGGGATTGTCGCGCAGCTCGGCAACCGCCCGCTGGATCAGCTCGGCGGCATCGAAGGCACCGGGCGCCTTCAGCGAGGTGACCTCGAGGTACTCGAGCAGCACATCGGCCGCCACCAGCCAATCCGGCCGGCCGTACTTCTCGCCGAGTGCCGCCAATCGCTCGGGCCAGACATCGCGCTCGATGGCCCGCATCAGCAACTCGCGCAGCTCGTCGGCAAAGGCCTGGGTCTGGATGGCCGCCGATAGCTCCGGTGGCCAGCGGTCGGTCCGGTCGGCCAGCCGGCCGGCCAGCAGCTCGCGCAGGGTGACGTCCTGTTCCGAACCGGACAGCAGTCGGGGTGGCGGGTCACCGGTCAGCACCGCGGCCTGGCGGACCAATCCAAAGGCGTAGGAGTGGAAGGTTCTGGCCACCGGTTCGCCGATGGTTCGCTGCAGCCGAGCCGTCACCCGATCGCGCAACTGGCCGGCGGCCCGGCGCGAAAAGGTCAGCAGCAGCAGGTTCTCGACCGGCACGCCCCGCTCGGTGACTCGCTGCGCCGCCGATTCGATCAGGGTGGTGGTCTTGCCGGTACCCGGCCCGGCCAGCACCCGCAGCACGCCGCGATCATGTGCCACCACCCGCCGCTGATCGACGTCCAGCGCCGGTGCCGGAGCCGCGGGCAGGTGGGTACGCAGCAGCCGGAAGGACGGGCTGGACCACTGCGTCACCGCTGCTGCGACAGGCACCTTCTTCGACACCCGGCAATACCATCACACCGGTCCGACAGTTCTTTCTCGGCAGCCGCACCCGCCGTCTCAGCGGGTCCGTCTAAGCAGCAGCCGCCACCGGCCGTCTCAGCGAGTCCTTCTCCGCAGCCGCCACCCGCCGTCCCAGCGGGTCCGTCTAAGCAGCAGCCGCCACCGGCCGTCTCAGCGAGTCCTTCTCCGCAGCCGCCACCCGCCGTCCCAGCGGGCGCTCTTCATGTCCACCCGCTGGTTGCGGATCGGCACTCCCTCGGCGGCCAGCAACGCCAGCTGCTCGGCCCGGATGTGCTCGGCGCAGGTGCCATCTGCCCGCAGCACTCGGTGCCAGGGCACCGTCCCGCCGTCGTAGGCCAGGATCCGGCCGACGTTGCGGGCGGCCCGGGTCCCGATGTACTCAGCGACATCGGAGTAGGACATCACCCGGCCGGGCGGGATGAGCTCCACGCAGGCCAGCACTCGCTGAGCCAGCGAGCGGCCACCCGGATCGGCGACCAACACTTCAGTAGGACGGTAGCGACGGATCGATCTGCTTGACCCAAGCGGTGACGCCACCCTGCACGTGTACGGCATCGGCGAAACCGGCGCCCTTGACCGCCGCCAGTGTCTCGGCCGAGCGAACCCCGGTCTTGCAGTACATGACGATCTGGCGATCCTGCGGCAACGAGGCCAGCGCATCCCCTCGCAGGATCTCGTCCTTGGGGATCAGGGTGGCGCCGGGGATCTTCACGATCTCCCACTCGGCCGGCTCGCGCACGTCGATCAGCGCGATCGGCTTGTTGGAATCGAGCAGTTCCTTCAGCTCGGCGGCGGTGATGGTCGAGCCGACCGCGGCCTGCTGGGCCTCCTCCGACACCACGCCGCAGAAGGACTCGTAGTCGATCAACTCGGTGATCGGCACCGTGTTCGGGTCCTTGCGGATCTTGACCTCGTTATAGGTCATCTCTAGGGCGTCATAGATCATCAGCCGACCGACCAGCGGCTCGCCGATGCCGGTGATCAGCTTGATCGCCTCGGTGGCCATGATCGAACCGATCGAGGCACACAGCACGCCGAGTACGCCGCCCTCGGCGCACGAGGGCACCATGCCGGGCGGTGGCGGGTCCGGGTAGAGGTCGCGGTAGTTCGGGCCGTACTTGTTCCAGAACACCGAGGCCTGGCCGTCGAAGCGGTAGATCGAACCCCAGACGTAGGGCTTGTCCAGCAGCACAGCGGCGTCGTTGACCAGGTAACGGGTGGCGAAGTTATCTGTGCCGTCCACGATCAGGTCGTACTGACCGAAGATCTCGAATACGTTGTCGTTGTCCAGCCGGGTGTTGTGCAACACCACGTTGACCAGCGGGTTGATCTCGAGGACGCTGTCGCGCGCGGACTCGGCCTTGGGCCGGCCGATGTCGGACTGGCCGTGGATGACCTGGCGCTGCAGGTTCGACTCGTCCACCACGTCGAACTCGACGATGCCCAGGGTGCCGACGCCGGCCGCGGCCAGGTAGAGCAGCGCGGGCGAACCCAGGCCGCCGGCACCGACGCACAACACCTTGGCGTTCTTCAGGCGTTTCTGGCCGACCATCGCGACATCGGGGATGATCAGGTGCCTGCTGTAGCGACGCACCTCGTCGATGGTCAGCGAGTCAGCAGGTTCTACGAGCGGCGGCAGAGACACGGGATCCAGAGTTCCTTCCACAACAGAGATGCGCTTGGACGGGCACAGCGCCGACCTAGGCTACCGATCGGGACTGTCCTCGCCACAACATCGGGACGGCGTCCGAGGATTCCCATTCTGGTCTACCCGATGGCCGCCAAGAGCATTCCGTTCATGAACTATCCCATCGACCGGGACGCGCCCGCCGGCTCAGCTGGCGTTGCGGTTGAAGAAGTCCATGTCCGGACCGTCGCCGGCCTGCTCGGCACCCGGTGCGTCGGTGGCGCCCGGTGGGTAGGGCCACGGATTGGCCTGGCAGATCTGACCGGAGGCGGTCTTGTCGCCGATCGTCTGCTGCATCATCACCGGCGCCAGCCCGCCCTTGAGGCACTGGTGGGCGTGGTTGTGGCCGAGCGCGTGGCCGACCTCGTGGTTGACCGCGTAGATCCGATAGGTGGCCAGGTCGCTGGCATAGGCCTTGGCGCCCCGTATCCAGCGAGCGACGTTGAGCACGACTCGCGCGTCCCCACCGTCGAAGCAGGACGTCTCGACCGGCAGGCTGTAGCCGCAGAGGTTGCGGACGGTCATCGAGCTGGTCAGGCTGACGTGGAAGTCCACCTGGCCGGAGGACACCCGCTGCAACGCGACCGCACCGGTGCTGGTCCAGGACTTCGGGTCCGACAGCGAGCTCATCACGATCGAGCTGAACTGCTTCAGGTCGACGCCGCTGACGCCGCCCTCCACCTGGATGTCGAACTTGTACAGCCGACCCTTGCCGATCACCGCAGAGCTACCGGCGATGGTGTTGAACGTGCCGGTGCCGTGCTGGCTGTAGGCCGGCCCCGGCGGCAGGGCCAGCGCTGGCAGTGCGGTATTGAGCGAGCCGGCGGCTGGGTTGTCGACCTTGAGCTGGCCGTTCGAGGCGGCATTCGGCGGCCCGGACGTGCCGTTGACGCCGGCACCGGTCCTAGGCGGGCTGACCCCGATGGCTGCCCGGACCTTGGGCGAGTTGGTGCTGAACAATGCCAGCACGGTGACCACCGCCAGCAGCGGCAGGGCGTAGGCCCGCCAGCCGTAGCGGTGCGCGAAACCCCGCCAGCGCGAGCCGAGCGTGCGACGCCGCGGACCCCGGCCAGCCGGTGGGGCTGGCTGCGCCGACGGGCGCTCACGGGGCGGGGCGGTCGGTCTGCTCACAGGCTCAGCCTGCCACATCGGCCCCGGTTCGACCGTTATTTGCACGCGATATCAAGGCAAGAATTGCCCGAGCGGTGCTGACCGGATCCTCGAGCTGCGCGGTGTGTCCGATGTCGGGTAACACCAGCAGCGTGGCATCTGCCATCGACGCCGAGACCCGGGGCGCGTTGGCCACGTCCACCAGCTTGTCCAGCGTTCCCCAGACCACCACCGCCGGCGCCTCGATCTGGCCGAGGGCGTGCCAGGCCGATCGCGAACCGGTCATCAGGTAGCTGCGCACCAGGCCACGGAAGGAGTTCATCAGTGCTTCGCCCGCCCACGGAAAACCACGCCTTGCCTCGACATCGGCGATAGCCTCGGCCAGCCGGTTGGGCGGCACCCGCTCGGGATGGGCGAAGCACAGGTTGATCAGCGCCCTGGCCCGGCGCTCGGGCGACTCGGCGTCCAGCCGGGCCATCAGCCGGGAGCCGACCCCGGGAAGCAGCAACAGTGGCAGGAACGCATCCGAACCCGAGCGTGGCCGCAGATCGGGCACCGCGGGTGAGACCAGGCTCAACGAGAGCACCAGATCCGGTCGGCTGGCGGCCACCCGGATCGAGATGGCACCACCCATCGAGTTGCCGACCAGGTGCACCGGCCCCCGGCCGGACTGTTCGAGGTACCGGATCACCAGCCGGGTGTGCGCGGCGATCGAGTAGTTGCCGTCCGGCGGCGGCCCGGACCGACCGAAACCGGGTAGGTCGATGGAATGCCCGTCCAGCCAGGGCGAGAGCAGGTCGGCCAGGTCGGTGAAGTTGGTCGAGGCACCGCCCAGGCCGTGTACGTACAGCGCCGGTTCGGCGGCCGGGTTGACGGACGGGGTCTTGCGCACGTGCACCCGCGCGGCACCGATCGCGAGCTCGGTACCGGGCCAGGGCTCGCGCGCCGGATCGACCGGGGCCAGCGGGAACTCGGCCGGCCCGGCCAGTTCGGCGATCCGGGGCGGCCCGACGGCCGAGCGCCGGGTGAGCACCGAACTCGGCTTGCTCAGCATCATTCGAAGCGGTGACGGAGTGTTCATCGTGCTTCCAAGCTACCTGGCTGGCCGCGGACGCCGCCGGGGCTATTACTCACCGGTACGATCGGGGCTCACCCATGCTTGCGGAGGGGTCGCGATGACCGACACAGTGGACGCTTCACGCGGAGCGCGGCTACCCCGCTCGGCCCGGCGCAAGCAACTGCTGGCCGCCGCCCAGGACGTGTTCGTCAACAACGGCTATCACGCGGCCGCGATGGATGACATCGCGGTCCGGGCCGGGGTGTCCAAGCCGGTGCTGTACCAGCATTTTCCGGGCAAGCTCGACCTGTACCTTGCGCTGCTGGACACCCATGCCGAGGACGTGCTGGACCGGGTTCGCCGGGCGCTGGCCGAGACCGACGACAACCGGGTGCGGGTGCACAACGTGCTGACCGCGTACTTCGACTTCGTCGACGGCGCCGACCGGGGCGACGAGGGTGC
The DNA here is from genome assembly GCA_030853265.1 of Actinomycetota bacterium. Lineage (GTDB taxonomy): Bacteria > Actinomycetota > Actinomycetes > Mycobacteriales > Jatrophihabitantaceae > Jatrophihabitans_A. The sequence goes on from JALYVK010000068.1 coordinate 18,396, forward strand.
GTTCCGGCTGATCTTCGAGTCCGACCTCGGCAACGAGCCGGCCGTCCGGGAGCGGGTGGATCGGGTCGCCCGGCTCACCATGCAGGCGGTCGCCGACACCGTCGCCGCCGATACCGGCCTTGGCCGGGCGCAGGCCGAACTGCTGTCGGTGGCGCTGACCGGGGCCGCCCAGATCACCGCCACCTGGTGGCTGGATGCCGACCGGCCGATCCCGAAGGCGGAGGCCGTCCGGTTGCTGGAAACCTTGCAATGGCGGGGGATCTCGCACTTTCCGCTGTACGGCAGCAGCTAGCGACCTCGCTCTCGCGTCGCTGCCGTTCGCTCACAGCGCACTCACCGGGGCGCGGCCCGGCAACCCCGGTCGGCTAGCGTGGAACCCAGACGACCGGGCGGTTCCCACCGTCGGCGCGAACTTGGAGGATTGCTCGTGGAGGTCAAGATCGGCGTGCTGCACACACCTCGCGAGATCCTGGTGGAAAGCACCCAGACTCCGGAAGAGGTCGAGGCTCTGGTGGCCGCGGCGCTCAAGAGCGTGGACGGACAGCTCTCGCTCACCGACGAGCGTGGCCGCAAGATCATCGTGCCGGCCAACCTGGTCGCCTACGTCGAGATCGCCCAGGCCGATCCCCGGCGGGTCGGCTTCGCCAACTAGCGGTCGGCCATCCCGCGGAGTGAGCATCGCAGCGAGGTACGAGCGAGGAGCGGAGCGAGCCACCAATCGCCGCAGCGAATCCCCTTAGTTCGACAAGCCAATCACGGTCATTCGTTCGGTGTGCTTGCCGGTGATCCGGTCGGTCAGCTGGCTGATCCCGGTCAGGTCACCGGCACCGCCGACGATCAGCATCACCAGCGCGTCCCGCTCGGCGGCCACCCGCTGTGCCTGGCTGATAGCCTCGCCGACCAGCCGCCTGCCCCACAGCGACAGCCGGGACGCAGCGGTCGGGTCGGCCGCGATCAGCGCGCCCACCTCGCGGATCGCGAATGCGGAGTTGCCGGAATCGGCCAGCGCCTCGGTGACCAGCTCCCGAGTCGGCTCGTCCACGTAGGCGGCAACCTCACGGTAGAAATCGGCGGCCAGACCGTCCCCGACGTAGGCCTTGACCAGCGCCTCACCCCAGGTCCGCGGTTCGGTGCGGGCGTGGAAGGTTTCGACCGCCTCGATGAACGGCGCCATCGCCAGCTGCGGGTCGGCACCGAGATCGGCGATCCGGTTCACCAGCTTGCGGTAGTGGCCCATCTCCACCGCCGCCACCTCGGACAGCGCGGCGCGCAGCGCGGTGGTCGGCGCCATCCGGGCATCGGCGGCCATCCGATCGAAGGCACTCAACTCGCCGTAGGCGAGCACGCCCAGCAGGTCGATCACGGCCGCTGAGTCTAGGTTGCTGGGTAGGGTCATGCCCGTCGTAATTCCTCTCGCTGGGGGTTCGGCGGTCCCGGGTGCCGAGGTTCCGCAGGGGCCACCGTAGCCCGGATTCGCCGCCCCGACCGGGCGCCTTGCCCGCCTAAGCCTGCACGGACGAGGCCACGCGGCTAGACTGCCGGTTGAGGCGCCGGCGTGTCCGAGCCATATCGGGCAAGTGATACCCAGCCCGCCTCACCGTCCTAGCGGGTGTCTGCCGCGCTGGTGGCCAGTAGCGATGGCCCCGCCACAGGTGCCCACGAATCGATGCGCCCTGTACGCGGAAGTGGAAACTCAACATGACTGATGCCGTCCCCAGCGATACGCCAACCCTGCCGGAGCCCGCTCCGCTCGCCGCGTTGGCTCCGGTCAAGCCCGACAGCCCGCTGTTCTCCTCCTTCGATATCAAGCCCGAGATCATCGAGGCGCTCAAGGGCGTGGGGATCGAGCACACCTTTGCGATCCAGGAGCTGACGCTGCCGATCGCGCTGGCCGGCTCCGACCTGATCGGACAGGCCCGAACCGGGACCGGCAAGACTCTCGGCTTCGGCGTGCCGATGCTCAACCGGTTGGCGTTGCCCAGCCCCAAGGGCGCCGCACCGCAGGCCCTGGTGATCGCGCCGACCCGCGAGCTGGCAGTCCAAGTCGCCGGTGACCTGAGCACCGCAGGCAAGAAGCTCGGTGCCAAGGTCGTCACGATCTACGGCGGCCGGGCCTACGAGCCGCAGGTCGAGGCGCTGAAATCTGGTTCGGACGTCGTCGTCGGCACCCCCGGCCGCCTGCTGGACCTGTCCCAGCAGGGCCACCTGAACCTCGGTGAGGTTCGCTGCCTGGTGCTGGACGAGGCCGACGAGATGCTCGATCTCGGCTTCCTGCCTGACATCGAGAAGCTCATGTCGCAGCTGCCCGCCGGTCGCCAGACCATGCTGTTCTCGGCCACCATGCCCGGGCCGATCGTGTCGCTGGCCCGGCAGTTCCTCAACCAGCCCATCCAGATCCGGGCCGAGTCCGACACCCACATCCCCGCCACCGAGCACGTGGAGCAGTTCGCCTACCGGGCACACGCGATGGACAAGGCCGAGATGCTGGCCCGGATCCTGCAGGCCAACGGGCGCGGGCTCACCCTGATCTTCACCCGTACCAAGCGAACCGCCCAGAAGGTCGCGGACGATTTGATCGAGCGCGGTTTTGCTGCCGGGGCGGTGCACGGTGACCTCGGCCAGGGCGCTCGCGAGCAGGCGCTACGCGCGTTCCGGACCGGCAAGGTGGACGTGCTGGTGGCCACCGATGTGGCGGCCCGCGGCCTGGACATCGACGACGTCACGCACGTCATCAACTACCAGTGCCCCGAAGATGCGATGACCTACGTGCACCGGATCGGCCGGACCGCCCGGGCCGGCAAGTCCGGCGTCTCGGTGACCTTCGTGGACTGGGACGACCTGCCCAAGTGGAAGCTGATCTGCGACACCCTGAACCTGCCCTTCCATGAGCCGGCCGAGACCTATTCGACCTCGGAGCACCTGTTCCTGGAACTGGACATCCCGGCCGACACCAAGAGCGTGCTGCCCCGGGCCGCGCGCACTCGGGCCGGCCTGGACGCCGAGGCGGTCGAGGATCTCGGCGGCCCGGATCGCAAACGACCCCGGCGTGGCGCCTCCGACAGCGGTCGTGGCTCGTCCGGTCGGGATAGCTCGTCGGGCCGGGATGGCTCCTCCGGACGGGACGGTTCGGCTGGCCGGGACGGTTCGGCCGGCAGTGGTGCCGGCCGGCAGCGCACCCGGAGGGCC
>JALYVK010000127.1 GCA_030853265.1 Actinomycetota bacterium
GGGGGCGCGGCGGCCGCGGCCGCCTGCCGATCGACCGTTTCGCGGGACCGGTGCAGCTGAAGGCCGATGCCGCCGACTACCAGCAGGACCGCGAGAACCAGGCCGGCCAGCCGCTGGCGCGGCCCCAGCCGCCTAGGCCCGGGCGGTTGCTCGGACGGCGAGGCGGCCGGCTCCTCGCCGGAGTCGGGCAGCAGCCGAAAGGCCGGCGGTTGGTCCTCGGTCACAGCTCACGATACGTCCGCGCGACCGCCACCGGTTGTGGAATCGGCCGTCCGGATAGCCCGTTAAGCGCGCGACAAAATCTGATCAGGCCCCTTGAGCCGGCGGGCACTAGGGTTTGCTGTCGTGACTCGGATCGTGGCTGGTCAGGCGCGTGGCCGACATCTGGCGGTGCCGCCTCGGGGCACCAGGCCGACGTCGGACCGGGCGCGGGAAGCGCTGTTCAACACCCTCGCCTCCCAACTGGAGCTGGTCGGCGCCCGGGTGCTGGACCTGTTCGCCGGCTCCGGCGCGGTGGGCCTGGAGGCGCTGTCCCGGGGCGCGGCGGCTGCGGTGTTCGTCGAGTCCGATCGCCGGGCGGCCGCCGTGATCGGCGAGAACATTCAGCTGCTGGGCCTGCCCGGCGCGGTCGTGCACCGCTGCGCGGCGGAGACCTACCTGGCCGTGATTGGCGCCGATGAACCCTATGACCTGGTGTTCGCCGATCCGCCCTACGCGATGCCGGCCGGTGCGGTCGCCAATCTGCTGACGGTGCTGGCCGACGAGCGCTGGCTGCGGTCGGGCGGGGTGGTGGTGCTCGAACGGTCCTCGCGAGATCCCGAGCCGACCTGGCCGAATGAGATCAATGCCATGAAGCAACGACGTTATGGCGAAGGCTGCCTTTGGTACGGTCGCCGGGCATAGCAATCGCGGCTGCCTCCCCGGGTGGCCGAGACCGAAGCCCGTCCCGGACGGGCCCGTGCCGAAGGTGTCGATCAGCGTGGTGTCGGTAGTCAGAAAAGCTGTGTGCCCCGGGTCCTTCGACCCAGTCACCAATGGGCACCTGGACATCATCGGCCGCGCCGCCGACCTCTACGACGAGGTGGTGGTCGCGGTGCTGATCAACAAGAGCAAGTCGAGCTTGTTCAGCGTCGCCGAGCGGATCGCCCTGCTGTCGGAGGTGACCGCCGACTACGACAACGTCCGGGTCGATTCCTTCCACGGGTTGCTGGTCGACTACTGCCGCGCTAACGGCATTCCGGTGATCGTGAAGGGGTTGCGGGCGATCAGCGACTTCGACTACGAGCTGCAGATGGCCCAGATGAACCGCGGCCTGGCCGGCGTCGACACGCTGTTCATGCCGGCCAACCCGGAGTACAGCTTCCTGGCCTCCAGCATGGTCAAGGAGATCGCCACCTATGGCGGCGACGTGTCCAGCCTGCTGCCCGAGCTGGTGCACAAGCAGCTGCTGGCCCGGGTGACCGAACTCAATTCGAATTCGACCGAACGTGACTGAGTACCGGACGCCCGGCGCTGCCCGCACCGCACCCAGAGGTCGCGATGACTGATCACACGTTGGCCCGCGCCGATGAGGTGCTGACCGAGCTGGTCGAGCTGGTCGAGACGGCCAGGACGCTGCCGATGTCCTCCTCCTGCGTCATCCCACGCGAGCGCACGCTGGACCTGCTCGATGCGCTGCGCGAGGTGCTGCCGCCTGAGGTGGCCGAGGCCAGGGGCCTGGTCGCCCAGCGCGACCGGGTGCTGTCCGAGGCTGTCGAGCGCTCCGAGGAGAAGGTCCGGGTGGCAACGGAGCAGGCCGAGGCGCTGCTGGCCGAGGCCCGGATGCAGGCGCACGAGCTGGTCGAAGCGGCCCTTGCCGAGCAGGCCAGCCTGGTGTCGGCGGCCAGCGTGCAGCAGGCCGCGCAGGCACAGGCAGCCCGGGTGACCAGCGAGGCGGACGAGCATGCCCAGCAGGTCCGGCACGGCGCGGAGGAGTACGCCGAGCGGCTGACCGCCGACGCCCACGGCTACGCCTCCACGACGCTCTCGGAGCTGGTGGACAACCTGCAGCGGCTGCTGTCCACGGCCGAGAACGGTCGGGACGCCCTCACCCGGCGGGAGGACTGAGCCGCCGGTGAAACCAAGCGATTTCGCGGGCAACCACGGGCTCGGGTAACCTGAACGACGGCCAAATCCATGTTTGGACCGAGTGCCGCATCAGCTTCCAGAATCACAACCGGTGAAGGTCGTCAGTGAACCCGCGCAGCCCGTACGTCCTGGATACCCGGGAACTCGGTCGGCGACCGGGCGACCTGCGCCAATATCGGCGTGACACCGAGGCTCCTGCCCAACTCGGCCTCGACATGATCGGGGTGCCCGAAGGCGCGCCGCTCGTGGTGAACGTCCGGATCGAGTCGGTTTCCGAAGGTGTCCTCGCGACAGGTTCGGTCACCGGTGAGCTCACGGGCGAATGCGGGCGGTGCCTGACCAGGTTCACTGAAGCGTTGGATGTCGATTTCGTCGAGCTGTTCGCCTATCCGGCCAGCACGACCGAGGAGACCACCGATTCCGACGAGATTCCCCGGCTCGAGGGCGTCTTTCTCGACCTCGAACCGGTAGTGCGGGATGCGGTGGTGTTGAGTTTGCCGTTGACCCCGCTGTGTCAGCCGGACTGCGCCGGGCTGTGCCCCGATTGTGGGGAACGGCTCGACGACTTGCCCGACGATCACTCGCACGCCCAGTTGGATCCGCGCTGGGCCGCTCTCGCTGAGCGGTTCGGAACGGCAGAAAGCCCAGAAATTCACACCCATATAAACACCCAGAGTCAGGAGTAACCGTGGCCGTCCCGAAGCGGAAGACCTCGCGTTCCAACACCCGGGCACGACGCTCGCAGTGGAAGACCACCGCGCCCACCTTGGTCACCTGCCCGAACCGGGCCTGCGCGCAGCCCAAGCTGCCGCACACCGCCTGCGCCAACTGCGGCCAGTACGACGGCCGGCAGGTTCTGGCGGTCTGACCGGCCAGCAGACTTTCACCGGTCGGTATGACGGGATCCGATAGCCATGGCTGCTAAACCCCCCAAGGCAGGCGATCCCGCCGAACTGGCCGCCGTGCTCGGCGTCGAGATGGACGCCGAGCTTTTTCGGCGTGCGCTGACCCACCGGTCCTTCGCCTACGAGAACGGCGACGTGCCGCACAACGAGCGGCTGGAGTTCCTCGGCGACTCGGTGCTCGGCGTGGTCATCACCGAGGCGCTGTACCGCCGGCATCCCGAGCTGGCCGAGGGCAAGCTGGCGAAGCTGCGCGCCTCGGTGGTCAACATGCGGGCGCTGGCCGGTGTGGCCCGGAGTATCGGCCCGGACGGCATCGGCAAGTATGTCCTGCTCGGCCGTGGCGAGGACGCGACCGGCGGCCGGGACAAACCCTCGATCCTGGCTGACACCCTCGAGGCGATCCTCGGCGCGATCCACCTGGAACACGGCATCGTGACCGCCACCGAGGTGATCCATCGGCTCTTCGATCCGGTGCTGGCCGCGGCCCCCGGGCATGGCGCGGCGCTGGACTGGAAGACCTCGTTGCAGGAGCTGACCGCCGAGCGGAGCCTGGGGGTGCCCGAGTACCTGATCACCTCCGACGGCCCGGATCACGCCAAGTCCTTCACCGCCGCCGCGGTGGTCGGCTCGGTGACCTATGACGTCCGACCGGGCCGGAACAAGAAAGAGGCCGAGCAGGCCGCTGCCGAGGCGGCCTGGCTGGCACTGACCGGCGCGACCGATCAGGTCTCGCCTGTGTCCCCGGACCCGTCCCCTTCCGTGGACCCAGACCCATTTCCTTCCGTGGACCCGGACCCGTCTCCTTCCGTGGACTCGGACCGATCTCCTTCCGTGGACCCAGACCCGGACGCGCCGGCGGCTGGTTGATGCCCGAACTACCCGAGGTCGAGACCGTCCGGGCCGGGCTTGCCCGGTGGGTGGTCGGTCGCACCATCGCCGAGGTCGACTCGCTGCATCCGCGCGCTATCCGCCGCCACCTGGCCGGCCCGCACGACCTCACCCAGCGGCTGATCGGCCGTCGGGTCAGCTCGGCCGAGCGGCGTGGCAAGTACCTGTGGCTACCGTTGGACGACGGCCCGGAATGCCTGATCGCCCACCTGGGCATGAGCGGTCAGCTGCTGATGCTGGCGCCGGAGGCCCCCACCGGCAATCACCTGCGGGCCCGGCTGCGTTTCATCGACGGTGGCACCGAGCTGCGTTTTGTCGATCAGCGCACCTTCGGCGGCCTGCACACCGACCAGCTGGTCGAGGACCCGCCGACCTCGGTGCCGGCCGGCATCGCCCACATCGCCCGTGACCCGCTGGACGATCACTTCGACGACGAGCGCTGGATCGGCTCGGCGCGGCTGCGCAACACCACAATCAAGCGCCTGCTGCTGGATCAGAGTTCGATCTCGGGCGTCGGCAACATCTACGCCGACGAGGCGCTCTGGCGGGCCAAGCTGCACGGTGACCGGCCGACCACCAGGCTCAGCAAGCCGGTGTTGCGCACCCTGCTGGCCGAGCTGCGGCAGGTGTTCGCCGACGCGTTGCTGGCTGGCGGCACGTCCTTCGACTCGCTCTACGTCAACGTCAACGGCGAGAGCGGCTACTTCGACCGCTCGCTCAACGCCTACGGCCGGTTCGGCGAGCCGTGCCCGCGCTGTGGCCGGCCGATCGCTCGGATGAAGTGGATGAACCGCTCGTCCTACTTCTGCCCGTCCTGCCAGCGGCCGCCCCGGCCGTCCGCCGGGTGACCGAGGACGCACCGAGGACCGGCGAGCAAGTGCGGCTGACGGCCTGGGTGCACGGCCAGGTGCAGGGCGTCGGATTCCGCTGGTGGACCAGATCTCGGGCCCTGGAACTCGGCCTGGTCGGCCGGGCGACGAACCTGTCCGACGGCCGGGTCGAGGTGCTGGCCGAAGGCGATCGGGACGCACTCGACCGGCTGGTCGAGCAGCTGCGCGGCGGCGCCACCCCCGGCACCGTGCAGACGGTGGTGACCCGTTTTGGCCCGGCCCGCGGCGGGTTGGTCGGCTTCGCCGAACGCTGAATGGCGCGATTTGTTTCTTCGGGCCCGCGGTGCCACCATTGCAATACCACATCAACTCTCCACCGGCAGCTCGCCGGGGGCTTGCGTTTGCGGATCCACCGCCGTGAGACCTTCGCCGCACGAGCACCGGGAGTCCTGAAAGGTCGCCACATGGCCAGGGCGCTGCTGGGTCACCTCCCCACTTCCGCGGATCGCTATCTCGTCGAGGAGGTCGCCCGGCTCAGGAGCCGAGTGCGCAGCCTCGAGACGGAGCTGTCCGAGCTGCGAGCGGCACGCGAATCAGAGCAGCTGCTCGACGAGTTGCATCGGATCACCACCGACGCCTCCGCGCTGGCCTGAGTCACCGCTTGGCCGGGCGTCGCGTCGAGCGGCCCGGGCCGGCCTCGGACGGTAGATTCCTTGCAGCAGCAGCAGCCTGCCTCGATCGGCCGGCTGACAGTTCTTGCCGTCGATCCCTGTCCGGAGCCTGAGTGCATCTCAAGTCACTGACCCTCAAGGGCTTCAAGTCCTTCGCCTCGGCGACCACCCTGCGTTTCGAGCCGGGTATCACCGCGGTGGTCGGCCCGAACGGTTCCGGCAAGTCCAACGTGGTCGATGCCATCGCCTGGGTGCTCGGCGAGCAGGGTGCCAAGGCACTGCGTGGCGGCAAGATGGAAGACGTCATCTTTGCCGGTACCGCCGGCCGGCCGCCGCTGGGCCGGGCCGAGGTCACCCTGACCATCGACAACACCGACGGCGCGTTGCCGATTGAGTTCGCCGAGGTGTCGATCACCCGGCGGATGTTCCGGGACGGTGCCAGCGAGTACGAGATCAACGGCGAGGGCGCCCGGCTGCTGGATATCCAGGAGCTGCTGTCGGACTCCGGCATCGGCCGCGAGATGCACGTGATCGTCGGCCAGGGCCAGCTCGACTCGATCCTGTCGGCCCGTCCGGAGGACCGCCGCGGTTTCATCGAAGAAGCGGCCGGCGTACTCAAGCACCGCAAGCGCAAGGAAAAGGCGCTGCGCAAGCTGGACGCGATGCAGGCCAACCTGACCCGGCTGACTGACCTGACCGGTGAGCTGCGCCGGCAGCTCAAGCCGCTGGGCCGGCAGGCCGAGGTCGCCCGCCGAGCCGCCGGAGTACAGGCCGAACTTCGCGATTCGCGGTTGCGGCTGCTGGCCGATGACCTGGCCACCCTGCGCGAGACGGTGCAGGCCGAGGTTGCCGATGAGACCGCGATCCGGGCCAGGCGGGCCGAGGTCGAGCAGTCGTTGGGTACCGCCACCGTGTCGGAATCGGAGCTGGAAAAGGCGCTGGCCAGCGACGCACCGGCGGTCGCGGCAGCCCAGGAGGTCTTCTTCACCCTGTCGGCCCTGCAGGAGCGCTTCCGGGGTACCCGCACGCTGGCCGTCGAGCGGCTGCGGCACCTGTCGGAGTTCGCCGAGGAAGAACGGCGCGGACGAGACCCGGAAGAGCTGGAGAACGAAGCGTCCGAGATCCGTGAGACCGAGCTGATGCTGGTCGACGAGCTCGAACTGGCCCGGCTCGCCCTGCAGAGCGCCGTCACCGATCGGCAGCAGGGCGAGCGGGAACTGGCCGATGCCGAACGCGCCCTGGTCGCCGCGGCCCGGGCGGTAGCCGATCGGCGCGAGGGCCTGGCCAAGCTGGCCGGCCAGGTGAACGCGCTGCGCAGCCGGGCATCGGCCGGTGGCGACG
>JALYVK010000128.1 GCA_030853265.1 Actinomycetota bacterium
CGGTTTCGGGCCGCACAATGCAGCTATGAACCTTGCCCGCTCCTTCGGTGCCGAAGCTGCCCGGTACGCCCTGGTGCGGCCGTCCTACCCGGCCGAGGCGATCGACTTTGCGTTGGAGAATATCGAGCAACCGCAGCGAATTCTCGACCTCGGCGCCGGCACCGGCAAGCTCACCCGGTCACTCGTCGGCCGGGCCCGCGAGCTGGTCGCGGTCGAGCCCGACCCGGCGATGCGGGCGGTGCTGGCTGACTACGTCCCGCAGGCACAGGCGCTGGACGGCAGCGCCGAACGGATCCCGCTGCCCGACGGATCGGTGGACGCGGTGCTGGCCGGCCAGGCCTTCCACTGGTTCGCCCGGCCGGACACCGATCGCGAGCTGGCCCGGGTGCTGCGACCAGGCGGCGTGGTCGGACTGATCTGGAACTACCCCGATCCGAGCGTCAGCTGGGTGCCGAAGATCTACCAGGCGACCAGGGATCGGGACAGCCACCGATCCGCCGAGTTCGTCCAGCTCGACGCCGAGCTCTTCACCGATCCGCAAGAGAACTTGAGCAGTTGGCAGCACGAGTTACCCGGCCCGGACGGCCTGATCGATCTGGTGCACACCTGGAGCTGGGTGATCACCCGAACCGCTGCCGAGCGCGCGGCCATCGACCGTCGGCTGCGGGTGCTGGTGTCGCAGTACGCCGAGTTGCAGGGCCCGGTGGTGCAGTTCCCGCAACGCACCACGGTGCTTCGCCAGTACCGCCGCTGATCAGGTATTGCGTTCGTAGATAAGCCGTAATCCGATCAGGGTCAGGTCCGGCTCGTGCCGGCTGACGGTCTCGCAGTGCTGGACCACCAGCGGCGCCAGCCCACCGGTTGCGATCACCTCGATCGAGTCGGGCGCCGCCGGTTCCAGGGTCGCGGCGATCCGCCGAACCAGCCCGTCCACCTGGCCGGCGAAGCCGTACAGGATGCCCGACTGCAACGCCTCGACGGTGTTCTTGCCGATCGGCGAGCGCGGCGTGACCAGCTCGACCTTGCGCAGCTGAGCGGCCCGGGAGGCCAGCGCGTCCAGCGAGATCTCGATCCCCGGGGCCAGCGCGCCACCGAGGAACTCGCCCCGGCCGCTGACCACGTCGAAGTTGGTGGAGGTGCCGAAGTCCACCACGATGGCCGGCCCGCTGATCAGGTGGAACGCGGCGAGGGTGTTGACGATCCGGTCCGAGCCCACCTCCTTGGGGCTGTCGAACAGCAACGCCACCCCGGTCTTGATGCCCGGCTCGACCAGCACGGTCGGCAGCTCCGGCCAATACCGGGTGAGCATGGTGCGCAGTTCCCGCAGCGCGGCCGGCACCGTCGAACAGGCCGCGATCCCGGTCACGGTCAGGCCGTGCAGCAGGCCCTGAAAGGTGAGCATCAGCTCGTCGGCGGTGTTGCGGGAATCGGTCTTGATCCGCCAGGAGTGCACGATCTGGTCGCCGTCGAACGCGCCGAGGACGGTGTTGGTGTTGCCGATATCGATGGCGAGCAGCATCAGGCGTCCGCCACCGTGCGGGCTTCGGTCACCGTGAGGTCTGTGACTGTGAGGTCTAAGCCGATGTCCAGCACCGGGGCCGAGTGGGTGAGCGCACCGACCGAGAGGTAGTCCACCCCGGTGCCGGCCACCGCGGCGGCCACCCCGAGGCTGAGGCCGCCGGAGGCTTCCAATCTGATCCCGGTACCGGCCGCCAGCTCGACGCAGATCCGCAGGTCGGCCAGGCTCATGTTGTCCAGCAGGATCAGCTGCGCGCCGGCCTCGATCGCCTCCGCACACTGCAGCGGGGTGTCGACCTCTACCTCGATCTCGAGCTCGCGGTCCAGTTCGGCGGCCGCCGCCCGGACGAGCGCGAACGCCGCGCCGACCGAACCCGCCGCCGCGACGTGGTTGTCCTTGATCAGAGCCGCGTCCGACAGCGACATCCGGTGGTTCACCCCGCCCCCGCAGCGCACCGCGTACTTCTCCAGCGCGCGCAGGCCCGGCATGGTCTTGCGGGTATCGCGGATCTGGGCCTTGCTGCCGCTCACCGCGTCCGTCCAGATCCGGGTCAGGGTGGCGATCCCGGACAGGTGGGTGAGCACGTTCAACGCGGTGCGCTCGGCGGTCAGCAGATCCCGGACCGGGCCGCTGGCCCGCAGCAGTACCTGGCCGATGTCGACGATGTCGCCGTCGGCCGCGTCGATCTCGACCCGCACCCGGCCCTCGCCGACCATCGCGAACACGAAGGCCACCACCGGTAGCCCGGCCACCACGCCGGCCTCGCGGGGTACCACGTCGGCCTGCCCCACCTGGTCGGCGGCGATCGTCGCGATGGTGGTGATGTCCGGCCCATCGGCCAGGTCCTCGGCCAGTGCCCGGCCGACCACGTGCGCGACCATCAGCGGGCTGAGCCCCGCCTCGGTGAGCGCATTGCTGACGTCGGGGTCGATCGGTGAACTCATCTAGCCAGCCTTCGCGGGTAGGTAGTCGGTCAGGATGGTGCCGTCGGGCCCCAGCCGCAGATCCAGGTGCCCGATCCACTGCTCGTCGGCATCGGGATAGTCCTCGCGCCAGTGCGAGCCGCGGGTCTCGGTCCGCCGGGCCGCGGCGGCCACCAGCGCGGTGGCGACGGTGAGCAGGTTGGTCGCCTCCCACGATTCGGTGCCGGCGCCGCCGCTGCGCTGGGCGGACAGCCGCTGCAGCGCGGACGCCGCCCGGGCCAGACCAGGGGCGTCCCGGATCACGCCGGCGTCGGTGGACATCTCGCGTTGCAACTGGCTACGGATACCGGCGGCCAGCACGCCGGCGCCGCGGACGTCGATGCCCAGCTCTGGCAGCGGGGCGCCCGGACGTAGGCCGGCCAGCACGTCCGCGGCGATCCGCCGGCCGAACACCAGCCCCTCCAGCAGCGAGTTGGAGGCCAGCCGGTTGGCGCCATGGACACCGGTGCAGGCTGCCTCGCCGCAGGCGTACAGGCCGCCCACCGATGTTCGTCCGGACAGGTCGGTGGCGATCCCGCCGGAGGCGTAGTGGCTGGCCGGGGCGACCGGGATGAGCTGGCGGACCGGATCGATCCCGAGCGAGGTCAGGGTGGCCAGGATGGTCGGGAACCGGACCCGCCACTTCTCGGCGCCGAACTGCCGGGCATCCAGCCACACATGCTCGGTGCCGCTCTCGCGCATCCGGCGCAGGATCGCCTTGGCCACCACATCGCGCGGGGCCAGGTCGGCCAACTCGTGCTGACCCTGCATGAACCGGACGCCGTCGTGATCGAGCAGGAACGCGCCCTCACCCCGGACGGCCTCGCTGACCAGCGGCTGCTGGCCGGCGGCTGCCCCGCCCAGCCAGAGCACCGTGGGGTGGAACTGGACGAACTCTAGGTCGCGGATCACCGCGCCGGCCCGCAGCGCCGCCGCCACCCCGTCCCCGGTGGACACCGCCGGGTTGGTGGTCGCCGAGTAGACCTGCCCGATGCCGCCGGTGGCCAGCACGATCGCCCGGGCCCGGACCGCCCCCACGCCGTCCAGCTCGCCCTCGCCCATCACGTGCAGGGTGACCGCGCCGACGCCACCCGCGGCGGTCGGCAGCAGGTCGAGCACCAGGGCATGTTCGATGACCTCGATACCGGGCGCGGCCAGCACCGCGGCGACCAGCGCCCGTTCGATCTCGGCTCCGGTCGCGTCGCCGCCGGCATGCGCGATCCGGTCCTTGTGATGGCCGCCCTCCCGGGTCAGCGACAGCTCACCGCCGCCACCGCGGTCGAACCGGGTGCCGAGTTCGATGAGCTCACCGACCGCTTCGGGGCCCTCGTCCACCAGTACCTGCACCGCGTCCGGGTCACAGATGCCGACGCCGGCCACCAGGGTGTCGAGCAGGTGCTCGGCCGTGGTGTCGTCCGGACCGAGCGCCGCCGCGATGCCGCCCTGCGCCCACCGGGTGGAACCGGCCGCCAGGACGTCCTTGGTGACCACCATGACCCGCAATCCGGTGCCGGTCCGGGCGCCACCAGCGATCCGCAGTGCGGTGGTCAGCCCGGCGATCCCGGAGCCGACCACCACCACGTCGGTCTCCACGATCCAGCCCGGTGCCGGGGCCAGCAGCCGCTGTGGCAGGTTCATCCGGCAAGCTCGATCGCGACGTTGTCGATCAGCCGGGTGGCGCCGACCCGGGCGGCCACCAGCAGCCGGGCCGGCCCGGCCGTGGTCACCGGTCCCAGCCCCGGATCGCGCAGTTCCAGATACTCCACGTCCACCCCTTCGACCCTGGCCAGCTCGGCGCGCGCGGCTGCCAGCACCTGTCCGGCATCACCGGCCGCCGCCTGGCCCGCCAGCAATGCCCGGCTGAGCGCCAGCGCCCGGCTCCGCTCGTCGGCGGCCAGGAACACATTACGGCTGGACAGCGCCAGCCCGTCCGGCTCCCGGACGGTCGGAACCCCCACGATCTGGACGTCCAGGTCCAGATCGAGCACCAGCCGCCGGATCAGGGCCAGCTGCTGGTAGTCCTTCTCCCCGAAGAACGCCCGATCCGGCCGGATGCTGTTGAACAGCTTGCCGACCACCGTGAGCATCCCGTCGAAGTGGCCGGGCCGGGCCGGGCCTTCCAGCTGATCGGCCAGCGCGCCCGCGGTCAGCCAGACCCCGGCCGTACCGCCTCGGTAGACGGTGTCGACGTCCGGCGCCCAGACCAGGTCGACCCCGGCCTGCTCGCAGAGCGCCAGATCGGCGGCCAACGGGCGCGGGTAGCGCTCGAGATCGGCCGCCTGGTTGAACTGCATGGGGTTGACGAAGATGCTGACCACGACCGCGTCGCAGTTGCTCCGGGCCGCCGCGATATTGGCCAGGTGGCCGGCATGCAGGGCCCCCATCGTCGGTACCAGGCCCACCGTGCCGGCCAGTTCCGAACGGGCCTGGCGCAGCTCGTCCCGGCTGCGGACCAACCGGCTCATCGACCGCCGCCGGTCATCCGGAACCGCTGTCGGCCTGCTCGATGCCCTCGATCAGATCGGCGCACTGCTGCTGGCTGAGCCGGCCCGAGGCATGCGCGCGTTGCATCGTGCGCAGGGCCATCGCCAGGTACGGCTGCAGGTACTTGGTGCCGGTCAGGGCGTGGATGTGAGCCTCGATGGTGGCCCGGTCACCGCGCGAGATCGGTCCGGTGAGCGCGTCGTCGCCCAACCGCAGGGCATTGTCCAGCGATGCGGTGAGCAGCGGCCCGAGCAGCCGTACCGGGTCCTCGACGCCGGCGGCGAGCAGGACGTCCCGGGAATCGTTGACCAGCGTCACCAGGTGGTTGGACCCCATCGACAGCGCCGCGTGGTAGCCGGCCCGGGCCGATTCCGGCACCCAGACCGGCTCGCCGCCGAGTTCGAGCACCAGGGTCTCGGCAACCGGCCGGAACTCCGGCGGTGCGGTAACCCCGAACGCCGCGCCTTCGAGCCGCAGGACGTCTTCCGGACGGCCGGCGAAGGTCATCACCGGGTGCAGCGCCATTCCGAGAACGCCGATCGTGCTGGCCGGCGCGAACACCTCGATGCCGTGCGCGCCGGAGGTGTGCACCGCCAGCTGACCCGGTTGCCAGACCCGGGTGGCGGACAGGCCCTGGATGAGGCCGGGCAGTTGGCTGTCCGGGACGGTCAGCAGCACCAGATCGGCCCGACCCGCCGCCTCGTCGGCCGGCATCAGCGGCACCCCGGGCAGCAATCGGGCGGCCCGACGGACGGAATCGCGGCTGACCCCGGTACCCGCGACGAGCTGGTGGCCGGCCCGTCCGAGCGCCGCGGCGATCACCGATCCGACCCGGCCGACTCCGATCACCGCGACCCGTAGCCGTGGAGCGTCGCCGGGTCTGGTCACGCCAATGAGCCTATGCGAATGCCGATCGGCTAGGTTCTGCGGCCATGAGCGAACTTCAGGCGGCCGTCGCGAGCGCGGCCGACTCGGCAGGGGCGCATTCGACGGCACCGGCGCTACTGCACCAGGCGGTGGCTGCGGTGGGCCGGTTGTCCGAGACCACCAACACCGCAACCGACGGCGGCCGGCGGCCTTTTCGGGTGCCACACGAGTGGTCCGAGCAGCTATCCGAGCTCGCCTACCTGGTCTATCTGCTGGCTGATCAGACGGCAGTCGACGTTGACACCTCAGTACGCGCCATCGCGAGTCGGGTGGTCACCGATGCCGTCGGCGAGCGGGCCCGCGCCGCAGCCAACCGGGACGACGATTCCTGGTTCTGACGGGCGTCCGCTAAGACGGGACAAGCTCGTTAACTCCGTGTTAGCGTAACTCCGCCCAGTCTTGGGCAGGTGACCGCGCCGGCCAACACGGCCCACGCGGGAAGGATGACGGGGGTCAGAGTGAGCCAGTTCAATACTGTCCGAAGCCTCGGATCGGTCCGGCACCAGCCGGATTCAGGGCAGCGGCCTACGCGGTGGCGCCGGTTACTCGCCGCAGCCGTCGCCGGTACGGTCCTGCTCGGCGTGCTGTCGGCGGTCAGTCAGCAGGCACCGGCCGGAGCCACCGTCAGCAACGCGGGACCCGGCTCATATGTGCCGGTCACCCCGTCCCGGCTACTGGACACCCGCACCGGCAACGGCGCACCCCAGACCCCACTCCCAGCCCACCACACCATCACCCTCACCATCACCGGCCGCAACAACCTCCCCACCACCGGCCTCGCCGCCATCGCCCTCACCC
>JALYVK010000069.1 GCA_030853265.1 Actinomycetota bacterium
CTTCGGATCAACGGCGATCCACGTCCGCTCGCCTCGCACGGCGTCTCGGCCGCGCCGCGCAGCGCGATCGATGCCTCGGTGCTCGCCATCGTCATCGCCGGACGCCGACACCCCGTCTCGGGCCGGGTGCTGATCCTGGCGCCGGCCGATTCCTGGCGCGGAGTGCTGCCCGGCCAGCGGGTACGCCTCGACGGCCGGCTCGCGCCACCGCTGGCCGATGACCTGCTTACCGCGACCCTCTTCGTCCAGACCGAGCCGCAGTTACTCGGCCGGCCGCCACCCTGGCAGCGGGTGGCCGGCGCCATCCGGGCCGGGTTGCAACGAGCCTCGGCAGGGCTGCCGATCCTGCCCCGCGGTCTGCTGCCGGGTCTGGTGGACGGCGATACCAGCCAGCTCGATCCGGTGCTGGCCAATCGCTTCCAGATCGCTGGCCTCACCCATTTGATTGCCGTCTCCGGTACGAATTGCTCGATCCTGATCGGTACGGTTGCGCTGCTGCTGCAAAGGCTGCGAGCCTCACCGCGCACCATCGCGATAGTGGGCGGCCTGGTACTGATCGGCTTCGTCATCGTCGCCCGGCCGTCGCCCAGCGTGCTGCGGGCCGCCGTGATGGCCGCCATTGCGCTGGCCGCGCTGGCCAGTGGACGGCAGCGATCCGCCCTGCCGGTGCTGGCCGCGGCCACCTTGATCCTGCTGATGTGGCAGCCGAGCCTGGCGGCCAGCCTCGGTTTCGCGCTCTCGGTGGCGGCGACGGTGGCGTTGCTGCTGATCGCGCCGGGCTGGGTCGAGGCACTGGGCGCTCGGGGCGTGCCGGCCGGGTTGGCCGAGCCGGTCGCGGTGGCCGCGGCCGCCCATCTGGTCACCATGCCGTTGATCGCCGGCATCAGCGGCCGGATCAGCCTGGTCGCGATCCCGGCCAACGTGCTCGCCGAGCCCGTGGTGGCCGCCGCGACGGTCCTCGGAGTGCTGGCCGCGGTCTGCTCCGTGCTCTGGTTGCCTGCTGCGGTCCTGTTCGCCCAACTGGCCGGCTGGCCGTGCCGGTGGCTGGTCTGGGTGGCCGAATACTTCGGCTCGCTGCCCGGTGCTTCGGTGCCCTGGCCGTCCGGAACCGCCGGTGGCCTGGCGCTGGCCGCGGTCGGGCTAGGTTGCTGGTGGCTGTGCCGAGCACGGGCGGTGCGCGGGTTGGCCGCGATTGCCGTGGTGGTCGCGCTGTTGTTGCAGATCCCGGTGCGGGCGGTCGTGGTGGGCTGGCCGCCGCCGAACTGGATCATCGTGGCCTGCGACGTCGGGCAGGGCGACTCGCTGGCGATCAATGCCGGCGGGGGTAGCGCGGTGGTGATCGACGCCGGCCCGGACCCGGTGGCCGTCGACCGGTGCCTGCGCGGACTCGGCATCCGGGAAGTCCCACTGCTGGTGCTCACCCACTCCCACCTCGATCATGTCGGTGGGCTGTCCGGAGTACTGCACGATCGCCGGGTGGACCAGGTGGTGACCTCGCCACTGGATGAGCCGATCACCGGCCACCGATTGGTGCTGGGCGTGCTGGCGACCCGTGGGCTGCCGCTGGGCCGGGTGAGCGCCGGCGCGGTGCTCACGGTCGGCCCGATCCGGCTGGACGTGCTCGGCCCGCGAAGGCTGTACAAGGGCACCCGGTCGGATCCGAACAACTCCTCGGTGGTGCTGCGGGCCACCATCGGTAGCCTGCGGATCCTGCTCCCCGGCGATGCCGAGCTCGAAGCACAGGACGACCTGCTGGCGGCCGGGGTCGATCTGCGAGCCGACATCCTCAAGGTCCCGCATCACGGCAGCGCCTATTCCGACCCGGCCTTCCTGCAAGCCGTCCATGCCCGACTGGCGCTGATCACGGTCGGGCTGAACAACGACTACGGCCACCCGTCACCCCTGCTGCTTGCCGAAATGGCCAGGCTCGGAGTGCCGACCAGGCGGACCGACCTGGACGGCGACATCGCGGTAATCCGAGACCACGGGCGCCTGATACCGGTGATCCGGACGGCCAGGGCCAGCACCGCGGCCGGCTGCGGCGCGACGGTTCTTCGATTGTCACCCGCCCGTGAAAGCATGCAGGTGTGTCGTCCTCCACCACCAGCCCGGTCGCGCCGCTGACCCTGGTCATCGGCGACGAGGAATTCCTGGTCAGCCGGGCGCTCGAGGATCTGCGGCACGCGGTGCTCGCGCAAGATCCGGACGCCGAGGTGCACGAGTGCGAAGCGAGCACGATCGATGCCGCCGACATCATCCAGCTGCTCAGCCCGTCGCTGTTCGGTGGTCGTCGGCTGGTGCTGCTCCGCTCGGCTCAGGACCTGCCGGCCGCGCTGGCCCAGACCGTGTTGCCGATGCTGATCGACTCCGATCCCGACTGCACGATCGTCGTACAGCATCTCGGGGCGGCCAAGGGCAAGGCGATCCTCGAGGTGGTCCGTAAGGCCAAGCCGGCCGAGATCAGCTGCGCCAAGCTATCGCGCGCCGACGAGCGGCAGGATTTCCTACGCAGCGAGGTCCGGCGCTTTCGCGGCAAGATCACCCCGGATGCGGCTGCCGCGCTGCTGGAGGCAATCGGCAGCGACCTGCGCGAGATCTCGGCCGTCACCGCTCAGCTGGTCGGCGATACCGGGGGAGCCATCGATGCGGCTGCGGTGGCGGCCTACCACCGTGGACGGGCCGAGGTCACCGGCTTCGCGGTCGCCGATCAGGCTGTGCTCGGCAATGTGGCCGGTGCGCTGACCAATCTGCGCTGGGCGCTGAACGTCGGCGTGCCGCCGGTGGTGATCGCCGACGCGCTAGCCGACGGGGTGCGGACCGTCGCCCGGGTGCTCGGTGCCGGTCCCGGCGACCCGTTCCGGCTGGCGCCGGCCCTCGGGATGCCGCCGTGGAAGGTCAAACGCGGCCGGAGCCAGTCGCGGGGCTGGGACGAGACCGGTCTGCGGCGCGCGTTGGCCGTGGTCGCGGCACTCAACGCCGACGTGAAGGGCAACGCTGCGGACCCGCACTACGCGCTGGAATCGGCGGTCCGCAAGATCGCGCACGCCCGCGCGACCCGCTGACAGCCAGCACCCAGAAGCCCCGCGCCATGTCCCCAAAAGATCTGCTGCGGGCAGCACACAGCCCGCGTACCGGCCGGGCGGCCGAAACGCGGGCTGGTGGAAAGTAGCTGGGCCTAGAGCGCGTTGGCGCGCTGCGCCATTGCCGACTTCTTGTTGGCGGCCTGGTTGGCGTGGATGACGCCCTTGCTGACGGCCTTGTCCAGCTGGCGGGACGCGTGCGCGAAAGCAGTGCTCGCCTTGTCCTTGTCGCCGGACTCAGCGGCCTCCCGGAAGGAGCGGACAGCCGTCTTGAGCGAGCTCTTGACGCTCTTGTTGCGCAGCCGAGCGGCCTCGTTGGTACGGATCCGCTTGATCTGGGACTTGATGTTCGCCACGAAGTTGCCTCAAATGCCGATCGTTGAGAGAAGTTTTCTCGCCCGGACAGGTCCCGGACAACCTCGCCAGATTACCAGTGCGCTCGACCGCTGCCCAAATCACCGGTCCTGGACGTCTCGGCCGCCCCGAATCAGGGGCGAAAGCGGCTCAGGAACGGACCGTCACCAGCTCGAACCGGGTGTAGAGGAAGGTACGCACCGAATCGGGATCGGACAGCACCTCGGTGACCGGGCCGTCGTCCGCGCCGTCGATCCCGAACGCCAGCGCCGCGCCATTGGAGAAGTAGACCGGGCTGTCCACCGGCGCCACATCGCTGAGCCGGACCACCACGTACCGGTCACCGACCTCGGCGACCAGGATGGCCGCGTCGGCGTTTGCTATCGCGTCGGGTGTCTCCGTGGTGTGCACCGACAACACCTGCTGCCAGTCGTCCTCGCCGCCCGGTGAGGTGTTGACCAGGTCACCAGCCCTCAGCGAGGTGGCGGCAATGCGGTATTCCGAAACGGCGCGCGGATCTGTGATTGGCTGGCTCATCCGCCCATCCTCGCATCCTGACCGGGGTGCTCACGTCCTGACGGTGCGTCCCACTGCCCCGGGCATGGGAGAATTGGGTACTACTCAGCCCAGCCGCTTCGCCAACCACGCCGGCGGAGCCCATCGCAGAGAGCAGAAGACGACAGCCCGTGCCCGCCATCCCGAGCCCGCCCGGCAACACCGCGCCGGAGCGCATCCGCAACTTCTCGATCATCGCCCACATCGACCACGGCAAGTCGACGCTGGCCGATCAGATGCTGCGGTTGACCGGTGTGCTCGATCCGCGCCAGGCTAAGGCGCAGTACCTGGACCGGATGGATATCGAGCGCGAGCGCGGCATCACCATCAAGGCGCAGAACGTCCGGATGCCCTGGCAGTCCCAGCTGGACGGGACCGACTACACCCTGCACATGATCGACACCCCGGGCCACGTCGACTTCACCTACGAGGTGTCGCGCAGCCTGGCCGCCTGTGAGGGGGCGGTGCTGCTGGTGGACGCCGCGCAGGGCATCGAGGCCCAGACGCTGGCCAACCTCTACCTGGCGCTCGAGAACGACCTGCAGATCATCCCGGTGCTGAACAAGATCGACCTGCCGGCCGCCCAACCAGACCTGTATGCCGCCGAGATCGCGCACATCATCGGCTGCGATCCCGACGAGGTACTGCGGGTCTCGGCCAAGACCGGTCAAGGTGTGGCCGAACTGCTCGACGTGATCTGCCGCGACGTCCCGGCCCCGGTCGGCGACGCGGATGCCCAGGCCCGGGCAATGATCTTCGACTCGGTCTATGACATCTACCGCGGCGTGATCACCTACATCCGGGTGATCGACGGGCACATCAGCCCACGGCAGCGGATCAAGATGATGTCCACCGGCGCCACCCACGAACTGCTCGAGGTCGGCGTGATCTCACCCGAACCGGTGGTCAGCAAGGGCCTGGGCGTCGGAGAGGTGGGCTACCTGATCACCGGGGTGAAGGACGTTCGGCAGTCCAAGGTCGGTGACACGGTGACCGATGCCGCCAAGCCCGCCAAGCAGGCGCTCGGCGGCTACCGCGACCCTATCCCGATGGTGTATTCCGGGCTGTTCCCGATCGACGGTTCGGATTTCCCTTTGCTGCGCGATGCATTGGACCGGCTGCAGCTCAACGATGCCGCTCTGGTGTACGAGCCGGAGTCCTCCGCCGCACTCGGTTTCGGCTTCCGCTGCGGTTTCCTGGGGCTGTTGCACCTAGAGATCACCAGGGACCGCCTGGAGCGGGAGTTCGGCCTCGACCTGATCTCTACCGCGCCGAACGTGGTGAACCGGGTGGTGCTGGAGGACAAGCGTGAGTTCGTGGTGACGAACCCGTCCGACTGGCCGTCCGGGCAGAAAATCGCCGAGGTGCACGAGCCGATCGTCAAGTCGATGATCATCGCGCCTAGCGAGTACATCGGCGCGATCATGGAGCTGTGCCAGACCCGGCGCGGCACCCTGCTCGGGATGGACTACCTGTCCGAGACCCGGGTCGAGCTGCGCTACACGCTGCCGCTGGGTGAGATCATCTTCGATTTCTTCGACGCGCTGAAGTCCCGCACCCGGGGTTACGCGAGCCTGGACTACGAGGAGGCCGGCGAGCAGGAAGCCGAGCTGGTCAAGGTCGACATCCTGCTGCAAGGCGAGCCGGTCGACGCGTTCTCGGCCATCGTGCACAAGGACAAGGCTTATGCCTACGGGGTAATGATGACCACCAAGCTGCGCGGGCTGATCCCGCGCCAGCAGTTCGAGGTACCGATCCAGGCCGCGATCGGTTCCCGGGTGATCGCCCGCGAGAGCATCCGGGCGATCCGCAAGGACGTACTGGCCAAGTGCTACGGCGGTGACATCACCCGCAAGCGCAAGCTGCTGGAAAAGCAGAAGGAAGGCAAGAAGCGAATGAAGATGGTCGGACGGGTCGAGGTGCCGCAAGAGGCCTTCATCGCGGCGCTGTCCACCTCGGATTCGCCGGAGACCGCGAAGAAGTGAGCCGGCCGCTCCCACCGGCCGACCACAGCGGCCTGGTCGTCCTGCTGCCCGAACTCGACCCGGTGGTGGGGCAGTGGCGGTCTCGTTTCGATGCCGTCGTCACCGGCGTGCTTGCCCACGTCAGCGTGCTGGTGCCCTGGATAGCGCCCGGCGAGATCACCGAGGCAGACCTGGATGCGGTCGGCCAGCTGGCCAAGAGCTGGGACCCGATCGAGGTGAGCTTCACCCGCTTCGAGATCTTCGACAGCGCGAGCGGCCCGAGCGTGCACTGGCTGGCACCCGAACCGGCCGAGCCGTTCCTGGGGCTCACTGACGACTTCGGCACCTGCTGGCCGGAATACCCACCCTACGGTGGGGTATTCGGCCCCGAGCCGGTCCCGCACCTGACGGTGTCCAGCACTGGAACCGACGCCGAGCTCCAACCGATGTTCGCGGCTGTTCGAGCGCGGCTGCCGGTCAGCACGATCGCCACCGAGCTTGCCGTGCTGCAGGTGATCGACGGCCAGTGCCAGACTCGCCGGAGTTTCCGGCTCGGTGGCAAGCGCCGCTAGCAACCGACCGGTGCCCGCATCCGCCAGGCGTCGGTGACCAGCTCGTCCAAGCGTGGGATGCCTACCTGGTCCAGCCAGAGCATCACCATCGGTAACCCGTCGTAGGACGGTGTGGTGAAGAAGACGTCGGGCTCACCGAGCAGCAGGGCCTGCTTCTCGGCCTCGTCACCGACGAACAACACCGCGACATCGGTTCGGATCCGTCGCGGGCGGCCCGGCTCGCGCTCGGGGTAGGACCAGATGAACCCCTTGTTCGCCACCCGAAAGTCAAAGCCGTCGCTGTCGATCTCGACCACCTGGGGCAGGGCCAGCGCCAGCCGGCGCACGTCCTCGGCGTCAGCCATGCTCGGACCGTCCCACCCACACCCTCACAGGTTAAACGCCGACCCGGCGGCGTGATCACGGAGCCGGCAGGACGCAGCCGGGGAGGACCTTCCGGCTCGGTGGCAGGAGCGTTAGCCGGATCGGTGATTGGTGAGGTACGATCTCACAGAAATTTAACGCCACTGAATGAGCCCACTATGCCGACTGTCCGCGCCATCGCCGTCACCGCGTTGACCCTGCTCGCGGTCGGGCTGGTGATGCCGGCGTCCGCGCAGGCCGCGGCCAAGCCGCGGGTGTTCAAGAACTGCACGGAGATGCACAAGGTCTACAAGGGCGGCGTCGCGCGATCCGGTGCCCGGGATGTGCGTCGGAGTGGTGGCCACGCCAAGTACAAGCCGGTGGTCAACACCGCGCTGTACAACGCCAACAAGAAATCCGACGCCGACCACGATGGCATCGCCTGCGAGCAGTAGCGGCTAAATCCGCTGGCCAGCGATGCGAAACTGCTCGGGTGGACGACTACCGAGCACTGAACCGGGCCAACTGGGACGAGCGGGCCCCGGCACATGCCGCCTCATCTGGCTACGCCTTCCGGCAGTTTGCCGAGGACCCAGCATTTCTCAGCGAGGTAGTGCGCTTCGATCGTGACCGGCTCGGTGACCTCACCGGCCTGCGCGGCATCCACCTGCAGTGCCACATCGGCACCGACACGCTGTCCTTGCAGCGGCTCGGGGCGCGGATGACCGGCCTGGACTTCTCGCCGGCCGCTCTGCTCGAGGCCCGCCGGTTGGTCGCCGAGGTTGGCGCGGAGCTGGAATTCGTCGAGGCCGATGCCTACCAGGCGGCAGAAATACTCGGTGCCGGGCAGTTCGATCTCGTCTACACCGGGATCGGCGCGCTCTGCTGGCTACCCGACATCGCCCGCTGGGGGCAGCTCGTCGGGCAACTGCTCAAGCCGGGCGGCCGGCTGTTCATCCGGGAGGGCCACCCGATGCTCTGGGCGGTGGACGACACCCAGCTGGACCGGTTGGTGATCGATTACCCTTATTTCGAAACGGTGAAACCGGTGCTCTTCGAAGAGCCCGGCACCTATGTCGAGACCGACGTGGAGTTCGAGCACAACTGGTCGGCGTCCTGGAATCACGGTCTCGGTGAGATCATCACCTCGTTGTTCGCGGCCGGCCTGCACCTCACCGCGTTCGAGGAGCACGACAGCGTGCCGTGGTGCGCGCTGCCCGGTCGGATGACCGAGCTGGGTGGCGGCGAGTGGCGCCTCACCGACCGGCCGGAGCGACTGCCGCACAGCTATACGTTGCAGGCGGTCAAACCCGCGAACTAACTAGCTAGCCGAGTGCGCCACGGATCGAGGCGTGTCCCTTGAGCAGGTTGCGGGCGATGGTCCGGCGCTGGATCTCATCCGTCCCCTCATAGATCCGTAGCAGCCGTAGCTCGCGGTACCAGCGCTCGATCGGCAGTTCGCGGGTGTAGCCCATCCCGCCGTGGATCTGTAGTACCCGGTCGACGATCTCGTTTGCTTTGATCCCGCCGTACAGTTTCGCGATCGACTGGGCCTGGCGAGAATCCTTGCCGGAGTCCACCTGGAACGCCGCTGCCAGCACCAGCCAGCGCAATGCCTCGATTTCTACGGCGGAATCGGCAATCATCCACTGGATGGCCTGCCGCTCGGCGATCGGCTTGCCGAAGGTCACCCGGTTGCGGGCATGCCCCATGGACATCTCCACCAGTCGCTCACAGGCGCCCAGCGCGCGGGCGGGCAACAGGTAGCGTCCGCGGCCGATCCACTGCATTGCCAAGGCAAAACCCTGCCCGAGCTCGCCGAGGATATTGCGGGCAGGCACCCGTACCTCGTCGAAGATCAGCGCGGCCGGCCCCCACTCGCCCATGGTGTCGATGAGTTCGGACTTCCAGCCCATCTCGCGGTCGGCCAGAAAGCAGGTGACCCCGCCGTCGACCCCCTTCTCGGCGTCGGTCACCGCGAACACCATGGTGAAGTCGGCATCGTTGCCGCCGGTGATGAAGGTCTTCTCACCGCTGATGATCCAGTCGTCACCGTCCTGGCGGGCCGTCGCCCGGATCGCCCGGGCGTCGGACCCGGCACCCGGCTCGGTGATCGCGAAGCAGGATTTCCGGTCACCCTCGATGGTCGGCAGCAGGTACTCCTGCTTCTGGGATTCATTCGCGTGAAAAAGGATGTTGTCCGCCGCACCACCGAAGTAGAAGGGCACGAACGAGCGCCCCAGCTCCACCTCGATGAGGGCCGTCATGACCGCGGACAGGCCCATCCCGCCGTACTCGGTCGGGGTCTGGATGCCCCAGAAGCCGGACTCACGGGCCTTGGCGCGCAGGGCGCGGATCTCCTCGTACTCGATCCCCGGCCGGCCGGCCCGCTCCCGACGCAACAGCTCCGGTTCCAGTGGCTGGATCTCGCGCCGGACGAAGGTGCGTACCCAGTCTCGGGTTTCGGTCTCTTCCGTGCTCAGCGAGAGATCCATGCCTGCGTGTCCCATCTGTCGGGGTTCAGGCTTTCGAATCTAACACCGCCTGCTGGCCAACCGCAGGCGACGTCAGGCTCTCTCAGCGGACCGCTCGCTCGGCGCCTCGCTCGATGCTCACTCGCCGGTCAGGTTAGAACTCGACGACGATCTTGCCGACCTGGCCGCCGGCTTCCATCGCCCGCAGGCCGTCGGCGACCTGATCGAGCGGCAGGGTCCGGTCGATCCGCGGTCGCAGGCCGGTCGAGCTCAGCAGGCTCATCAGGTTCGCGAGCTCGGCGCGGGTACCCATGGTGGAGCCGATCACCTGCAATTGCAGGAAGAAGATCCGGTTCAGCTCGGCCGGTGGCACCGCCCCGGAGGTGGCGCCCGAGATGACGACCTGGCCACCGGGCCGCAGTGACTTCAACGAGTGTGACCAGGTGGCCGCCCCGACCGTCTCCATCACCGCGTCGACCCGCTCGGGCAGCCGGGCACCGGAGGCGAAGGACTGATGAGCGCCGAGTTCGAGCGCGGCAGCCTGCTTGGCCTCGGTGCGCGCGGTCGCCCAGACGCGCAGGCCGGCCGCCCGAGCCAACCCGATGCAGGCCGAGGCGACCCCACCGGTGGCACCCTGCACCAGGACCGTTTGCCCAGGCCGCAGCGCGGAATTGACGAACAGCATCCGGTACGCGGTCAGCCAGGCGGTCGGCAGGCAGGCCGCCTCGGCAAAGCTCAGGTCGGCCGGCTTGGCGATCACGTTCGCGCTGGGCACGGTGACCAGCTCGGCCAGCGAGCCCTGGTGCTTCTCGCTCAGCAGCGAGCGGCCGGGATCCAGCGTCTCATCGCCGGTCCAGCCCTCGGCGCTGATCACCGAGTGCACCACCACCTCGGCGCCGGTAGCGGTGTCGATCCCGGCCGCGTCGCAGCCGAGGATCATCGGCAGCCGGTCGGCGGTGATGCCCACCCCGCGCAGCGTCCACAGGTCGTGGTGGTTCAGGCTGGCGGCTTTGACTTCGACCGTGGTCCAGCCCGGCCGGACGTCCGGTTCCGGCCGCTCGCCGACCACCAGGCCGTCCAGCGGCGAGTCGGGATTCAGGGCAGAGGCGTAGGCAGCTCGCATGGAAGCTGACCCTAATCCGCGTCGCCGGTCCGGTCGCGCGGTGGTGGCCAGCGCAACAACTAGCCGGCAGCCAGCAGCTCCGCCGGCACCGATCCCAGCGCCCGCTCGATGGCTGCCATCAGCTCGCGCGCCGACTCCGCGGTCAGTTCCAGGGCAACCCGATTGCCCGGCGCACCGGTTGGGTTGGCGAAGTCGATATTGAGGGTGTGCCCGGCCTGGGCGTGCACCGGGTGGTCGTAGTAGACGGTGGCGTCGGTCAGCGCGAACCACCCGGTCTTGCCCTTGCCGCTACCGGTGATCGTGGCGTGTTCGGTCGTGTAGGTGCACATCCGTCGTCAGCCGATCGTCCGGGCGAAGAAGCTTGCGATCTTGCGGTAGCCGTCCTCGGCCTGCTCCTGCCGGTAGGAGGGCCGGTCGGTGGAGAAAAAAGCATGGCCGGCGCCGTCGTAGCGGTGGAATTCGTGCTCCTTGCCCAGCTCGGTGAGCAGCCGGTCCAGGGTGTCCACGTCAGCCGGCGGTGGGTAGCCGTCCTCGTTGCCGAACAACCCGAGCAGCGGGCCGGACAGGTTCGGCAGCTGGTCCTCCAAGCCGGTCACCTTCAGCGCGAAGCCTTCTGGAGGGGTGCCGATCACGAAGGCGCCGTAGCAGTCCACCGCGCCCTGCACCTCCAGGTTGCAGGCCGCCAGCACCGACTGCCGGCCACCGGAGCAGTGCCCGATGGTAGCGACCTTGCCGTTGGAGCTGGCCAGCCCGCGCAGGTACCGCGCCGCGCCACCGACATCGCCGATCAGCCGCTCGTCCGGCACGCCACCCTGGGCACGTACGGTCGCGGCGGCATCGTCGGGCTCGGCGCCGGGAGCCTCGCGGGAGTACAGGTTGGGCACCACGACGTCATAGCCGTCCACCGCGAACCGCCGAGCGACCTCCTTGCTCCACCGGTCGAAGCCCGGCAGGTGGTGGATCAGCACGATCCCGCCCCGCCGGTTGTCGGAGCTCGGGCCGGCGTAGTAGGCCTCGATGTCGTCGCCGTTCGCGCCGCTGATCCGGATCGTTCCTGCGGTCATACCGTCGTCCACGAGTGCTCCTCTGCTGACTGCATCTAGGCTGGGCGCCGTGCCACTACCCCGGACGCCGTTTCACCGACGCCCGTTGCTCGCCCTGATCATCCTCATTCTGCTACTTGTCGTGGGGTATGCCGCCCGGGCCTTGGACTCGCACCACACCTCGCGGAAATCGAGCGGAGTGGCCTACTCCGCCCAGCTCGGTGGCCGCTTGGCACCGAACGCGGCGATCCCCTCGGCGGCGGCCGGGCCGGCGAAGAAGCCGGCCGACAGCTCGCTCATCCGCGCCAGGTCCTCGGCCATCGAGAGCCCGGACCGGTCCCGCCGCAGCAGCTGCTTGGTGGCGGCCAGCGCGGCCGGCTCGCACAGCCGGAACATCGCGCCGTAGCGAGCGACCTCAGCATCGACATCGGCGCAGACCAGGTTGAGCAGGCCGATCTCCCTGGCCTTGGCCGCGCCGAAGACCTCGCCGGTCAGGCTCAGCTCCAGCGCGGCCCGGGCCTGTACCCGCGGTAGCAGCGGCACCGAGATGACGGCCGGCACCAGGCCGAGGCGGACCTCGGTGAAGGCGAAGTCGGCCTGTTCGGCGCCGATCGCGATATCGCAGGCCGCGATCAACCCGATGCCGCCGGCCCGGGCCTTGCCGTTCACCCGGGCGACGATCGGCTTGGGGTATTCCCAGAGTCGCTGCAACAACACCGGAAACGCGGTGATCGGCTGGTCCTCGGCGGGGACGTCGGCGACCGTGGTCAGGTCCATCCCGGAGCAGAAGACGGTGCCGGTATGGCTGAGCACCACCGACCGGACGGACGGGTCGGCCTCGGCGGTGTCCAGGTGCGCGCGCAGCTCGGTCAGCAACTCAGCCGACAGCGCGTTGCGCCGCTTGGGGGAGTTCAGGGTGATGGTGGCGACCGATTCGCTGACCGAGAAATCGACGGTGCTCACGGGGCTCCTTTGGCTGGGCAGCAGGTCGACTTGCTCACCTACCGGCGGGTCGACTGTGACTTCGCACTGTAGGCAACTGACACTGGAGCCATGCCATCCGCCCTGCCGCTCGGCGACCCGGCACCGCCCTCGGGCCGGTTGCCGGAATCCTCGCTGCTCAGCCTGCCCGGCCGGCCGTTCGGCTTCTACGTGCACATCCCGTTCTGCGCCAGCCGCTGCGGGTACTGCGACTTCAACACCTACACCGCCGAGGAGCTGGGCAACGGGGTCAGCCGGGGCTCCTACGCCGACACGGTGCTGGCGGAGATCCGGCTGGCCCGTGACGTGCTGCCGGCCAGCGCGCCGCCGGTGTCCACGGTGTTCTTCGGCGGCGGCACCCCGACCCTGCTGCCGGCCGAGCACCTGGGCCTGATCGTGGCCGAGATCGCCGGCGAGTTCGGGCTGGCCCCGGACGCCGAGGTGACCACCGAGGCCAACCCGGAGTCGGTGACGCCGGCCTACCTGGCCAAGCTGCGCGAGCTGGGTTTCAGCCGGCTGTCGCTGGGCATGCAGTCGGCCATCGGGCACGTACTGGCGGTACTGGATCGCCAGCACCGGCCCGATCGCGCGGTGCAGGCGGTGGCCGAGGCCAGGGCAGCCGGCTTCGAGCACGTGAACCTGGACCTGATCTACGGCACGCCCGGCGAGACCGACGCCGACTGGCAGGCCTCGCTGGACGCCGCGATCGGCTCGGGGGCCGACCATGTCAGCGCCTACGCCCTGATCGTCGAGGACGGCACCCCGCTGGCCCGCAAGGTCGCCACCGGAGCCATCGCCGCCCCGGACGACGACGTGCTGGCCGACCGCTACCTGCAGGCCGATGACACCCTGACCGCCGCCGGCTTCGGCTGGTACGAGGTGTCCAACTGGGCGCGTGGCACGGCCGCCCGCTCGGCACACAACCAGCTGTACTGGGCCAGCGCCAACTGGTGGGGTGCCGGTCCCGGCGCGCACAGCCACGTCGGCGGCACCCGCTGGTGGAACGTCAAGCACCCCTCGCGGTACGCGGCCGCGCTGGATGCCGGCCGCAGCCCGGCAGCCGGCCGGGAATCGCTCAGCGATGCCGCCCAGCTCACCGAACGGCTGATGCTCGAGGTGCGGATGGCCGACGGCCTGGACCTGAGCTCGCTGCCGGCCGCCGCAACCAGGCACGCCGAGCAGAGCGTGACCTGGGGACTGGCCGAACGAGGCCCGCTCGGGCAGGGCCGACTGGTGCTGACCCAGCGCGGGCGGTTGCTGGCCGACGCGGTGGTCCGGGATCTGCTCACCGCGATCAGCTGACTCGACTTAGGTCTTCTTGGGACGGAGCTCGTCCAGGACTCAGCTCTTCTTGGGACGCAGCTCGTCCAGGACTCAGCTCTTCTTGGGACGCAGCTCGTCCAGGTCCAGCACCCGGACGTGCAGGGTGTGCCGCTGCTGTAGCGCGGCCCGGACGGCTCGATGCAGGCCGTCCTCGAGGTAGAGCTCGCCGTCCCACTGCACCGCGTGCGGGAAGAGGTCGCCGTAGAAGGTGGAATCCTCGTCCAGCAGCTTGTCCAGCGCCAGCTCCCGCTTGGTGGTGGTCAGCTCGTCCAGCCGTACCGACCGGGGTGGCACGTTGGCCCAGTCCCGGGTAGAGAAGCCGTGATCGGGGTAGGGCTTGCCGTCCCGCACCGCCTTGAAGATCATCCGCACCTCACCAGAACTTCGCCGCCCCCCGGACATATCTACTCATCGACTGCCGGTCACCCTATCGCGTAAGCGCTACCGCCTCCCTGATTTTCCACTGGTGTGCGGGCGGGGTCGGCCGGGCAAACTAGGATTGGCAGGAACAGGAGGCGATGACATGAACGTCGAGGAACGCAAGCTCGAAGTGCTGCGCGCGATCGTCGAGGACTTCATCGCAACCAACGAGCCGGTCGGCAGCAAGGCGATCGTGGATCGGCACAACCTCGGGGTGTCGCCGGCCACCATCCGCAACGACATGGCCGCGCTCGAGGACGAGGGACTGATCCACCAGCCGCACACCTCGGCCGGCCGGGTTCCGACCGATGCCGGCTACCGGATCTTCGTCGACCAGCTGACCTCGTTCAAGCCGCTGTCGCAGGCCGAGCGGCGGGCCATCGAGAAGTTCCTGAACAATGCCGTCGACCTCGACGGGGTGTTGCAGAACGCCGTCCGGGCGCTGGCTCAGCTGACCCGCAACGTCGCCGTGGTGCAGTACCCGTCGCTGTCGCGATCGCGGGTCCGGCACATGGAGACGGTGCTGCTCAGCCCGTCCCGGCTGATGCTGGTGCTGATCACCGACACCGGACGGGTGGAGCAGCGGGTGGTCGAGCTGCCCTCGCCGGTCGATCCCGACGACGTGGCGGACCTACGCAGCATGCTCAACGGCAAGCTCAAGGACCAGCGGCTGGCCGATGCTCCGGCGATCGTCACCGAACTGCTCGGGACGATTCCGGGCCACCTCGGCGGGCTGCTGTCGATCCTGTCCGCGGTGCTGCTCGAGGCGCTGGTGGAACACCCGTCCGAGCGGGTGGTGCTGGCGGGCTCGGCCAACCTCACCGAGCACACCCTGGACTTCCCGGCGATCCGTCCGGTGCTCGAAGCCCTCGAGGAACAGGTCGTGCTGTTGCGATTGTTCGATCAGCAGTCGGCCGCCTCTGGCCAGGTGCTGGTCCGGATCGGCAACGAGAACAGCTACGAGGGACTGCAGACCACCTCGGTGGTCTCGGTCGGCTACGGATCCAGCGGTATCTCACTCGGCGGGGTGGGAGTGCTCGGGCCGCGCCGGATGGATTACGCGCACACGATGGCGCGGGTTGCCGCGGTGGCCAGCTACGTCGGGGACCTGCTGACCGACAGTTAGGGCTGCTGGTCCAGAGCTGACCGGCCGGGCCGGCGGGACGAACCGTACACTGGCACTCGGCGATCAGGAGTGCCAACGACAAACTTTGAGGTGACTACACCGGTGGCTGGTTCGGTCCGGGATTACTACGGAATGCTCAACGTGGCCAGCGACGCCACGACGGAGGAGATCAAGCGCGCCTACCGCAAGCTCGCCCGCGAGCTGCACCCGGACGTCAACCCCGATCCGGCGGCCCAGAACCGGTTCAAGGACGTCACGGCCGCCTATGAGGTGCTCTCGGATCCGGACAAGCGCCGGGTGGTCGACCTCGGCGGTGACCCGCTGGCTCCCGGCGGGGGTGGCGGAGCTCAGGGCAGCGCGTTCACCGGCTTTGGCGGTTTCGGCGACATCTTCGAGACCTTCTTCGGCGGCGCCAACGCTCGCGGCCCGCGTAGCCGGGTCCGCCAGGGCGCCGATGCGCTGCTGCGGATCGAGCTGACCCTGTCCGAGATGGCCTTCGGGGTGTCGAAAGAGATCGCGGTCGAGACGGCGGTGATCTGCCAGTCCTGCCACGGCGACGGCTGTGCGCCGGGCACCTCACCGCGCACCTGCGGCACCTGCAACGGTCGCGGCGAGGTGCAGTCGATGCAGCGCTCGCTGCTCGGTCCGGTGATGACCAGCCGGCCGTGCCACACCTGTGGTGGTACCGGCCAGCAGATCCCGTCGCCGTGCCCGAACTGCGCGGGCGAGGGACGGGTCCGGGCGCCCCGGCGGATTCCGGTGGACGTCCCGGGCGGCATCGAGGACGGCATGCGGATCCGGATGTCGGGCCAGGGCGAGGTCGGGCCCGGTGGCGGGCCGGCCGGCGACCTCTACATCGAGATCACGGAGCACCCGCACGAGACGTTCACCCGTGAGGGCTCGGACCTGCACTGCTCCCTGGCGGTGCCGATGACCGCCGCCGCGCTGGGCAGCACCGTCGAGCTGACCGCGCTGGATTCCACCGAGCGCATCGAGATCCGGCCCGGCACCCAGTCCGGAGCGGTGATCACCCTGCGGGCAAAGGGTGTTCCCCGACTGCGCAGCAGCGCGCGTGGTGACCTGCACGTGCACGTCGAGGTCCGTACCCCGACCAAGCTGGACGCCGAGCAGGAGAAGTTGATGCGCGAGCTGGCTGAGCTGCGCAACGAGGACATCAGCGTGGCCGGCAACCGGACCGGCCTGTTCTCCAAGGTCCGCGACGCCTTCGGCACCCGGTAGCCGATGACCCCGCCGCTGTTCCTGGTGCCCGATCTCGGCAGCGGGGACGTGATCGTGCTGACCGGAGCCGAGGCCCATCACGCCGGCACCGTCAAGCGGCTGACGGTCGGCGAGCGAGCGCTGCTGGCCGACGGTCGGGGCGGGCTTGCCGAGGTGTCCATCAGCGCGGTCGAGCAGGACCGGGTCAGCTGCGCGGTCCTGCATCGTCGGGTGCTGCCCGAGCCCAGCCCGCGATTCGTGGTGGTGCAGGCGCTGCCCAAGGGCGACCGCGCCGAGCTTGCCGTCGAGGTGCTCACCGAACTCGGCGTGGACGAGATCGTCCCGTGGTCGGCGGCCCGTTCGATCAGTGTCTGGAAGGGTGACAAGGCCGACAAGGGCGTGGCCAAATGGCGTCGGACCGCCGCCGAGGCCGCCAAGCAGTCGCGCCGGCCTCGGATTCCGGTGGTCGCCGAGCTGGCTGGGACGGCCGAGGTCGCCGACCGGATCCGCGCCACCGGGCTGGCAGTGCTGCTGCACGAGGACGCCGAGACCGCGCTTGCCGAGGTGCTGGCCCCGGGCGCCACGAGCGGGCGGCATGCGGAGCCGGCGGTGTCCGGCCCGGTCGAGGTGCTGCTGGTGGTGGGCCCGGAGGGCGGCCTGGCCCCCGAGGAACTGGCGCTGTTCCAGGCCGCCGGTGCCCGGCCGGCTCGGCTGGGCAGCGAGGTGCTGCGTACCTCCACCGCCGGAGCGGCCGCATTGGCGGTGCTCTCGGTAGCTGTCGGGCGGTGGTGAGTGAGCATCGCAGCGAGGAACGAGCGAGGAGCGGAGCGATTGGCAGCTGGTGAGTGAGCATCGCAGCGAGGAACGAGCGAGGAGCGGAGCGATTGGCAGCCAGTGAGTGAGCATCGCAGCGAGCGCCAGCGAGCGAGGAGCGGAGCGATTGGCAGCTGGGCACTAATGTTTGGGTATGGCTGCTGATTGCTTGTTCTGCAAGATCGTCGCGGGCGAGATTCCGGCGACGGTGGTTCACGACGGTCCCGAGGTGCTGGCCTTCGCCGACCTCGCGCCGAAGGCGCCGACGCACGTGCTGGTGATCCCCAAGCGGCATTTTGCCGACATCGGTGAGCTGGCCGCTGACCCGCAGGCCGCCGCGGCGGTGGTCGCCGGGGTCGGTGCGGTGGCCGCCGAGCTGGGTGTCTCCTCCTACCGGACCGTCTTCAACACCGGCTCGGACGCCGGCCAGACGGTCTTCCACGTGCATGCCCACCTGTTGGCCGGCCGCCCGCTGGAATGGCCGCCTGGCTGATCGGCGCTCGCCCGGACAGCGGCAAACAGCGGCCGCAGATCGGCAAAACGGACTTCGGCATTTGTCCTGACGCGGGTAAAGTGAACAGTTCAATCCTCGCCAGCCAGTTCTAACCCGGAAAGCAGCGCATCGCACTTGTCGCAGGCCTCGCCCGTTCCACCGAAAGAGCTTGCCCGAAAGTCCCGAGGCGGCACGGCAAAATTCGTGGTGCCGGGTGAGCTTGCCATGGTCGGGTTGCTGGGCCCGCGCGACGAGCTCTTGCGGGTGGCCGAGGCCCGACTCAATTCCGAGATCCACGTACGTGGCAACGAGATCACCATCACCGGCGAGCCGGGCGACAACGCGCTGGCCG
This sequence comes from Actinomycetota bacterium, assembly GCA_030853265.1. Taxonomy (GTDB): domain Bacteria; phylum Actinomycetota; class Actinomycetes; order Mycobacteriales; family Jatrophihabitantaceae; genus Jatrophihabitans_A. The sequence continues at coordinate 18,234 of JALYVK010000069.1, forward strand.
TCCGGCTATTCGAGGAGCTGGTGCAGCTGATGCAATCCGGACACGACCTCACCGCGGATTCGGTGGGCCGGACCCTCGGCATCCTGCAGGCCGACACCGAGCAGCGGCCGGCCGAAGTGCTCAGCCTCAACATCCTGTCCCGTCGGGGCAAGAACATCCGCCCGAAGACGGTCAACCAGAAGCGCTACGTCGATGCCATCGATGAGCACACCATCGTCTTCGGCATCGGACCGGCCGGTACCGGCAAGACCTACCTCGCGGTGGCCAAGGCGGTGCAGTCGTTGCAGGCCAAGCGGGTGAACCGGATCATCCTGACCCGGCCGGCGGTCGAGGCCGGCGAGCGGCTGGGCTTCCTGCCGGGCACCCTGAACGACAAGATCGACCCGTACCTGCGGCCGCTGATGGATGCCCTGCACGACATGCTCGATCCCGAGTCGGTGCCCAGGCTGCTGCAGGCCGGCACCATCGAGGTGGCACCGCTGGCCTATATGCGCGGGCGCACCCTCAACGACGCGTTCGTGATCCTGGACGAGGCGCAGAACACCACCCCCGAGCAGATGAAGATGTTCCTGACCCGGCTCGGCTTCGGTTCCAAGATCGTGGTCACCGGCGACATCACCCAGGTGGACCTGCCCAGCGGCACCAAGTCCGGCCTGCGGGTCGTCCGGGACATCCTCGGCGACGTGGACGACATCAACTTCGCCTACCTGGACTCCAAGGATGTGGTGCGCCATCGGCTGGTCGGCGACATCGTCGAGGCCTACTCCAAGTACGACGACGCGATCTAGCCGCCGGCCGTCCCCGAGTTTCGAGGCATCGTGAGTATTGAGATCAACAACGAGTCCGGCATCGTCGTCGACGAGCTGGCAATCACCTCGGCCGCTCGGCACGTCCTCGACTCGCTCGGGGTGAACCCGTTGGCCGAGCTGTCGATCCTGGTGCTGGACACCTCCGCGATGAGCACCCTGCACAAGCAGTGGATGGATCTGGACGGCCCCACCGATGTGATGGCCTTTCCGATGGACACCCTGGACGACAAGCCCGGGCTGGGCGTCGACCCCGGCCCGGCGCTGCTCGGCGACGTGATCCTCTGCCCCGAGGTCGCCCGCACCCAGGGCACCGAGGCCGGCCATTCGATGGACGCCGAGCTGTACCTGCTGACCACCCACGGCGTGCTGCACCTGCTGGGCTATGACCACGGCGACCCGGAGACCGAACGCGAGATGTTCGGGTTGCAGACCAAGCTGGTCACCGGCTGGGCCGAGCGCACCGGGCACGGCCCGATTCGTACCCCGGTGCCGGGCAGTGCCGGCGAGAAACGCACCTGACACTTCATGGGACTGATTCGATGACCGGCCCTGACGTGGTGCTGCTGGTGGCGGCGATCCTGCTGGTGCCGTCCGCCGGCGGGCTGGCCGCGTTGGACGCCGCGCTGGCCCGGGTGTCGGTTGCCCGGGTGGAGGAGTTGCTGCGCGAGAACCGTCGTGGCGCCCGGTCGCTGTCCAAGGTGCTGGCCGACCGGGTCCGACATACCAACCTGCTCCTGCTGTTGCGGGTAGCTGCCGAGCTGACCGCGACGGTGTTCGTGACCACGGTCGCCACCTCCGTCTGGGGCCTGCACTGGTGGGTGGTGCTGGGCGTGGTGGCGGTGATGGTGGTGGTCAGCTATGTGCTGATCGGCGTCGGCCCGCGTACCACCGGGCGCCAGCACGCCTATCCGGTGGCGCTGCTCGGGGCGGCGCCGGTGCTGTTGCTGGCCAGGGTGTTCGGTCCGCTGGCCTCGTTGCTGATCCTGCTGGGCAATGCGATAACGCCCGGAAAGGGTTATCGGGAAGGGCCATTCTCCTCCGAGGTGGAGATCCGCGAGCTGGTGGATCTGGCCGAGTCCCGGGGCGTGGTCGAGCGGGGTGAGCGCGAGATGATCCAGTCCGTCTTCGATCTCGGCGACACCATCGCGCGCGAGGTGATGGTGCCGCGTACCGATGTGGTGTGGATCGAGAGCACCAAGACCGTCCCGCAGGCTTTGGCCTTGGCATTGCGATCCGGTTTCAGCCGGATCCCGGTCGTTGCCGACAATGTCGATGACGTGGTCGGCCTGATCTACCTCAAGGACCTGGTCCGCCGCGCCCAGGATCCGGACCGGGCCAAGCAGACCAAGCTGGACGAGGTGATGCGCCCAGCCAGCTTCGTGCCGGAGTCCAAGCAGGTCGACGAGCTGCTGCGCGAGATGCAATCTACCTATTCGCACATGGCAATCGTGATCGACGAGTACGGCGGCACCGCCGGCCTGGTGACCATCGAGGACATTCTGGAAGAGATCGTCGGTGAGATCCGCGACGAGTACGACGTCGAGCGGGCACCGGTCGAACAGCTGCCGGACGGCTCGGTACGGCTGACCGCCCGGTTGCCGGTGGAGGATCTCGGCGAGCTGTTCGGCGTGGAGTTGCCGCGCGGCGACGACGTGGAGACCGTCGGCGGGTTGCTGGCCCAGCTGCTCGGCCGGGTGCCGATCGCCGGCTCGTCGGTCACCGCCTACGGCTTGCAGCTGACCGCGGAGAGTATCGGCGGCCGGCGCAACCGGATCGACACCGTGCTGGCCCGCAAGCTGGCCGACCCGCACACCGACGAGGAAGCAGATGACTGAGGACGAGTTTCAGGCCGAGGACGCCAAGCTGGTCACGCTGGCGCGAGCCACCCGGTCGCGGACCGGCGCCGCGCAGGGAGCCGCGGTGCGTGACACCGACGGACGCACCTACGCCGCGGCAACCGTCGCGCTGCCCTCGCTGCAGCTGTCCGCGCTGCAGGTTGCGGTGGCGCTGGCACTGTCCTCGGGCGCGCCCGGCCTGGAGGCCGCCGTGGTGCTCGCCGGCCAGCCCGCCGATGCCGCCGGTGCCGCGGCGGTGGCCGAGGTGTCGGCGTCCGCGCCAGTGTACTTCGTGGACGAACGCGGCGAGCGAGTCAGCTAACGCAGAGAGTGGAAGATTTTCGTTGCCTGGCAA
>JALYVK010000070.1 GCA_030853265.1 Actinomycetota bacterium
GGTCGATGTCGACGCCAATCACGTCAGCGGTGACGCCAGTGGCGGTCAACACCACCCGGGTCTGATCACGATTGACCCGTGCCTTGCGGCTTCCTCAGTTGCTCGAGCCGAAGGCGGTGTAATGATAGTGGCCCGCGTAGAGGTACCCGTTGTTAATGAGACTGCTACATCCACCAGTGGCACTGTCGTTGAAAGACCAGTTGTATCCGCCGCTGGCGTTGCCCTTGATGTACTCGCGGTGGGTGAACACAGCGGGCGCGACGCTGAAGCCACACGCCGCGTACACGGCGGCCAGGCAAGCCGGACCACAAGTCAATAGACCCGCGGCCAGAAGCAGCTGCTCAAAGTCGGTGTTCTTGAAAGACTCGTTCGCCTGAATCGAGACGCTCGAACTGGTGAAAGTGAACCCTGGGTGCGGTGTACCGCTGTTCGACCATCCGTCATATTGGAACTCGTACGGCACGATGCGGTAGGAGGCGTTCGGGACCGAGGATCCGTTGTGCGCCCAGGTGAGGTTCGCTGATAGCGATGTGATCGTAATGTTGACGGGATCCTTGTAGGCGGTCTTCTCGTATGCGGTGGACGACGTCGTCGCTGCTGCGATAAGGGTCTTGGCCGGACTGAGCCTGGTTGAGGTAGCGGTTGCCTTGCTGGGCGCGCCCGAGCCACCTGATGTGTCAAGCGAGTTCAGGTACGCCAGATCACCTTGGGTTGGTGTCCCCTCGAGCACCTGCTCGACGCACTGGCTGGAATCGACCGCAAGCTGTTCGGTGAAGACCGGCGAGCCGCCCGCGGGAACGGCACCCGTCTCTTGGAAGGAGCAGGTGCCAGCCGAGTCGGCGGCGCCGTGAATAGTCACCGTATGCACGCCACTGAGGTGCAGTTGGTTCGCCATTGGAGTAGCGAACTTGGCCCAGTGTGCCGACTGAGCGGGCGTGACTGGGGTTGCTTGCGCTGGGGCCCAGCCGATGACGCCGGTGCAGGCGATCATCATTGCGGTGGTTGCCACAAGCCCCCCGCCGAGCTTCCCCATGTGTGCATTTCGCATATTGCGCCCTCTTCCTACGAGACTTCGCCACTGTGGCGTAGGTCACATTAGAGCGTCCAGTTGGGTAAGGGCAACCCATCCCACATATTGGCTTTTCAGGGGCTAGACCATTGTCATCACTGGGAAAGGCCAGGGCGGGTTGGCGCCCCTTGAGCGACTCTCAGGCGCGCGCCGACATTGCCGGGACAGTCCGCGGCCGCCACTGTGCTTGTGAGCATGCGATGACGAGGAGCACGCCCGAAGGAACAGCAACGACGCCAACCAGGATCGTCACGAACCCAACGATCCCGGCAACCACCAGCGCCGTCGACAGCGCCCAGGCGGCTATCGGCACCAGCACTGTGCGCCGGCCCCGCGACCCCACCCACAACAGGCCAGCGACGAGCAGCGAGATCGCCGCCGGAACACTGGCTACCGCCACTCCGGCTAGGCCGTCGTGGCGCAGGACGGTGACACGAGGTGACTCGTACAGTTGCTGACCGTCCCCAGTCTGGTCCGGCGTTACCGACGCTCCGGGCGACGGGGACGCGGTAGCTGTGGCGGTGACCGGCGAAGCCTGCAGAGTGACGATAGGGACGGTCATCGCCGCGAGGATGACCAGGAATCCCCAGGCGATCGCGGCAGCGACGAGGACCATGGTCGTGGATTCGCGGCGCGGAGCGCCCGGTGGGTCGACGTGATCGTGATCGAAGCCTGTGCTCATCGCAGGGTAGCTCCTAGCTCGATGGGGCGGCGAAGTGTCGCCGACGGTGGCCGTACAGCTGCCAGGCGCCGGCAGGAGAACCGGACAGGGGGCTCAACATCGTCGCTCCTCAGGTGGCTGCGGGCAAGAAGTGGCGTCGGAGCTCGTGCGCGTAGGTCCTACCGAGTGCCTCTTTGTGCCGGGTTATCCAGTCGGTCAGCAGGATCGTGCCGGTGGCAGGAGCGTCAGAGTCGGCGAGTCCCGCGGCCATCGCCTGGTACTCCTCGCGGGTCAGCAGGGTGTCCCGCAACGCGAGTCCGAGCGTCCAGGTGATCGCCGGGAAGAGGACCCCTGGCACGGGCACGATCCGGGTGGCGCTGCCAATGCTGGCGCGGATGTGGTCCAGCAGCTCGGCGAAGGTGAGCGACTCCGGTCCGACGGCGTCGACGGTGACGGCGCCGTCCTGTTCACCGAGGGTGGCCATCAGCTCCGCGAGGTCATCGATGTGGATGCCGCGGATCCGGTACTGGCCGTCGCCTCCCATCAGGGTTAGTGGGGAGCGACGCATCAGCCAGGCGATGTTGTTGACAAGGACACCGTCGCCGCCGAATAGGATCGCCGGCCGCACGATCGCCCACCCCACCCCACAGGCCTGCAGGTGTTGCTCGACCTGGCCCTTGCCACGGAAGTAGCCGTACGGCGAGTCCACGTTCGCGGAGGTGATCGATATGTGCACGATCCGCCGGACGCCGGCGTCGGCGGCCGCCTGGAAGAGGTTTGCGCTGCCCTCGACGGCGCTCGCGAAGGTGACGTCCTTGTGCGGGAACCGCACCCAGTAGGTGTTGTACAAGGTGTCGACGCCAGCCAGGGAGCGGCGTAATTCCTCGGGGTCCCGCAGGTTCAGTGGGTGAACCTCCAGCCCATGGCCCGCCGGCCCGGGGTGGTTGGTCAGGGTCCGCACCCGGCGGCCGCGCCGGGTCAGCTCGGCTGCGATCGCCGATCCGGAGTAGCTGAAGGCGCCGGTGACTGCATCGATCATGGTGACCCCCTACCGGCCGAGGGCAAGCCCTGGGCATTTGAGCACTTGCTTAAGCACTACAGTAGACACAACTTGAGCAATTGCTCAATACTTGCGAGAAGATTGGATCGAAACCCCGGCCTGGGGTAGCCACCGGTCAAGGAGCGCGATGGACGACACGAAGTCACAGCTGATCCAGGCTGCGCTGGTCACCGTCCGTCAAGACGGCTTGGCGGCGGCATCAGCCCGCACCATCGCCGCCCGAGCCCAGGTCAACCAGGCACTGATCTTCTACCACTTCAACACCGTGACCCAGCTGATCGAGGCTGCCTCCAACGCCGCCGTGGAAGAAAGCGTGCGGCACTACCGCGATGCCCTCGCTGGCGTGGAGACGCTCTCCGAACTGCTCGAAGTTGGCCGCGACCTTCACGAACGCGAGACCACGAACGGCAACGTCGCCCTGATGGCCCAGCTGATGGCCGGCGCCCAGCACGACCCGGTGCTGGCTCGGGCTACCCACAACGCCATGGCCGCCTGGACCCACCAGATCGAGGAAGTGCTGCAGCGCGTCCTGAGAGCAAGCCCACTCGCCGGCCTGCTCGACCTTGGAGGCCTGGCACCGCTGATCAGCGCCGGGTTTATCGGGCTGGAGCTTTACGACGGTGTGGACGCACCCGGTGCGATGCGCGCGCTAGCCACCCTGGAGGAACTCGGACAACTCATCCAGGTCCTCGACGACAGCGGCCCTGTTGCAACCCGGGCACTACTCAGCAAGATCCGCAGCGCCAGACGACGCAAGCCGCGGCCCTAACGAACCTGCACACGGCTGCTGCGACCTTGTGACTCACCGGGCGTTCACCGGCCGAGTGAACCCAGCAGACCTTGGTGCCCCCGGTCGGACTCGAACCGACACTGGGCGGATTTTAAGTCCGCTGCCTCTGCCATTGGGCTACGGGGGCGCACCGAACAACGATCCAGAGCGTAGCCAATCCGGCTCAGGAGGCGTTGGCCTGCTCGAAGTCGTATTTCGGCATCTGCAACTGGCCCATCGAAACCACCTCGCGGGGGAAGAACAGCGCGGCCGTCCAATCCGCCAGCACCCGCACCTTGCGGTTGAACGTCGGCACCCGGGACAGGTGGTACGTGCGGTGGATGAACCAGGCCAGCGGCCCGCGAACCTTGACGCCGTACAGCTCGGCGACCCCGCGGTAGAGCCCTAGCGAGGCGACCGAGCCGACGTAGGCATGCTTGTAATCCTTGAGCGACTGGCCGTTGATCGTCCGTACCAGGTTGTCGGCCAGCACCTTGGCCTGCCGGACGGCATGCTGTGCCGACGGGCCGCACAACGCGTCCGGATCCTTCTTCGACAGGTCCGGCACGGCAGCGATGTCACCGGCCGAGAACACCCCGTCGACGCCCTTGACGGTCAGGTTCGCCCGGCAGGTCAGCCGGCCTTTGTCGTCCACCGGCAATCGAGAATTGACCGCTAATCTATGGGCTTTCACGCCCGCCGTCCAGACCAGGGTGTCGGCGGCGAAGCTGTCGCCGTCACTCAGCACGATCTGGCCGCCGACCGCCGAGCTGAGCCGGGTGTCCAACCGGACGTCCATCTTGCGCTCGGTCAACCGCTCAACCGTGTAGGCGGCCAGCGAGACCGACACCTCGGGCATGATCCGGTTCGCCGCCTCCACCAGCACCCAGCGCAGCTGGTCCGGTTCGAGATTTCGGTAGTAACGGCAGGCGTATCGGGCCATATCCTGCAACTCGGCGAACGCCTCGACGCCGGCATAGCCACCACCGACGAACACGAAGCTCAGCGCGCGGGCGCGGGCCACCGGATCCTCGGTGGAGGAGGCAAAGTCCAGCCGGGACAGCACGTGATTGCGCAGGAAGATGGCCTCGCCGATGGTCTTGAACCCGATGCCGTGCTCGCTGAGGCCGGGGATCGGCAGGGTCCTGGCCACCGAGCCGGGTGCCACCACGATCAGGTCATAGTCCAGGTCGTAGGGCGCGCCGTCGGCCGGCTGGATGGTGGCCGCCCGCTGCTGGTGGTCGATACCGGTCACCGTGCCGGTGATCACCCGGCACTTCTTGAGTACCCGCCGCAGCGGCACCACGACGTGCCGGGGCTCGATGCTGCCGGCCGCCGCCTCGGGCAGGAACGGCTGGTAGGTCATGTTCGGCTGCGGGTCGACCACCACGATCTCAGCCCGTCCGGCGGACAGCTTCTTCTGCGCCCGCAGGGCGGTGTACATGCCCACATAGCCGCCGCCGACGATCAAAATTCGCTGGGGTCCACCGCTCATCCACCAACCGTACTCAATAGACTGGGCGCGACGATGTCCACGACGGAAGGTGGCACGATGGCCGGCGCAGGCAGCAGGATCGCGTTCAAGCTGGTGGCCGCCGTGGTGGCGATCCCGGTCAGCCGGCTGATCACCAAGGGCACCACCAAGGCCTGGGCGACGGCCCGGCCCGACGACCCGCCGGTGAACCCGAAGCACGTCGACACCAACTGGCGGGACGCCCTCGTCTGGGCCAGCCTGACCGGCGTCGGCGCGGCGGTCGCCGAACTGCTCACCACCAAAGGTGCCGACACCGTGTGGCGAGCGCTGACCGGCAAGCCGTCCCCGCGACCCAAGGTCGGCAAGCAGGCCCGCAAGGACGCCCAGGTCGAACCGATCTAGCGCAGGCTGAGCGCGATCCCGTCCAGGATGTCGTGCTCGGACACCAACACCCGGTCGGCGCCGACGAACTCCATCACGGTGCGCAGCACCAGCGCCCCGCCGGCGATCACGTCCACCCGGCCGGGATGGATCACCGGCAGCGCCGCGCGCTCGTCCCGGCTCATCGACAGCAGCCGTCCGGTCACCTGCTCGACCTGCTGGTAGCTGAGCATCGAGGCGTGGATCGCAACCGAGTCGTAGGCGGGCAGTTCGAGCGCGACCGCGGCCAGCGTGGTGACGGTGCCGGCCACCCCGACGAACCCGGCGGCATCGCGAACGGGTACGTCGACAGCGGCCGCCTGCAGCGCCGTCCGCAGGTCGAGCAGGGTCGCCTCGATCTCGGACGGCAACGGCGGGTCGGTGTGCAGGTGCCGCTCGGTCATCCGGACGCAGCCGACGTCCATGCTGTGCGCGGCAAGCACCGTGCCCTGGCTGGCCGATCCCAGCACCAGCTCGGTCGAGCCGCCGCCGATATCGGCCACCAGCAGCGGGCCGGTGAGCACCGATTCGGCGCGCGTCGATTCAGCACCCGGCAGGCCGGCCACCGCCCCGGTGAAGGACAGGGACGCCTCGGCCAGGCCGGTGATCACCTCGGGATCGATCCCCAGGGTGTCGCGCACCATCGCGTGGAATTCCTCGGCGTTCTCGGCATCGCGGGACGCCGAGGTAGCCACCATCCGGATCTTCTCGACGCCGTTCTGCCTGATCAGCTCGGCATAATCGACCAGCGCCAGTCTGGTCCGCTCCAGTGCCTGCGGGGCCAGCCGGCCGGTCCGGTCGACACCCTCGCCGAGCCGGACCACCCGCATCTCGCGGTGCACGTCGGTCAGGCCGGCCGGCCCGAGATCGGCGATCAGCAACCGGACCGAGTTGGTGCCGCAGTCGATCGCGGCGACCCGGCTCATGCCGGCTCCCCGACGCACGGCCCGTCGGCCCACCAGTCGGTCAGCAGCGCCAGCGCCTCGTCGCCGAGCGGGTTCACCCCGGTGCCCTCGGCCAGCGCCTGGCCGACCAGCACGTGCAGGCACTTCACCCTGGTGGGCATGCCACCTGCCGAGATCCCGTCGATCTCGGGCACCGCCCCGTGCCGGCCACGGCGTGCCAGGTACCGCTCGTGCGCGGCCCGGTAGCCGGCAGCCAGCTCCGGATCATCGATGAGTCGCTGGCTCATCTCGGTCATCAGCCCGGACGCCTCCAGGGTTCCGATCAGCGACGAAGCCTTCGGGCAGGTCAGGTAGAACAGCGTCGGGAACGGCGTGCCGTCCGGCAACCGGGGAGCCGTCTCGACCACGTCGGGGTTGCCGCACGGGCAACGATGGGCCACCGAGCGGATCGCGCGTGCCGGCCGGCCCAGCTGCATCCCGACCACCCGCTGATCCCGTTCGCTGACCTGCACGGTCACTTCGCGGCGTCCTGGACGCTGGACCACAGGGTGGAATTCCAGCTCGGCTGGTGCCCGGTCCGGACCACCTTGGTGCCGCCGGCCGGCGCCGGTTCGGCGGCCAGCGGCTGGCCCTGCGCGTTCAGCACCGTGTAGAGCGTGTCGCCGGGCCGGATGTACTGCAACCGCGCCCGGGCCTGCCGCTCGACGTAGGCCGGGTCCTTCCACTGGTCGGTCTGGGCCTGCAACTGCGCGACGTGCTCGCTGAGTTCACGCTGCTGCCGCTCGGAACTGGCCACCGACGCCCGTCGGTTCAGGTAGGTCTGAAACGGCGAGGCGAGGATCACCACCAGGAACAGCGTCATCGCCGCGACCATCATGGTGCGGCCGGTCAGCCGGGGCCGGCGCAGCCTGACCCGGCCGGCGGCCGACCGGTCGATAGCCGGCCGGCCGGTCACTGGCCGGCCGGTGCCTGGCTGGCCGGTGCCTGGCTGGCCGGTGCCTGGCTGGCCGCTGCCTGGCTGGCCGCTGCCTGGTCGGCCGCTGCCTGGCCGGCCGCTGCCTCCGGGACAGGCGGGCCGGTGCGGGGTGGCGCTCATGCAGCTAGCTTCCCGGACGCTGGTAGCGCGGGAACGCAGCCGCGCCGGCATAGCGCGCGGCGTCGTCGAGCTCCTCCTCGATCCGCAGCAGCTGGTTGTACTTGGCGACCCGCTCGGATCGGGCCGGCGCGCCGGCCTTGATCTGGCCGCAGTTGGTAGCCACCGCAAGATCGGCGATCGTGGTGTCCTCGGTCTCGCCGGACCGGTGGCTCATCATGCAGCGGTAGCCCGAGCGGTGCGCCAGGTCCACCGCGTCGAGGGTTTCGGTGAGCGTGCCGATCTGATTCACCTTGACCAGCAAGGCGTTCGCCGCTCCGGTGGCGATGCCGCGGGCCAGCCGCTCGGGGTTGGTGACGAACAGGTCATCGCCGACCAGCTGGATGGTCTCGTCCAGCTGGCTGGTCAGCCCGATCCAGCCGTCCCAGTCCTCCTCCGACATCGGGTCCTCGATCGACACGATCGGGTAGTTCGCGATCAACTCGGTGTAGTAGGCGATCATCTGCTCGGAGGTCTTGGCCGCGCCCTCGAACTGGTACGCACCGTCGGAATAGAACTCGGTCGCGGCCACGTCCATCGCGAACACGATGTCGCGCCCGGCCACCAGGCCGGCCTTCTCGACCGCCTCGGTGATCACGTCCAGTGCGGTCCGGTTCGACTCCAGCGACGGGGCGAAGCCGCCCTCGTCGCCCAGCCCGGTGGACAATCCCTTGGATTTCAATACCGATTTGAGTGCGTGGTAGACCTCGGCACCCTGCCGCAGGCCGTCGGCGAAGGTGGCGGCACCGATCGGCGCGATCATGAATTCCTGGACGTCTACATTGGAATCGGCGTGCGCGCCACCGTTGAGAATGTTGAGCATCGGCACCGGCAACAGGTAGGCGTTCGGGCCACCCAGGTAGCGAAACAGCGGCAGGCTCGCCGAGGACGCCGCGGCCTTGGCAACCGCCAGCGACACCCCGAGGATGGCGTTGGCACCGAACTTCGACTTGTCCGGGGTGCCGTCCAGGTCGATCAGCGCGGCGTCCAGCAACCGCTGCTCGCTGGCCTCGTAGCCGATCAGTTCCGGGCCGATGTCATCCAGCACGGCCGACACCGCCTTGAGCACGCCCTTGCCGCCGTAGCGGGCATCACCGTCGCGAAGCTCCACCGCCTCGAAGGCACCGGTAGAGGCCCCGGACGGGACCGCGGCGCGGGCGAGCGTTCCGTCGTCGAGTGCTACCTCGACCTCGACGGTGGGATTGCCGCGTGAGTCCAAGATTTCCCTGGCCCCGACGGCCTCGATGCTGGCCACAACTGATCCTCTCGACGTACTGCAGATCGACTGAGCTACCGCCTCGCCGGCTGGCGATCCGGGCCCCGGCGCACCATTGCCGACCGGTGTGCCGGCCAGCCTATCGGGCGGCCGATGAGAACCTCGGCAGCTACTCGCCCACCGCGCCGTCCAAGGCCTCGCGGAGCAGGTCGGCGTGCCCGTTGTGCCGGGCGTACTCCTCGAGCAGATGCTGCAGTACCCAGCGCAACGAGAAGTGCTGGCCGGTACGCGGGTGAGCGTCGCGGGTGAGTTCGTCCAGGTCGTGCTCGGCCACGATCTGCTGGGACTTGGCCACATACTCGGTGTAGAGCGCGAACGCGGCCACCACCGACTGCTCGTCGGCCTCGGTGACATCGAGGTCGGCATCACCCGGGCCGTAAATCTCACGATCGGGCTCGCCCGCGAACCGGGCGTGCAGCCAGCCGAACTCGACCTCGGTCAGGTGCCGGATCAGGCCGAGCAGGCACAGCGACGAGGGCGGCGACGGCCGGCTGACCAGCTGCTGCGGGGTCAGCTCAGCGCACTTGAGCAACAGGGTCTGGCGGTGGTAGTCGACGAACGCGACCAGGGTGGTCTTCTCGTCGGCGACGACGGGTGGATCGATGCGCTTACTCGGGATCTGATCGTCGGTCTGCGGACTCACTGTGCTCCTGGTGTCGGATGGTGTCGGCGTAGGCCCGCGCGGTGGAGCGCAGGGCGAGTTCCGGATCGATGCCAGCCTGCACCGCCTCGGCCACGATCGCGAGCAGTTTTTCACCGATGCCGTCGGGCTGGGGCAGCTCGACGGACAGCCCGGCCCGGCCGGAGCGCTGCACCAGCTTGGCCGCCAACGACAGCGCCGGCTGCCCCATCGCGACTCCGTCGGTGGCGGATTGCCTTTGTTTCTCGACCTTCTTGATCTCGTCCCAGTTCGCCGCGACCACTTCGGCCGAGTCCGCGACGGTCTCGGCGAACACGTGCGGATGCCGCCGGGTGAGCTTGGCGACCAGGTCGGCAGCTACCTCCTCGATGCCGAATCGCTCGTCGCCGTCGGCTTCTTCGGCCAGCCGGGCGTGAAAGAGCACCTGCAGCAACAGGTCACCGAGCTCCTCGCGCAGCGCGGCCGGATCGGCGGTCTCGATCGCCTCGAGGGTCTCGTAGGCCTCTTCCAACAGGTACGGGGCCAGCGACCGGTGGGTCTGCTCGGCATCCCACGGACAGCCGCCAGGCGAACGTAGCCGGTCCATGATCTGGACCGCGGCCACCAGGTGCGAACCGGGCTCGGTCACTGCCCGGTCGGCGCCTTCACATCACCGGGCAGGGTGTCGTTCAGGGTGAGCACCGAGGGCAGCTGCTTCTTGCCGAGATCCACCAGCGCGACGCTCTGGTCGTCCCAGCTGCCGTAGCGCGGGTTGATCGAGACCTTGCCCTTGACCCCGGCCAGCGCGGCCTGCTGCTGCTTGGCGGTGGTCAGGTTCTTCTGCAGGAACGAGGTCAGCTCCTGGTTGCGCAGGTAGACCTGTTCGAACTTGGCCTTCAGACCGACCTTGGCGATCTGGTCGATGAGTGCCTGCTCCGGCTGCCCCTGCAGGATGTTCGACTTGGCGGCATCGAGCTCGGCATCGGTCACCGGCTTGCCACCGGCCGCCAGCAGCAGTGGGAACACCCGGTTCTGCACCAGCAATTGCAGGACGAAGATCCGGGCGGGGGTGCTGGTCTGGCCGTTGTTGGTCGGGATCGCCGGGGCATTGGCCGGCAGGTAGCTGGCCAGGTCGCTCTCGGAGATCTTGGTGCCGCCCACCACCGCGGCGGAGCCGGCCTTGGAGTCGCAGCCGACCAGGCTCAGGCAGCCGAGCGCAAGGACGGGCAGCACGGCAAGCGAACGGATCTTCACTTCGCGGTTCTCCGGGTTCCTAGTCGGGTACAGCGTTCCAGCATTGCGTTCCTGGTCGGGCATCGTGTTCCTGGTCAGGCATCGTGCGCCGCACCGATCGCCTGGCCGGGTCACCGGCCGCCGGCGGCGGGCTGCACCTTATCGTCGGAGTCCAGTTTCGCATGTCCGCCCGACAGCCCCAGGCACGGGCCGAGGGGGTCCGGTCAGGCAGCCCGCCGACCTGAGCCGCGCAGAGCCCAAATCGCGGTGCCGGGTGTGCTAGACCTGAGCGGTGGATAGTCATGCGGCGCTGGCCTACGCGCTGGCCAAACCCGGTGCCTGGCCGGACAGCCCGTGGGGTGAGAACCACGACCTGGCCAAGGTCGGCAACAAGATCTTCCTGTTCCCCGGCCTGGGCGATCACGGCGGGGGCGCCGGGGTTTCGACGATCACGGTGAAGAACACCACCGGTGCGGTCGAGGAACTGAAGTCCCGCTATCCGGAAGCGGCCGGGCCGGCGCCCTACCTGAACAAGCAACTCTGGGTACGGCTGGTCATCGACCAGGTCCCCGACGATGAGGTACGCGAGCTGATCGACGACTCCTACGACCTGGTGGTGGCCACCCTGCCCAAGTCCCAGCGGCCACAGCCACCGGGCTAACCGGCCACGCTGGTCGGCAGCCGAGCCGGCCCCGGCAAGGCCCAGCTAGTCGACGGTGCGTTTCGGCGGGTGGACTGTGCGTTTCGGCGAGTGGACTGTGCTTTTCTGCGGGTGGATCGTTTCGCCGCGGGCCAGCATCTCGACGTACTGCGCGATCCGCTTGGCCCGGGTCTCGGGTCGCTTGGCCTGCCCGATCCGCCAGGTGAAGGCGTAGCGATTGGTCGAGGTCAGCACCTCGAACATTGCCTGGGCGGCCGGGTTGGCCGCGATCGCCGCCGCGAAGTCCTCGGGCGTTTCGGCACTGGCCGGGCCGGCATAGGCCGCCTGCCAGCGGCCGTCCGCCTTCGCCGCCTCGATCGCGGCGAGGCCGGCCTCGGTCATCTGACCGCTGTCGATCAGCCTGGCGACGTGCCCGACATTCCGGCTCGACCACGGGCTCTTGGGCCGGCGCGGGGTGAACCGCTGGCGGAAGCTGCCCTCGTCCCGGCGGCCGACCTGACCGTCGATCCAGCCGAAGCACAGCGCCTCGTCCAGTGCCAGGTCATAGGTCAGCTCGGTGACCTGGCCGCCCTTCTTGCCCAGCACCAGCCAGACGCCCGGCGAGTCGGCATGCCAGCGCACCAACCAGTCCCGCCAGTGCTCGGCGTCCGGGACCAGCAGTTCCTCCAGCTCTACGGCCATCCCCGCATCCTTCCCGATGGCGGCCGAGGTTGTTCCGACCGGCTCGCCAACTCAGTTGGCCAGCACCGCCGCCAGCACCGGGCCGAGGATGCTTTCCAGCAACTCGCTGCACCAGTTCAGCAACGCCTGGTCGCGAACCGGCTCGCCGCCGAACTTGGCCTCGGCGAACGTCCCGTCCGGCTTGATCACGCCCTTGGGACGGGCCGCGGCCATGGTCGAGACGGTCGGCTTGTAGAGCGTCTTGTCATAGGTCCGCTGCAGCCGGACCTGGGCCGATTCCGGCAGCAGCACCGGCGAGAACCGGATCGACGGGCCCTGCAGCGACACCTCGGTGATGCCGAACTTGCGGCAGACCACCTTGAACCTGGCCACCGCGAGCAGGTTGGCCACCTCGATCGGCACCGGCCCGAACCGGTCGAGCAGTTCCAGCCGGACGGCATCCACCGCCTCGTTGGTGGTGGCCGCCGCCAGCGAGCGGTAGGCCTCAAGCCGCAGCCGCTCGCCTGGCAGGTAGTCCTGCGGCAGGTTGGCGTTGATCGGCAGATCTACCTTGACCTCACTGATGACCTCGGCCGCACCGTGCGGATCCCGGAACTCCGCCACCGCCTCGCCGACCAGCCGCACGTAGAGGTCGAAGCCCACCCCGGCGATGTGGCCGGACTGCTCGCCCCCGAGCAGGTTGCCGGCCCCGCGGATCTCCAGATCCTTCATCGCCACCGCCATCCCGGCGCCGAGTTCGGTGTGCTGGGCGATGGTGGCCAGCCGATCGTGCGCAAGCTCGGTGAGCGGCTTCTCCGGCGGGTACAGGAAGTAGGCGTAGCCACGCTCGCGGGCCCGGCCGACCCGGCCGCGCATCTGGTGCAGCTGGGACAGCCCGAAGGTGTCGGCCCGGTCCACGATCAGGGTGTTCGCATTGGGGATATCCAGCCCGGACTCGACGATGGTGGTGGACACCAGCACGTCGAAGTCGTTCTCCCAGAAGCCCACCATGATCTTTTCCAGCGCGTCCTGGCCCATTTGGCCGTGCGCCACCGCGATCCGCGCCTCGGGAACCAGTTCGGCCAGCTTCGCGGCGGTGCGGTTGATCGACTCGACCCGGTTGTGGATGAAGAACACCTGGCCGTCGCGCAGCAGTTCGCGCCGGATCGCCGCGGAGATCTGCCGCGAGTCGTAGGCACCGACGAAGGTCAGGATCGGGTGCCGTTCCTCCGGCGGGGTCAGGATGGTGGTCATCTCCCGGATGCCGGTCAGTGACATCTCCAGGGTTCGTGGGATCGGCGTGGCCGACATCGTCAGCACGTCCACCGCGGTCCGCATCGACTTGAGATATTCCTTGTGCTCCACGCCGAAACGCTGTTCCTCATCGACGATCACCAGGCCGAGATTCTTGAACCGGACGCTCTGCTGCAGCAGGCGGTGCGTCCCGATCACAATGTCCACGCTGCCATCGACCACGCCGGCCAGGATCTGATCGACGTCCGCGGCATGGGTGAACCGGGAAAGCTCTTTGATCACCACTGGAAACTGGTTCATCCGGCCGCTGAAGGTCTGGATGTGCTGGTGTGCCAGCAGGGTCGTCGGCACCAGCACGGCAACCTGCTTGCCGTCCTGCACCGCCTTGAACGCGGCCCGGACGGCGACCTCGGTCTTGCCGTAGCCGACGTCGCCGCAGATCACCCGGTCCATCGGCAGCGCCTTCTCCATATCTGCCTTGACCTCGTCGATCGCGGCCAGCTGATCGGGCGTTTCCACGTACGGAAAGGCATCTTCGAGCTCGCGCTGCCAGGGGGTGTCCGGGCCGAAGGCGTGCCCGGTGGTAGCCATCCGGGCCGAGTAGAGCCGGATCAGTTCGGCGGCGATCTCCTTGACCGCCTTGCGCGCGCGGCCCTTGGTCTTGGCCCAGTCCGCGCCGCCGAGCCGGGACAGCGCCGGGGCCTCGCCGCCGACGTACTTGGTGACCTGGTCGAGGGAATCGGTCGGTACGAAAAGGCGATCGCCGGGCTGGCCCTTCTTGGCCGCGGCGTACTCGATGATCAGGTACTCCCGCTCACCGCCGTTGATGGTGCGCCGGACCATCTCGACGTAGCGGCCGACGCCGTGCTGCTCGTGCACCACGTAGTCACCGGACGCCAGTTGGATCGGGTCGATGGCGTTGCGCCGGCGACTGGGCATCCGCGACTTGTCCAGGGCGGTGATCCCGCGCTGGCCGGTGAGGTCGGACTCGGACAGGATGGCCAGCTTCAGCTGCTCGGACACCAGGCCGGAATCCAGGTGCCCGGTGGCTACCGTGACCACGCCACCGTCGAGGGAGTCGATGCTCGCCTCCAGCCGGGCGGCCAGGTCCGCGCCGCGCAGCCGCTCCAAGGCCCGGTCGGCGGTGCCGTGCCCGTCGAAGACCAGCGCCACTCGCCAGCCCGCGCGCAGCCAGCCGTCGATGTCACCGAGCAGGGCGTCGGCGTCACCACGGTAGGCCGGCGCCGCCTCGAAGGACGAGCTGACCGCCGAGATCGCGCTGTGTTCACCGAGCAATTCGTTGTCGGTGCTGAACGGCGACAACGACCACCAGGGCAGCCCGAGATCGTGGGCGTCGTCGGACACCTCGTCGAGGGAGCGCAGCGAGGCCGAGCCGAGATCGACCGGTGCCTTGCCGCCGCCGGCCGCCGCCGCCCAGGACGCGGCCAGGAACTCCTCCGAGGTGGCCACCAGGTCGGCGGCCCGGGCCCGGACCTTCTCCGGATCGCAGAGCAGGACGTGGGTGCCGGCCGGGAACTCGGCCAGCACCAGCCGCAACTCGTCCACCAGCACCGGCGCCAGCGATTCCATGCCCTCTACCTGGATGCCCTGGCTGATCGGTTCGAGTAGCTCGCCGAGTTCGGGATGCTCGACCAGCAGCGCCGCCGCCCGGGCCCGCACCGAATCGGTCAACATCATCTCTCGACAGGGTGCCGCCCAGACGCCGCCCGGCGCGATCTCGAGCGAGCGCTGGTCGGCGACCTTGAAGTACCTGATCTCCTCGATCTCATCGCCCCAGAACTCCACCCGCAGCGGGTGTTCCTCGGTCGGCGGGAAGATGTCGAGGATGCCACCACGAACCGCGAAGTCCCCACGTTTCTCTACCAGTTCGGTACGCGCGTAACCGCCGGCGGCCAGCGCTGCCACGATCTCTTCCAGCTCGCGTCCGGTGTCGCCGATCGCGATCGACACCGGTTCGAGGTCACCGAGGTCGGGCACCTGGGGCTGCAGTACCGAGCGCACCGGAGCGACCACCACCTTCAGCGGCCCGGTGGTGGCGTCGTCGGCGTTCGGGTGGCGCAACCTGCGCAGCACCGCCAGCCGCCGGCCGATGGTGTCCGCCCGCGGCGAGAGCCGCTCGTGCGGCAGGGTCTCCCAGCCCGGGTAGAGCGCGACGCTGTCGGGCGGCAGCAAGCACTGCAGGGATTCGAGCAGGTCCTCGGCCTCGCGGCCGGTGCTGGTCACCGCCAGCACCGTCCGATCGGAACCGGCCGCCAGCGTCGCCACCGCCAGCGGGCGCAGGGCCGGTGGTCCGGAGATCGCCAGCCGGGGCGAGCCAACCTGGGCCAGCATCGTCGCCAGCGCCGGGTCCCCGGGGTCGGCCTTGCTGCCGGCGACGGCCGCGATCAGTCCGGACAGGCTCATCTGCTTCATCCCTCTTACTTGCTCGGCCGGCGGGCTTTTCAGCCCGCGCAGGCAACACAGCGTGCCCCCGACCGGGACCGGTCGGGGGTTGGCCGTTTCAGCCTACGCAGCGCCCCGCGCCCCTGTTAACCGCATTGTGCGGCCCGAGACCGCGGTCTCCGGCGAAAAGGTCGCGGTTTCAGGCCGCACAATGGCGCACCAGGCGGGGGCTAGTTCTGCTGGACGTAGCCGGTGGCCAGCGAGATCAGCGCGGCCCGCACCGTGTCCGGACTGGGCTGGGCGCTGCCGGCCAGGTACCCGGCGTACTGCAGGGTGACGGCCGAGCCCGAGACCAGCACCTTCAAAGTGCTGGTCTTCGGGACGTAGAACGCGCTGCTGCCGAGCCCCGAGACGGTCTGCGCACCGGGGCTGCTCTTCTTGCTCTGCGCGAAGGCGGCAGCCGGGTACTTCGCGATCACCGAGGCCGACAGGCCACCGAGGGCGCCGGCGCCCGCCTTGGTCAGGGTGAACTTGCACAGCGGTGAGCCGATCCCGCTGGTGGTGACGGTTTCGTTGGCGACCTTCGCGGCGAACGCGGTGGCCACCGCGGCGCTGGAGGTGACCTGGCACTTCTCCCCCGGCTTGCCGGTCGCGCCCTCGATGCCACCGGTCGCGCTCGGGGTGGCGGTCGGGGTGCTGGACTTGGTGGCGCCGGCGCCCTTGCTCGT
This sequence comes from Actinomycetota bacterium, assembly GCA_030853265.1. GTDB lineage: Bacteria > Actinomycetota > Actinomycetes > Mycobacteriales > Jatrophihabitantaceae > Jatrophihabitans_A. The sequence continues at coordinate 16,325 of JALYVK010000070.1, forward strand.
CGAACCCTTCGGCGTTCCGGTCGCGCTCGGGGTCGCACTGACGCTGGGGCTGGTCGAGTTGCCGGTGCTCGGCTGCGCGCCGCTGGCGCTCTTGTGACCCGAGGTGCAGCCGGCCAGCAGCACCAGGCAGCCCACGCCGACTCCGACTACCAGCTTGTGTCTCGTCCTGGAACCCATCTCAAATCCCCCGATCAGTGAGTATCCGTAACGGATCGGACCGGCGCGCTTCGCCAGACCACCTCACATCTTCAGGTCCTAGACTATGTGAGGTTGACGTTTGTGTCAGGGTGAGTTCAACCGAAACTCAGCTGGCGCGGGTCAGCTCGGCCACATACCTGGGGGGAGCGACGTGGGATGTATCTGACCGAGCGCCCGACGCTCGCCAGGAAGGGCAAGCCCGGGGTCAAGCAACGGGTGGCCGGCACGGTGATCCTGATGGGCATCGTCAGCATGTTCACCGATATCTCCTCGGAATCGGTGAACGCGATCCTGCCGCTGTACCTGACGGCGGTGGTGGGGCTCGGCCCGCTGGCATACGGCTTCATCGACGGCATCTACCAGGGCGTCAGCGCGCTGGTCCGGATCCTCGGCGGCTGGTTGGCCGACCGGGGCGATCACCCGAAGTGGATCGCGTTCTTCGGCTATGCGCTGTCGGCAGTCACCCGGATCGCGCTGATCCCGGCGGCGAGTTTCGCCACCATCAGCACGGTGATCACCATCGACCGGCTCGGCAAAGGGGTGCGCACCGCACCCCGGGACGCGGTGATCACCGCCTCGTCCCCGCCGGACTCGCTAGGCCGGGCCTTCGGCGTGCACCGCGCCCTGGACACCCTCGGCGCGGTGATCGGGCCGTTGCTGGCGTTCGCGATCCTGCAGGCGGTGTCGGGGCAATCTCGTACGGCGGAGGACTTTCGGCCGATCTTCGTGATCTCCTTCGCGGCCGCGGTCATCGGGCTGGCGATCCTGCTGCTGGTGGTGCCCGACGTCCGGCCTCGCCGGCAGGCGGCCGCTCGTACGGCCTCAGCCGAACCCAGCGCCACCGTGGTGGCTGAGGTCCTTAAGGACAGCGCGTCGGCCAGCAGCCGGCCGTCGCTGAAGCTGCTGGCCGACCGCCGGTTCGCGCTGCTGATCACCGCCGCCGGCATCCTCGGCATCCTGACCGTCGGCGACGGGTTCGTCTACCTGGCCTTGCAACGCCGGGACAACCTGGCGATCGACTACTTCCCGCTGCTGTACGTCGGAACCAACCTGGCCTACTTCGTGATGGCGGTGCCGTTCGGCCGGATCGCCGATCGAGTCGGCAGATCCAAGATGTTCCTAGCCGGGCACGTGGTGTTGCCGGTCGCCTACCTGCTCGCCGGTGGACCGATCTCCGGACCGGTCGTGGTGATGATCTGCCTGCTGCTGCTGGGCACCTACTACGCGGCCACCGATGGGCAGCTCGCCGCGCTGGCCGGCCGGATCGTCGATCCGGCCGCCCGTACCAGTGGAATCGCCACCGCGCAGACCGTCCAGGCGGTCGCCCGCTTCGTGTCCTCGCTGGCCTTCGGCCTGTCCTGGACGCTGTTCGGTGCGCGTACCGCGCTGTACCTGGTGGCTGCGGTGCTGGCCGTGGTGGTGGCGATCGCCTGGGTCCTGCTGCTGCGTACCAACCTCAAACCCGATCGACCCGCGATCGGATCGTCCGGCTGGAACGAGGTCGCCACATCGTGAGCATGCGAGCCCGGCTGATCACCCTGGCTGTCGTCTGCCTGCTTGCGGTCGGCGGCGCGGTCGGCTATGCGTTGAGCCTGCATTCCAAGCGCACCGCGCAGAACTCCAGCGCACCGCCGGTCGCCCAGGCCAGCCTGTCCAGCGTCGAGTCGGCGCCGCGGATCGTGTTCCGCAGCACCGCGCTGGGCAGCAGTTACGGCAAGATCGCGATGGTCTCGCTCGCCGATCCGGCCGGGCCTCGGGCGCTGACCGCAACCTCCTGCGATCGGGTGTACGCCTCGTCGGCCAAGATCCTCTGCCTGTCCTCCGAGCAGGGCATCGTGACCACCTACCAGGCGCAGGTGCTCGGCACCGGCCTGCAGGCGGAGAAGAGCCTGCCGCTGGCCGGCATCCCGAGCCGCGCCCGACTGTCGCTGGACGGCACGCTGGCTGCGACCACCAGTTTCACCGCCGGCGACTCCTACGCCGGGACCAGCTTCTCGACCCGGACGGTGATCAGCACGCTGGCCGGGCAGAGCGCCAACGCCAACCTCGAGGATTACCAGCTCATCCACAACGGGTCGCGCATCAAGCCGGTGGACCGCAACTTCTGGGGCGTCACCTTCGCCCACGACGACAACACCTTCTATGCCACCGCGGCCTGGGGCGGAAAGACCTACCTGGTCCGCGGCGACATCAAGGCCCGGACGGTGACCACCCTGCAGACCGATGCCGAGTGCCCGTCGCTGTCACCGGATGGCACCACCGTCGTCTACAAGAAGCGCAACGGTCAGCCGGCCGGGCATTGGCGGCTGGCCAGCTACGACGTCGCCACCGGCAAGGAGACGCTGCTCGCCGAGACCCGCAACGTCGATGACCAGGTGGACTGGCTGGACTCGCACACCGTCATCTACGGCATCCCGCGCTCGGGCTCGCAGGCGGCCATCGACGACATCTACGCGGTCCCGTCCGACGGAACCGGTAGCCCCCGGATGCTGATCGCGCAGGCCTGGTCACCCGCCGTCGTGCACTGAGGCTCACGATGTAGTGCCAGCGTCGTAGTGCCAGAAAAGACCGCAGGCCTCGCGGTGACCGCGAGGCCTGGGACGGACGTGCTGAGAGAGGTCAGTCGAGCTGGTCGGCTGGCTTGTCGGCCTTGGACTTGCCTACCTGGCTGGCCGCGACCGCGCCGACGCCGAGTGCAACGGCTGCCGCGCCGATGCCGAGTGCGGGCATCGTGTTCGAACCCGTGAAGGCCAACGCCGGCTTGGCCGTGACCTGGTTGCTGCCGTCCACCACCGTGCTGTTGCTCTTGGAAGCGGAGGACGGATTCGTCCCGGACGAGCTCTTGCTGGGGCTGCCCGGATCGGTCGGCACCGAAGTCAGCGGAGGCGGCGGCGGGTTGTTGGTCGGCGGTCCGACCGGCGGTGCGCTCGGACTGTCGGCATGCGCCGGCGTCATCGATACGACCTGCACCAGCGGGATCGTCCAAGCGGCCGCAACGCCAACCACGGCGCCTCGCTTGAGCAGGTCGCGACGGCTCATACCCGAAGCGGCTTCAGCGTGGCCTTCTGTCGTCATGTGTTCCCCCGATAAACCATTTCACGCGGTACCAATCCCGCGCGAAACCTGATGATCTCCGTAGCGTATTGCCTCACGTGGGGTTTACGCCAGTCACATTAGAAACTAGTCGCCAACCGGGTAACTACCTGGTCACCAGCCGTCACCGTAGGCTGTCGGCCGTGCCTGTTCGCGCGAGTCATTCCCCCGAGGTCGTCGTCGAGGATCTCGATGACGATGTCTGTCTGTACCGGCCCGATATCGATGAGGTGGTGGTCCTGAACGCCACTGCCGGGGACGTCTGGCGGCTCGCGGACGGTGAGCTGAGCGACGACGAGCTGGTGGATCGGCTGGCCGCGGCCTACCAACTACCGGTCGAACAGGTCCGGCCCGACATCCAGTCGGTGATCTCGGATCTGGTCGAGCGCGGTTACCTGATCTCGATCGGCGACGACCCGGCCGGCGCGGATCGACCTCGACCTGCCGATCAGCCGGGATGACCTTCCGGCACCGGCTGCGACTGCTCGAGGTCGAGATCGAGCTGACCGGCGACCCGCTGATCGGCCGCGCGGTGTTGGCTGGCCTTGGCAGCTTCGCCGCAGCGGCCCAGGCGGCGGTAACGGCCACACCCGATGGCTGGGAAGTCCAGGTCGGCGCCGGCAGCACGGTCGGCGAGATCCTGGCCGAACTGACCCGGCTGGCCGTCGAGAACTCCCCGCTGCTGTGCATTCATTCCGGGGTGGTAGCTGCCCCGCACGGGACGGTGGTGATCCCCGGGACCAGTGGGCTGGGCAAGACCACCCTGGTCGGGGCGTTGGTCGCAGCCGGCTTCGGCTACCTCTCCGACGAGGTGCTCGCCGTCGACCGGGTCGGTGGCGGGCTGGCCGGCTTCACCCGACCGCTGGCGCTGGCCGCCGACTCCTGGACGTTGCTGGGGCTCGACCCGGCCGGCGCTCCAGGACCCGCGCAGGAACAGCTCGTTCAGCCGGAACTGCTCGGCCGGCTGGGCGTGCCGGCCCCGGTCCGCGAGATCTTGCTGGCCGAGCGGCGGCCGGGACCGCCGAGCCTGCAGCAGCTGGCCCGCGGTACCGCGGTGCAGGCCACTTTGGGCCGCTCGTTCAACCACTTTCGCGATCCGGCCGGCAGCTTTCACGCCGTGGTCCGGCTGATCCGGCAGGCCCGGGTCTGGCGGGCCGGCTACCAGGACGCCCCGGAGCTGGCCGCCCTGCTGGCCGCCCACTGGCTGGCGGACTAGCCGCCCCCATCGTCGCCACGCCCGCCATCGCCGCCACGCCCACCGTCGTCGCCACGCCCACCGTCGTCGCCGCCACCGCCACCGCCGTCGCTACAGAGTGGAAGATTTTTGTGGCCTGGCAACGAAAATCTTCCACTCTCTGCACCGGCGCAGAGCGCAGGCGCGATCCGGGCAAGCTGGAACGGCCCGGGCGATTACTCGTTGCCGGCCACTGCGGCCAGATAGCGCGCCCGCGCGGCCGGGTCCGGCACATCCCGCAGCGCGCTGGCCGGGTTGTCGGCCTCCAGCCAGTCCGGCCGGACGTAGTTGCGGGCCGCCCCGGATCGCAACCAGAGCCAGCC
>JALYVK010000071.1 GCA_030853265.1 Actinomycetota bacterium
CGCCGGGGCCGCAACGCCAACCATCGCGCGCCGGCCTGGCACGCGTACCTGTGGGACCCTGGTTTCTGATGTGGGGTCTCCTTGTGGTCGCCGCGTTGCTGTTCGGACGAGCCCGACGCAATCCGTCCGTCATCATGCACGACCGAGCCAGCGCGTGGTCGGCCATTCCTCGAGCCGCCATGCGCTCTCCCAGAAGAGCCATTCGTACTCGCTGGCCTTGGTGAAGGCAGCGAGCATCTCCGAGCGAACCTCGGCGTCGGTCGCCATGGCGGCCTCGTCGACGAGGGTGATCATGGCTTCCACACTGCGGGCGAAGTCCTCGTCCGCGTAGGTGTCGATCCACGCCCGGTAGGGATGGCTGGCCTGGCCCCGGCACTCCTCGGAGATGGTCGTCCCCACCCGCTGATAGATCCAGTAGCACGGGAGGAGGGCGGCTACGACCACGGGGTAAGGCCGGCTGGCCGCCGTCGCTTCGAGGTATGAGGCGTAGGCCAGGCAGGACGGGGCTGCGTCGATGCCGTCGGCGGGGTCGCCGACCGAGTCGAGGTAGTCAGCGTGCAGGGTGCGCTCCACCGAGAGGGCGTTGTGGGCGCCGCCCACCAGGAAGGCGGCGGCGTCCGCTGACGGTGCCCGGGTCGATGCCAGGGCCAGGGCGCGGGAGAAGGCCACCAGGTAGCGGGAATCCTGGACCAGGTAGAACACGAACTGCTGGCGGCGGAGCGTCCCCGCGGCGAGCGCCCGGTTGAAAGGATGCTCGGCGATGGCCCGCTGCAACTCCTCCGTGTGCTGCCACGCCGCCTGGCAGAACGAGGTCATGTCCCGATCTCGGAGAGCAGGGCGGCCACGGTCGCCGCCGGGTCCGGCGACCGCATCACCGTGCCCATGACCGCCACGCCGGCGGGTCCCGCCTCCAGGCACGCCGCGGCTTTGGTCACGTCGATGCCACCCAAGGCGCACGTCGGCAACCTGAGCTCGGCGAAGACACCGGGGCCGAGGGGCGGCCCGTATCCGGGTTTGGACGGGCTGGCAAACACGGGGGTAGTGCCGTGTTGGTGCATCCCTGAATGCAACCCACCCTTGCACACTTGCCGGGGGCGGCTGATTCCCGGTCAGGTAAGAGCTCCTCGTGGGAGTTGTTGCGAGAGAGTAAGCAGGAGCGCCATGAGATCACCGTGTTTGGCCACACGGTCGAGGACCTGGTTGGCGTCGAAGGCGAGTTGGTCCGGGTCGCCCGCGTCGAGCGCAGCGCGGCCGTCGCCCCAGTCGACGGGGGTCGAGAGGGTGGGGGCGTTCGCCGGCGCGCAGCGAGTAGACGCACACGGTGGTTTTGTGCTGGTCGTTTTGGCTCCAGTCGATGAGCACCTTGCCGGGACGCAGGGCCTTGGCCTGACGGGACACGATGCGGTCGGGTTCGGCCCGTTCGAGGGTCTCGGCGACCTGTTGGGTGATCGTGAGGTGCTGGGTGGCCGCCCGGTGGCAGTTGCCCACCATGCAGCGACCGATGACGGCGACCGAGTCCCGAGAGATTGCGATCATCGCGTCAAATTACTGCCGCCCGTGTGACACAACCGCGGATGGCGTGCCCGCCCGAGGACTGCGGCGGACCGTACAGCTACTACGACATGCTCAAGGTGTGAGCCCGCAAAGGCGGCCGCTACGGGGAAATCAAGGACTGGCCGCCGGGCTCCCGCCCTTTTCGACCTGGCCGCCGTGAACCGACAGCTGGCCGGACTCCACCAAGCGTAATGAGGCTGCGGATGGACGGCTGTGTCTAGCGGACGGTGACGGCCACGACGACGAATGCCGGGTAGCAGGCCATCAGTGCAAGGCCGGTCCGGCGGGTTAACTTGCCCGTCCTCCATGCCAGGCCGACGGCGACGGCCAGCTGGTCATGGGCTGGGTGGGGGCGTTCCGCCGTTCCGAGCTCGCCGCGCTCACCGTCGGCGATGTCTCCGTGCATGTCCAAGACGGTCTCCACGTCCTCCTCTGGGTATCGAAGACCCACCCCGAAGCGAAAGGACGTATCCACGCCCTGCCGTATGCCCGCAACAGCCCGCTGTGCGCCCCGTGCGCCTGGGCGCGCTGGCAGACGGTCCTCGACGGCATCGACGGCGGTCCGGGCGCCCGTGGGGGGGTCATGCGCGCCACCCGCAACGTCGACGTCCCAGTAGCAGCAGAATCGCACAAAATCGGAACCGGTCGGTAGGTCGACCCGTCTCCTAAGTTACCAACCACGGCCCGATTGATCTCCTCCGCAGGGTTCGATCCGGCGGAGCGGCCAGCAACCTGGCCAAGCAGCATGATGATTCAACAGTGCAGCGACCATCTGTGACCGGCCCGCCTTGTGAACACAGACGATCGGTTGTCAGTGAGCCGCCGCCCGTCTACGACCGTTCGAGGCGGGCGGCGTGACCTGTCGTTCTCCACACGCTTTTGTGCAGCAGGCAGCCTCGGCGGGCAGGTTCGGATCCAGCAGCTCATCGAGCGCCCCTTGGAGCCAGTCGAGATATTCAGGGACGAGCGAATAGCACCGCCACGAGCCGCTGCGTCGCTCGTGGACAAACCCGGCGCCGACCAGCAGGCGCAGATGGTGCGACACGAGTGCGGTGCTGAGCCCGAGGCGCTCAGCGAGAACCGAAACGCACTCCTCGTGGCTGCGCAACTGTTCAACCAGTCGTCGCCTGTTGGGATCGGCCAGGGCTCGCAAGGCTCTCGCGAGAGGGTCGTTGACTGTCTCGATGACCACCCCGGCACTATACGCCAGCGGCTAACTGACTCAAGCACACGCTTGAACAGGCTGTCAAAGCAGTGCTTGAATGTGTACTCCGCATGAACCGGGGGAAACCGATGGAAGTTGAAACGGCACGGATCTCCAAGGCTGTATCCGACCCGGCGGCGACGCGAGCCCGCTCCGTGCGGAACCGGATCATCCTGTTGGCCTCGGTCGGCCTGTTCCTGTCCGGTTACAACAACTTCATCATCGGCCTGGCCCTCATCCAGGTGAAACCCGTGTTCCACCTCTCCGCGTTCGGCAGCGGATTGGTCGCCGCCGCCACGCTCGCGGGGATGCTGGTGGGCTCGCTCAGCCTGGGCCGGCTGGCCGACCTCGTAGGGCGCCGGCCCGCTCTGCTCATCGACCTCGCCCTCGTCGGCGTGTTCGCACTCGTCTCCGCGGTGGTGACATCCGGCGCGGAGCTGACCCTGGCCCGATTCCTGCTTGGCATTGGCATCGGTGCCGGCTACCCGATCGGGTCGTCGTTCGTAGCCGACGTCAGCCCCGACCGCAGCCGGGGCCGATTGATGACCCTGGCGTTCTCGGGCTGGGGCATCGGCGCCTTCGGAGCCGCCCTGGTGGGCTGGCTCGTCATCCGCAACGTTGCCGGTACCTCGGGCTGGCGCATCATGGTCGCCTCAGGGGCGGCCCCAGCTCTCATCGCCTTCGCCCTGATCGCCCTGACGAGCCTCCCCGAGTCGCCCAGGTGGAAAACGTCACAGTCCCTGACCAGACTGCCCCTCAGTGCCTTGATCGCATCCGAGTACCGGCCACGCACCCTCGCCGCCCTCATCCCGTGGTTCCTGATGGACATCGCGGTCTACGGCATCGGACTGTTCACCCCCACCCTGCTCGTCAGCCTCGGCCTCCGTCACCCCGCCCAAGTGGCCCTGGGCACCCTGATCCTGTCGTTGTTCACCCTGGCCGGATTCGTCGGAGCCGGCACCCTCATTGACAGAGTCGGCCGACGGCCACTCCAAATCGTTGGATTCGTCGGCATGGGTGCCGCCTTGGTCGTACTCGCCGCCGTCGGCGCCCACCCCGCCACCATGGTCCTGTTAGGCCTCTTCGCCGTCTTCCAGTTCTTCTCCAACGCCGGGCCAAACACCACCACATGGATCGTGCCAGCCGAGCTGTTCCCCACCCGCCTCCGGGCCACCGGCCAAGGAGCGGCAACCGCCTTCTCCCGACTCGGGGCCGTCCTGGGCGTCCTGCTGCTACCAGAGTTGGTGCACTGGATCGGTCTCAGCGCCACCCTTATCCTCGTCGGGGCGACAAGCTGCGCCGGCGCCATAGCCACCACGATCCTCCTCCCCGAAACCAAAGGCCAAACCCTCGCCGACTGAGCCCGCACGACGCCGCCGCACGGGGCTATGACTGCTCGATGACCTGCCTGCTGTCGTGTCACCAAGGTGCAAAGTCGTTTCTTGCTGCGTCACAATCGGTAGGGTCGACCTCGGATGCGACGCTGTTTCCGGTCACGAGTTCTGGACGAGACTCAACTCGTGCCGGCGTCTTCTCCTGTTCCTGTGCCCACCTCCATCCCTGCCGGCTGACCGCCCTCAGTGGCGAAGCGAGCCGGCTTGGCCTCGAATCGTTGAAGGCAGCGGTCCGAGCAGAAGAAGAAATCATGGCCGTCGAAGGTGGCGCTGGCCGGGGCGTTGACCTGCTCCACCTGCATCCCGCACACCGCGTCCATGGCGTAGCCGGCGCCGCCGCCCAGGTCGTCGCGGTGACGGTACGCCCAGTAGAGCAAGCCCAAGACGGCCAGGAACACGACGTTGAGGATCAACGTGTAGTCGACGGAGAAGTGCTCGGGCACGATCCGAGTGGGTCGAGTGGTCGGTACCAGCCCGGCCGCTTTGAAAATGACCTCGGTGGCCAGACCGGCCGCGGCCATCACCGCCCAAAACACCCCGAGCAGACGCCACCCCAGCCGGCCACCGTAGAACTTGCGGTAGATCAGCACCAGAGGCAGGGCGATGAGGTCGGCGAAGATGAAGCTGACCACACCACCGAAGCTGATCCCGCCCTTCCACAAGGCGGCCGCCAGAGGGACGTTGCCGACCGAGCAGACGAAGCTGATAAGGGCGATGAACGGCCCGACGATCACATTCTCGACGCTGGTCCAGGTCCCGTGGCCGTGGATGAACACCGTGTTCCACACGCCCGTCGGGACCAGGGTGGCCAGAAACCCGGCCACCACGAAGCCGACCGTCATCTCTTTTCGCAGCATGGTGAGATCGGCCATGGTGTAGCTGGCTGCATTCGCCCAGCCGGCCTTGGATCGCAGCCTCGTCGCCCATGGCTGGTCCTTCAGCTCCGATTCTTTCGCTTCGTCGTGGGGATCCCGGCCAGCGGCGTTACCCTCCTGGCCGCCGTTGAGGCGGGCCCGGGCTTCCTCCACCCGCCGCCCGGCCAGGAACACGCTGCCCACGAGTACCAGCAGCACGATCATGACCGCCCCGCCAACGAACTCGGCGGCGGCGAACTGCCAGCCGATCAGGACCACCAGCACGATGCCCAACTCCACCACCAGATTGGTGGACGCGAACATGAAGACCATGGACGTCACGAAGTCGGCCCCTTTCGCGAACAGCGACTTGGCCATGGCCGCCGCGGCATACGAGCACGACGAGGAGATAGCCCCATAGCCCGAGGCCCGGGCCACGGCCACCGGGCGATGATTGCCCAGCTTTCGTTGCATGGACTCCCGGGACACGAAGGCCTGGACCGCACCCGACAGGGCGAAGCCCATCACCAGAGCCCACAGAGTGTCCCAGAACATGAAGAACGCCTCTTTGAGGCTGCCGCCAATATCACCCAAAGCCGACAGCGGGGTGAGCCCCAGCACGTGTGCGCTCATGCCGGCTCTCGAACCGATCGTTCGCTCTGAGCAGCCAGGGGATCCGGCCCGGTGGCTACCGGGTCGAATCGCAGAGCCTCCATCAGCTCGTCGAGCACCTCTGCCGTGCGGCCCTCGCGGACCGCTTTGGCCACGCAAGTTTCCAAATGGTTACGCAGGACCTGACGGTTGGCGTGCTGCAGCGAACCCTGCACCGCCGACAACTGCTTCATGACCTCCGGGCAGTAGGCGTCAGCCTCCACCATCCTCACCACCGCGTCCAGATGTCCCCGGGCTGTCTTGAGTCGGTTGAGCAGGGACTTGCGATGCTCTTCGGCGCCGTTCTTATCGATCATAACAACATCCTACCCACCCCAGGTGGGGTGGGCAGGCCACCCGAAACCCATAGCGCCGGTACCGGCCATGGACCGAGGTCATCTCCCTATGCCCAGAACAGGGTCGCTACCGGCCGATCCCCTGTCGAGCGCTTCCGACCAGCGGGTCCACCCCTAGCGCTGCTTGCTACCGCGAGCAGAACGAGTGATAGACCGCTTCACTAACGGGTCTCCTGGTTACCGGCGCCAAAGCGGCGACCAATCGTTGCTGCTAACCCGTTAGCTCCCATGGCCCCTGGCGTGGCCGCTCTCGACGGATGAGAATTGGTGGGGTGTCGGCCCGGGCTGTCGTCGCGTCTATGGCGCTTGGAGCCCGTCGTTAGCTTGACGCGGGGACCTCGAGCACGCACCTCAGTTTCTTCATGACGAGGTTCCCATCCGGTCCGCCACGCCCAGTTGAGCGAACCGAGGGGGTTGATGGTCATGGAAGTGGTGGTCGAGCGGTGCGCGTTCTTGGACGTGCACCGCGACACGGTGGTCCGGACGGGTCTGGCCGCTCCGGGACGGTCTAACCCATAGTTTGCAAGCAGGGGGTCGTGGGTTCGATTCCCATGTCTCCACCACGAAGTGCCTGGTCAGGGGCTTTGTGGTCGATACCTGGCGGGGCCGCACACTTCCCCATGGCGCGTCCATCGCACGCGCGGGCTTCCGATCGAGAACCCGGCCTCGAGACCGATCAGACGGCCGGAGACGGAGAGAATTGTCCAGCCCACCCCGCTCTCGAAGACGTGCTTCTGCGCTTCGTCGGCACCGACCCTCTCGGCATCGGGCATGTCCCGGCGGATCCGCTCGGCGATGGCGGCGACGTCTAGCCTGCCCTCAATGCCGGGGACCGACTTCGAGCCGCTGACCCCGGTGCTGATTCGGATGTTGGAGGGAAGAGTCGGCAGCACCTTGCTGATGCAGTTGCTGGCCACGTCACCGGGGGTGGCCTTCGAGCGGGTCTATCCCTTCGAGCGCAGCTACCTCACCTACCTGGTCCGATTGGCGGCCCAGGTCGTCCATGTGCCGGGCGCCATGGATCTCCGCCAGATGCTCTACGAGGGCGACCGCCGGTTGGGGCCGCTGCCCTTCGAGGCCGGCATCATCGACGAGCCAAGGTTCCAAGTCAACATCTTGCGAGCGATGTGGTCGGCGTTCTGCTCCTCGCGACGCGACGGTGACGACTCGGCAGCGCACCCCCGCGCCGAGAAGCTCTACGCCGAGAAGTACTGGGGGCCGGTGAAACCGGTGCTCGACGCGGGTCTCCACCCCGTCATAGTCGACCTGGTCCGCGACCCGCGAGACGTAGTGGCCTCCATCCGAGCGTTCAACGCCAAACGAGGCCAACAGCTGTTCGGTAGGTCGCTGGTCCTCGACGAGACCGGCCACCTGAGACGCCTCGTCGCCGGCATGGCTCTGCGGCTGGAGGAGCTCCAGTCGCCCGCCCAAGAGGCGCCCCGCCTCCTTGTCCGCTACGAAGATCTGGTGTCCGACCTGGCCGGCCAAGCCCAGCGGCTAACGGCCTTGCTCGGCACCGAGCTCGACCCATCGGCAGTCGTCGCCGGACGGGCCGGGATGGCCGAGCACATGACAGCCGACTCAGCCGAGCAGTCGGTGGGCCGCTGGAAGCTCGACCTTTCGAGTGCGGAGGTCGGGCGCATCGAACGACATCTGGGCAGCCGCATGGTGGAGCTTGGCTATGAGATCACCCCTCGTGAGCACTACATGAATGGTGGCAGCCCGACGGCTACGGCACCGGGCGCCGGGACCGGCCCACCAAGGCGGTCGTAGGACGATTGTTGGCCTCTCGTTGACCTCGACGAGGCGACCTGCTGGTCAGCAGACTGTCGCTCAGCGCCCATGAGCGCACCTGGTAGGGCCAACACGAACCCGGCCAGTTGGGCGCAGGCAACATGGACCAAGGCCTTCCGCACGACCTGCGCAGATGTTTCAGAAGCATGCGAGCGGTTCAGTTGCCGGGTTGCACGAGCCCGGTTGCGTAGGCGACCACGACCGGCTTGGGCGCGATCGCGAAGCTCGAGCTTGGTAACGATCCGGCTGACGTGGGTCTTGACCGTCGCCTCGGACAGGAATAGCTGTGCGGCGATGTCGGAGTTGGAGTTTCCTCCGGCGATGTGGCGCAGCACCTCGGTCTCCCGGGAGGTCAGCACCGTCAGCCGTCCAGGCGTCTCGCCTGGCAGGGGGCGGGAGACGAACTGTTCGATGAGCCGGCGGGTAACGGCGGGGGCCAGGAGGGCTTCGCCTTCGGAGCAAAGCCTGATCCCGTAGATGAGCTGCTCGGGGGGGACGCTCTTGATGAGGAAACCGCTCGCGCCGGCCTTCATGGCGTGGTACACGTACTCGTCGGTGTCGAAGGTGGTGAGCATCAGGACCCGCGGGGGTGACGGGTCCGCAAGTAGTCGCCGGGTGGCTTCGAAGCCGTCGAGGACGGGCATCTGCACGTCCATCAGGACCAGATCCGGACGGTGCTCGCGGGCCAGCGCCACCGCCTCGGCGCCGTTTGTGGCCTCGGCGACGACCTCGAAGTCCGGCTGGGTCTCGAGCAGCACCCGGAACCCGGCTCGGACCAAGGCCTGGTCGTCGGCGACGAGCACCCTGATCACCAGCTCACCTCCGCGACCACGCCGTGGCCAGGTCGCGCCTCGGCGCCGAACGGCAGGATGGCCCGCAACTCCCATCCATCACCCGAGAGGGACCGCAATCCACGACACCACCCAAGGCGTGGACCCGCTCCCGGACGCCGACGAGGCCGTTGCCACCGCTGGGGAGGAACGATCGGGAGCCGACCTGACCCCTGTCCCTGATCCACACGACGACCGACGACGCGTCGAGGGTGATGTCCAGGGTCGTCGTCGCTGCGTTGGCGTGTTTGAGCGCGTTGGTGAGGCCCTCTTGGACCACCCGGAAGACCGTCTCCCGCAACGCCTGGGGCACCGACGCGGGGTGCGCGGTGCCTCGGACGGTAAGGGGCAGTCCGGCTGAGCGCATGGCCTCGATGAGCTGGTCGAGTCCGGCGTTGCCGGCGGTGAGCTCACTCGGGAGCGGCGAGACCACGTCGGGGAGCAGGCCGAGGATGACGCGGAATTCCTCCAGTGCATCCCGTCCGATGTGCTCGACACCCCCCAACAGCTTGCGCACCTGCGGTTCGCCGTCGTGCAGCGCCATCCGAGCAGCCCGGTTTGCAGCACCATGACGCTCACGCTATGGGCCAGGACATCGTGCATCTCCCGGGCGATCCGCAACCGCTCAGCAGCCGCTGCCAACGCTTCCGCTTCGGCTTCGCCTTCACCGGGGCACCGTCCTTGTCGTCGCAGGTCCGGCTGTAACGATACGGATACCAGTGCCAGCCGAGGCAGACAGCCTGGGTGGAGAAAGGAGCGCCGTTGGGCATCTTCGGCCTCCGCAGTCCGGCTGGAGGTTGCGCCCATTTATGGAAGGCGTCGACAAGCTCGAGCTGAGCATCGTCGCTCAACCATCCCGGCAGCCACACCGCGCCCGGCGCCACCTCGATCGCCGCACCGCCGCCGCGTGCCGGCCGACCGTCCAACGGCAACTGCTGCTGGCTCACGGCGACACCGCCAGGTGCTCAGGCCGGCAGAGGTGAAGGTTTCGTTGCACGGTCCCAGTGTGGTCGCCTGCCCCCACTTTGTTAGCAGGAATACGACATCGAGTTCCGCCTCTGAGGTGCGGCGCCGGATGCACCGCACGCCTGGCACCATGATGGCCGTGGCCGACGACCTCCCCGTGCCTGTCTACGTGGCCGGACCCGACGGTTTCACACCCGCTGGTCTCCAATGGCATCGCCAGATTCTCCTTCCCGCGCTGGAGGCCGCCGGATTGGACCCGCTGTCACCCTGGGGCGCGCACTCGGCGGTAACGGCCCTGGCCGCCGGCGCCGGCGCCGGCGCCCTCGGCCCCGGCGCCCCCGACTCCGGCGCCCCCGACCCCGGCACCCCAGACGTCGAATTCGCCGAGATAGAAGCGATGCCCGCCGGGCCGGAGCGACTGATGCGCTACCAGGACGTCGATCACCGGACGGGTGCGGCCAATGCCGCCCTAATCGATCGGTCCCGCGGGATGCTGGCCGTCCTCGACGGCCCCGATGTTGATTCCGGCACCGCCGCGGAGATCGGCTACGCCGCCAGAGGAGGAATCCCGGTGGTGGGACTGCGCACGGACAGCCGCCGCACGGGGGACAACGAAGGAGTCACCGTGAACCTACAAGTCGAATTTTTCATCCACCTGTCCGGCGGATCGGTCCACAGGCAACTCCACCCCGCCATCGTCGAGCTTGCCAGCCTCCTGCGCCCGGCGACGGGATAGGGGGACGGGAATCACCCGACGTCGACCCAGTCGAGGGTCCGTTCCACCGCTTTCTTCCAACCCTCATATCCGCCGCGGCGTTGCTCCTCGCCCCAGCGCGGCTCCCAGCGTTCGGCCTCCTGCCAGTTTTGGCGCAAGGACTCTTGGTCATCCCAGAAGCCGACCGCCAATCCCGCGGCGTACGCCGCGCCCAGTGCTGTCGTCTCGGCCACAACCGGTTTGGACACCGGCACTCCCAGGATGTCCGCCTGGAGTTGCATGCACAACCGGTTGGCGGTGATCCCGCCGTCGACCTTGAGCACGTCGAGATGGACGCCCGAGTCGCGCTCCATGGCCTCAGCCACGTCTCTCGACTGGTAGCAGATGGATTCGAGGGTGGCCCGAGCCAGGTGGGCGTTGGTGTTGTACCGGGACAATCCGACGATGACCCCACGGGCATCGGAGCGCCAATAGGGGGCGAACAACCCGGAGAAGGCAGGCACGAAATACATCCCCCCGTTGTCCTCGACCTGGGACGCCAGCGTCTCGCTCTCCGAGGCGCCGCTGATGATGCCCAGTTGGTCCCGCAGCCATTGAACAGCCGAGCCGGTCACGGCTATCGAACCCTCGAGGGCGTAGACGGGAGGCGCCTCTCCCATCTGGTAGCACACGGTCGTGAGCAGACCGCTGTCGGAGCGGACCAGTTCGGTGCCGGTGTTGAGGAGCAGAAAGTTCCCGGTCCCGTAGGTGTTCTTGGCTTCCCCGGGGGCGAAGCACACCTGGCCGACCATGGCCGCCTGCTGGTCGCCGAGGTCACCGGAGAGGGGGACCGCTCCTCCGAAGGGCCCCTGTTCAGCCGTGTCCCCGTAGGTCCGCGGATCGGAGGAGGGCCGGATCTCGGGCAGCATCGGGCGGGGGATGTCGAACAACCCGAGCAGCTCGTCGTCCCAGTCCAGGCTCGCGAGGTCCATCAACATGGTGCGACTGGCGTTGGTGACATCGGTGATGTGCACGCCACCCCGGGTGCCTCCGGTGAGGTTCCACAACACCCAGGTGTCGGCGTTGCCGAAGATCGCCTCACCCTGCTCGGCTGCCGCTCGCACGCCGTCCACGTTCTCCAGGATCCACTGCAGCTTGCCTGCGGAGAAATAGGTGGCCGGGGGCAAGCCTGCTTTGCGCCGGATCACCTCGCCACGGCCGTCCCGTTCCAGGGCGGTGGCGATGTGGTCGGTGCGGGTGTCCTGCCACACGATGGCGTTGTACAGGGGCCGCCCGGTCTTCGGGTTCCACACCATCGTCGTCTCCCGCTGGTTCGTCACCCCGACGGCGGCCAGATCGCGGGCCTGGCATCCGGCCCGGGCGAGCGTGGTCTCCACCACGGCCCGGGTCCGCTCCCACAGCTCGAGCGGGTTGTGTTCCACCCAACCCGGTTGAGGGAGGATCTGCTCGTGTTCGAGTTGGTGCTTGGCCACCTCCCGTCCGGCATGGTCGAAGAGCATGAACCGAGTGCTCGTTGTCCCCTGGTCGATGGCTCCCACAACATCGGGCATGGAGGCGCTCACCTTTCTGGTTCGATCTGGCGGTACACCACAGTCCCACGCCGGCCAGTCGGTCAACCCGGGTAACTCGGTTGCTCCCCTGCACGGCAGTGGCCACACTCGGTGCCCATGACGGACTCGACGATCCCCGCCCCCCACACCGGTGATCTCGACCCCACCCGGCGCAGTCAGGTCCGCCGCCACCGCGACCGGGCCAGTTACACGCTCGATCATGTCCATGCCATCCTCGACGAGGGATTCATCTGCCATGTCGCCTGTCATGACGAGGGCACGACGTGGATCATCCCCACCGCCTACGGTCGCCGCCGCGAGGAGCTCCTCCTGCACGGCGCCGCCGCCAACCACCTCTTCGCTGCTGTCGCCGCCGGGACCCAGGTGGCGGTGACCGTGACCCTGGTGGACGGGATGGTGCTGGCCCGCTCGACGTTCAGTCACTCGGTCAACTACCGATCGGTGGTGATCTTCGGGCAGGCGACGGCGATCACCGATCCCGACGCCAAAGCTGCGGCCCTCGAGGCCATCGTCGAGCACATGCTCCCCGGCCGTGCCGGCGAGGCCCGCCCCCCGACCGTCACCGAGGTTCGCTCGACGACCGTCCTGTCCCTGCCGATCACCGAGGCATCAGCCAAGATCCGCACGGGGCCGCCGCTCGATGGCGACGGACCCGACGGGGAGTTGGCCGTGTGGGCCGGCACCCTACCGCTGCGGACCGTGGCTGGGCCTCCCGTCGATGCCCCTGATCTGCAAGCCGGCGGCGCTGCCCGTGGTCCGGCCGAGTCGTGGGCCACCCAGCCTCTCCGCTGGGACACGGCCGACCCCGACAGGCCGGATCCGCCCGCCTCAGTTGACGGGCCGGGGCGGGGCTCTTAGCCTTTTCGGGAACGGGCCGACATCGCGTCGCGCCTTCCGAATGAGGTCGTGGGGGAGGTCCGCATGGCTGTGCGCCCGCCGAGCAAGGACGAGGTTGCCGCCCTCGCCGCCTCCTTCGGGATGAAACCGAGCGACGAGGATCTGGCGACCTACACCGGGCTCGTCGAAGCATTTCTCGGTTCCTACACCGCGGTGGAGGAGCTCTACGCCGACATCGCCCCGGAGCCACCGGAGCGACCGTGGACCCGCCCCGAGCCGGCGGACAACCCGCTCGGGGCATGGTACGTGCGGACAGAGATACGGGGAGCGGCGAATGGACCCCTGGCTGGCTACCGGGTGGCCGTCAAGGACAACACCGCAGTCGCGGGGGTGCCGATGATGAACGGTTCCCACACCCTCGAAGGTTTCGTCCCCGGTCGCGACGCCACCATCGTGACCCGGCTGCTCGATGCCGGCGCCACCGTGGTGGGCAAGGCGGTCTGTGAGGACCAGTGTTTCTCCGGGGCCAGCCATACGTCGGTGACCGGTCCGGTGGGAAATCCGTGGGACCCGACCCGCACCGCCGGCGGCAGTTCCAGCGGGAGCGCGGCGCTGGTCGCCGCCGGTGAGGTCGAGATCGCCACCGGAGGGGACCAGGGCGGCTCGGTGCGCATCCCCACCTCGTTCTGCGGCATCGTCGGCCACAAGCCCACCCACGGCCTGGTGCCCTACACCGGTGCATTCCCCATCGAGCTCACCATCGACCACCTGGGCCCGATCACCCGAAACGTCTCCGATGCCGCCCTGATGCTGCAGGTCATGGCCGGTCCCGATGGCAACGACCCCCGCCAGCCCGCGGGGTTGGTCCCCGACGACTACGTGGGGGCGTTGGGCCGGGGTGCCGCCGGACTCCGAGTCGGGATCGTGGCCGAGGGCTTCGGGTTCCCGGAACTGTCCGATCCGGGCGTGGACGACACGGTGCGCGCCGCGGCCCAGAGGCTGACCGAGGCGGGCATGGAGGTCGGCGAGGTCGAGGTGCCCTGGCACCGCCATGCCATGCACGTGTGGAACGTCATCGCCACCGACGGCGCCACCGTGCAGATGATCGACGGCGAGGGCTACGGCCACAACTGGGACGGCCTCTACGACCCCGAGCTCATTGCTTACTACGGCCGCCAGCGCCGCCAGGTGGCCGACCGATGGTCGCCGACGGTCACCGCCGTGGCCCTCGCCGGCCGGTGGTCGATGGAGACCCTGCAGACCCGGCATTACGCCATGGCCCGCAACCTCGCCCTCGAGGTGCGCCGCCACTACGACCGGGCCCTGGAGCAGTTCGACGTCCTGGTCATGCCCACCCTGCCGATCACCGCCACCCCGTTGGTCCAGCCCTCGGATTCCCTGGAGGTCTCCATCGGGCGGGCCTTGGAGATGATCGTCAACACCGCCCCCTTCGATGTCAGCGGCCATCCGGCGACGAGCGTCCCGGCCGGGTTGGTGGACGGTCTGCCGGCCGGCCTGATGATCGTGGGCAGGCGCTTCGAGGACGCCACCTGCCTGCGGGTGGCCCACGCATTCGAGCAACTCGTCGGCGGTTTTCCGGCCCCGCCGGGGCGCGGCGTCACCGCCGGCGCGGCGCAGTGAGGAAGGAGATGAACCCATGAATGGTGTCCATGACCTCGGGGGAACCGACGGGATGGGTCCTGTCGTCGTCGAGGATGACGAGCCGGTCTTCCACTCAGACTGGGAACGGGCGGCCTTCGCTTTCTTTGCCCTCTCCTTCCGGGCCGGCTTCTTCAATGTTGACCAGTTCCGGTATGGCATCGAGCAGATCCCACCCGCCGAATATCTGGCCTCGCGCTATTACGAGCACTGGCTGCACAGCGTCGAGCATGCTGCGGTCAAGGCGGGGGCCGTCGACCCCGATGAGCTGGAGGAGCGGACCCGCTACTACCTGGAGCATCCCGACGAGCCCTTGCCGGACCGACAGGACCCCGAGCTGGTCAGCTTCGTCGAGGCGGCATCCAGCCACGGCGCCCCCGCTCGGCGGGACTCCGATGCCACCGCCAAGTTCCGCGTCGGTGATGCCGTCCGGGTGCTCAGTGACAGCCCTTTGGGCCACACCCGCCGGGCCCGCTACATCCGGGGCAAGACCGGAGTGGTGGAACGGGCCCATGGCACGTTCATCTATCCCGACAGCGCCGGCAACGGCGGCGATGCCGACGCCCAGCACGTCTACACCGTGCGCTTCGAGGCCACCCAGCTCTGGGGTCCCGAGGCGGCGGACCCTAATGGCTCGGTGACGTTCGACGTCTGGGAGCCCTACCTGGAGAGTGAGGACTGAGATGACCACGACGCACGGTTCGCCCCTGCCCACATCGTTCACGCCGCGGCGGGAGGAGGAGATAGCGGCGCGGGTCAAGGCCTTGGAGGCGATCCTCATCGAGCGGGGGGTGATGAGCACCGAGGCGGTCGACCGCATCGCCGAGATCTACGAGAACGAGGTCGGTCCCCACCTCGGCGCCCGGGTGGTGGCCAAGGCCTGGAGTGATCCGGGGTTCCGTGAGCGCCTCCTCGCCGACGCGTCGGCGGTGTGCGCCGAGATGGGGATCGGGGGCCTGCAGGGCGAGGACATGGTCGCGGTTGCCGACACCGAAACCGTGCACCATGTCATCGTCTGCACACTGTGCTCGTGCTACCCGTGGCCGGTTCTGGGCCTGCCCCCGAACTGGTACAAGTACCCCGCCTACCGGTCCCGGATCGTGCGCGAGCCGCGCACGGTCCTGCGCGACGATTTTGGCTACGACGTGGCGGACTCGGTGGAGATCCAGGTGTGGGATTCGAGCGCCGAGTTGCGCTACTGGGTGCTGCCCCAACGACCCGAGGGCACCGACGGGATGAGCGAGGAGGAGCTCGCCGCCCTGGTCACTCGGGACTGCATGATCGGCGTCGGCGCCCCGCTGGCTCCCGGCCGTGGCTGACGACCGGCGAGAGCGCGTCGAGCACCTCCTGCTCCAGTTACCCCATCAGGAGGCGATCAGGCCGGCGGACGGTGAGGTCGCCTTCGAGACGGCGTGGGAGATCCGGGCCTTCGCCCTGGCCGTGGCCGCTCACGAAGACGGCCGCTACCAGTGGGCCGAGTTCCAGGAGGCCCTGGCCGACTCCATCAAGCGATGGGAGGAGTCCGGCCAGCCGACCCCGTGGCGTTATTACGACCGGTGGTTGGAGGCGCTGGAGGAGGTGCTGGGTCGGGGCGGGGTGGTCACCGCCACCGAGGTCGACGAGCGCACCGCCGCTGTGCTGACCACACCCCGCGACGCCCACCACCAACGGGCTCACCGCGAACCGGTCACCATCGATTCGCCACGATGACCGGCTAGGTCGGGCTCACCCGCAACCAGGACGCTTGGCCGGGGCGGCTCGGCAACAGGACGGCGACGACGACGGCGCCGAGGAGGCAGACCCCGCTGGCGACCCCGCAGGCTGCGTGCAGGCCGGAGAGGAACCCGCCCGTGACGGCGTGGCCGAACGCGGCCTGGGCGGAGCCGGTGAGATGCGATACCGCTACCTGGCCGGCGCCGAAGCTGCTCCTGGCACTTCGCAAGGTGCCGACGGGAAGGTTGGGGAATGTCTTTGCGCTCAGATGATGGACGTAGAGGGTGGAGTACACGCTCCCGAGGACAGCCACGCCGAGGGTCCCGCCCACCTCACGGGTGGCGTCGTTGACGGCGGAGCCGGCGCCGGCCTGCCCGGGGCGGACGACGCCCATGATCGATTCGGTGGCCGACGCCGATGTCAGGCCCATGCCGATGCCGAGAAGAACCATCTGGGCGGCGATGACCTCGTAGCTGAGGCTGGCACCGGCCTGGCTGATCCATGCGAAAGCCGAGGCGAGGAAGACGAGCCCGCCGGCGACGACCGCCTTGTTGCCCACCCGGACGGCCAGCTTGGTCCCGATCACCGACGCCACCGCGATGCTGGCGGCCACCGGCAGGATCCGGACGCCGGTCGACAGCGGGCTGTAGCCCCGGAGCTGCTGGAAGTACTGGGTGATCAAGAAGATGAACCCGAAGAGGGAGAAAAAGGCCACAGTGACCGATCCGCTGGCCGCCGAGAAACGCAGGTTGGTGAACAGGCGGACGTCGAGCATCGGTGCGTCGCGCCGCTTCTCGGTCCGGGCGAAGGCGACGAACGCTACCGCCGCCACGACGAAACCGGCGAGGGTGCGGGCGCTCAGCCACCCGTGGGACGGTGCCTCGATCACGGTGTAGACCAGCGACCCCAGAGCCACGATGGAAAGGCCCAGGCCGGCCCGGTCGAGCGGGGCCCGGCCGGGGACACGGGAGCGGGGGACGACCAGCCACGTTCCCACCAGGGCCAGGGCCGCGACCGGGATCAGAGCCAGGAAGACCGAGCCCCACCAGAAGTGGTCCAGCAGGGCGCCGCCGGCCACGGGTCCGGCGGCCACACCTAGGCCGGTCACCGCGCCCCAGGCTCCGATGGCTTTGGCCCGGGCGCTCCGGTCGGAGAACGTGTTGGTGATGATCGACAGCGTCGTCGGGTAGATGAGGGCCGCCGCCGCGCCCATGAAGAAGCGGACCGCGATCAGCTCGCCGGCGTTGGTGCAGATGGCGGCGACGACACTGGCCAGGGCAAACAGCGTCAGGCCGGCGGCGAGCGTCTCCCGGCGGCCGTAGCGGTCGCCGAGGTTGCCGCCGGCCAGCACCAGGGCGGCGAACGCCAGGTTGTAGCCGTCGACGACCCACTGTAGGGAGCTGGTGGGCGCCCCCAACTGGCGGTTGAGGGCCGGGAGGGCCACGTTGACGATGGTGGTGTCCAGATTGATGGCGAAGGCCGCAACCAGCACCACGACGAGGACCACCACCGGTCGGGCGGCCTTGGACGAGGGCACAGCCTCTAATGTCGGCACAGCCTTGGATGTTGGCACAGTCAACATTGTCACCCAGAAGTGTGGGCGGTGTCAACATGTTGGTGTGCATTCTTCTTCTCCTCCGTCCCGGGCCCGCTATCACCACGGCGATCTCCGCAACGCCCTGATCGATGCCGCCGTGGCCGGCGTCCGCCTGAACGGGCCCGACGCGGTGGTCCTGCGCAACGTGGCCCGCCAGGTCGGTGTCTCCCACAACGCCGGCTACCGCCATTTCGCCAGCCGCGACGATCTGCTCGCGGCCGTCGCCGCCCGCGGCCTGGCCGAGCTGGCTCAGGCCATGGAGATCGCCCTCGCCGCGGTCGCCCCCGGATCGGATCCGGCGGTCGTGGCTCGGGGCCGGCTGCGCGCCGTGGGGCGGGCCTACGTCACCTACGCCATGAGCGAGTCGGGGATGTTCAGGACCATGTGGGCCGGCGCGGGTGACCCCAGCGCCCCGCCGGAGCCGGAGGCTCGCGGGGCCAGCGGCCTCGGGGCCTACCAGTTGCTCAACGAGGCCCTCGACGATCTGGTCCGGGTCGGGGCCCTCCCCGCCTCCCGGCGGCGCTACAGCGAGATCGCGGCGTGGTCGGCGGTCCACGGGCTGGCCAGTCTGGTGATCGACGGTCCCCTCGACCACCTCCCGGCCGCGGCGATCGACGGCGCCCTCGACCGGCTCTGCGACGTCGTCGACGCCGGCTTATGACAGGTCGGCGAGGGCGGCCCGGAGATCGGCGACGAGCCGGCTGGCCTCCCCGGCTTCGCCGGCGGTGCCGTAGAGATGGAAGTCCGGTCGCTGCAGGGCGGCCCTCACGTCGTGGTCGGCCAACCATGCCCCGTAGGTGCCGTCGGGGTCGCCCAGGTCCCCTCCCGGGCCGACGGTGACCACCCGGCCGCCGAGCGAGGCGAACCAGGCGGCCACGTCGTCGCCCAGGCGGACGTCCGTTGCGGCCCGGGCCACGAGCCGCCACCCGACCCCGACCGCGTCGTCGAAGAGGAGCCGGCGGCCCTCGGTGGTGACGTGGCCCTGGATGAACAGCTGACCGCCGGCAGGGGAGCCTGAGTGGACCAGGCCGCCGGAGAGGCCGGGAAGCTCCGGTGTCGGGGTGAGCACGGCCGGGTCGAAGGCGGCGATCATGGCCTCGTCCCGTTCGGCTGCCCTCTCGCGATCGGGGAGGCAGATGACGTGGCCCAGCTCCATGGAGAAGTCGGTGACCATCTGCACGTGGGGGAGGCGTTCGCCCTGATAGGTGTCGAGCAGGTCGTCGCCGGCCCCGCCCCCGAGCACCAGGTTCAGCTTCCAGGCCAGGTTGGCGGCATCGCCCAGGCCCGAGCACAGGCCCTGGCCCGCGAACGGCGGCATCTGGTGGGCGGCGTCGCCGGCCAGGAGGACCCGGCCGGTGCGCCACCGCTGGGCGTAGCGGGCCTGGAACGTGTACACGGCGTGGCGTTCGAGGGTGGCGTGATCCGGGGTCACGTTCCACGGGGCCAGGAGGCGCCAGGCGGCCGCCTCGCCGGCGAGGTCATCGACGTCCTCGGAGGGGAGACGCATGAACTCCCACCGTCGCCGCCCCGGCCCGCCCGAGACCGCGGTGGACGGTCGGGCCGGATCGCAGATCTGCACGTTGATGGGATCGAAGACGCGGTCGTCGTGGAGGACGACGTCGACGATCAGCCAGTCGTGGGAGAATCCGAGGTCACAGACGGGCGAGCCGACGAGATGGCGGACGGTGCTGGCCGCGCCGTCGCAGCCGACGGCGTACCGGGCCCGGACCTGGCTCCCTTCACCGCCCCGGTCTCCCACGTGGACGGTGACCTCCTCGTCGTCCTGGTCGAGACCGGTGACCTCGGCCCCGCGCCGCAGATCGAGGGTGGGGCAGGCCTCCGCCCGCGCCGCGAGGAGTTCTTCGAGGGCGGGCTGGTGGAACATCGACGACTGGGGCCAACCGGAGAACCCGGGCCCGGACCGCCCGAAGCGGAGCAGGGTCGCGCCCTGACCGTTGCGCCACTCGTAAACATCGCCCGGTTCGGTGATGGTCTCCAGGTCGGCGCCGATGCCGCAGGCCGCCAGGATGCGGCCCGCCTCATGGTCGAAGTGCACGGCGCGGGGCAACCGGTAGGGGTGGGGCCACCGTTCGAGGACCACGACGCGGCGGCCGGCCTGGGCGGCCAGGACGGCGAGGGCGTTGCCGACAGCGCCGAAGCCGACGACTGCGACGTCGTAGAGGGGGCCGTCGGGCATCGATGCTCAGGCTAGAGGGGCCTCGCCCCGACGACGACGGCGACGGCGGAGGCGGGGGCGGCGCCCATGCCCAGCACCCATGGGGCCCGGGGCGGCGACGTCACAGTGAGTACTATGACAGAACTTACTCGCCCTGTCACGGGATTCTCGGGCCCTTGCCTGACCCCCCGGTTCCGTCTCGCTATGTGGGACGACTGTCCTGATTCATGGGACGGGAGATGTACGGTAACAGCCATGCCCGGGACCGCCGAAGCCCCCGCCACCGGCGACGTCCACCGCTGGCTCATCCTGAGCATCGGGTTGGCCGCCCAGGCCGCCAGCTGCATCTTCCTCTACGGCGTTCCCATGCTCCTGCCCGAACTGCGCCGCAGCGAGCACCTGTCGCTCGCCGCCGCCGGCTGGGTGGTTGCCGCACCCACCCTGGGCCTGCTCTGCACCCTCATCGCCTGGGGGGCGGCCACCGACCGGTTCGGGGAGCGCAACGTGATGGCGCTGGGCCTGGGCCTGGCCGGCGCCCTCCTCTTCGGCGCGGCCCTGACCGGCGATGTCATCGGCCGGTCGGTGCTGCTCGGTCTGGCCGGTGCTGCCGGGGCGTCGGTCAATGCCGCCAGTGGCAAGGTCGTGCTCGGGTGGTTCGCTCCCCACGAGCGGGGCACGGCCATGGGAGCCCGCCAGACGGCCCAGCCCATCGGTGTCGGCATCGCCGCCCTCGTCCTGCCGGTCGTGGGCGCTGCCGCCGGCATCGGGTGGGCCCTCACCGTCCCCGCCTTCGCCTGCCTGCTCGTCGCCGCCCTGGTGGTGGTCTTCGTCGTCGACCCGCCCCGGACCGCCGTTACTCCTGGCCTGCGGCCTGGATCGCCCTACCGCTCCCCGACCCTGTGGCGCCTGCACGGGGCCAGCACCCTCCTCGTGGTGCCCCAGTTCGCCATCTCCGTCTTCTCCCTCGAATACCTGGTGTCGCAGCGCCACTGGAGTGCCGGCGCGGCCGGGAGCCTGCTGTTCGGCTTCCAGCAGGCCGGCGCCGCCGGCCGGCTGGCGACCGG
>JALYVK010000001.1 GCA_030853265.1 Actinomycetota bacterium
GGCGAGCACCACGCCGAGCACGCCGCTGGCGGCGAGCACCGTCCGCCTAGCGGGCCGCCCCCGTCGCTGCGGCGAGTGGCCGGCTCGGGCAGTCAGGAATTGAGCGAGGGCGGCATCCTCGCCGACCAGTTCGGCGGCCGTGGCCGGCGCCGTCGCCGCCGAGATCAACTCGGTAAGTTCGGCGGACGCCGCGATCTGCCGGACGAGCTCGTGCTCGTCCGGACGGCGGCTGGCTCGTGAGCTTCCGGAGCTGGTCATCTCAACTCGTTCAGCGAGTCGGACGGGCCGGGCGTCACACCCTGGTCAGGCGGCGGCTCCACCAGCCGCTGGGCCAGACTGCGCAGACCACGATGCGCGGCCATCCGCACCGCCCCGGGTCGCTTACCCAGCACTCGCCCGGTCGTCGCGGCATCCAACCCGACGACGGTCCGTAGCAACACTGCCTCCGCTTGATCGCGAGGCAGCTCCCCGATCAACTCCAGGGCTGCCGCGGTGGCAGCCGACTCTGCGGCCGCAGCGGCGGTGTCCTCCGGACCGGGCACGGTGAGCAGGATCTCGGCTGGATAGGCGGCGACCGGCCGGCGGCGGCGAGCACGGACGAAGTCGAGCGCCCGATGACGGCCGATGGTCGCCGCCCAGCCCTTGAACCCATCGCCCGTCCCGCTGAACTTGTGCAGGTCCCGGCAGATCTGCACCCAGGTCTCGGACGCGACGTCCTCCGCATCCGGGCCCACCAGGGCGCCGAGGTAGCGCAGCAAGCCCGGCTGCACAGTCCGGTACACAACCCCGAAAGCGTGCTCGTCACCCTGCTGAGCGGCGAGCACGGCGGCGGCGAGGTCATCGACTGGGGGCACACACACCTCGCCGGTCGGGACGGCCACCGTGCCGAACTCGACTGGACGGTATCCGATTCCTGTCACCGCTAGGGCAAACTGAATGGAATGGATGACACCGAGCCGTTCGAGTGGGGCGCCCAGCTGGCTGCCGGTGCGCTGCTGGCCGGGCGCTACCGGCTCACCGGGCTCGTCGGTCGCGGTGGCGTCGCCGACGTTTTCGCGGCGGTCGATGAGGTGCTGGGACGTCCCGTCGCGGTCAAGCTGTTCCGGTCCGACGATTCCGGCCTGGACGACCCGCAGCGCCATCAACGTGAGATGCGGTTGCTCGCCCAGCTCAACCATCCTGGCTTGGTCACCATCTATGACGGCGGAATCGCCGAGACGGGTCCGCTGAGCCAGCCCTTCCTGGTCATGGAGCTCATCGACGGGGACTCCCTCGCGCAACGGCTGGCCCGGGACCCGTTGAGTCACCGCGAGACCTGTCTGTTGGCTGGCCGGCTGGCCGACGCGCTGGCCTACATCCACGGTCGACAGGTCGTGCACCGCGACGTCAAACCCGGCAACGTACTGCTCGGCGGCGGCCCGCCGGATTCGGCTCGGCTCACCGACTTCGGTATCGCCCGGATCGCTGGGGACGCTCGGCTCACCAGCGTCGGCATGACGATCGGTACCGCGCACTATCTGAGCCCGGAACAAGCCCTGGGCTCTGAGGTGGGTCCGGCCAGCGATATCTATTCACTCGGACTCGTGCTGCTGGAATGCCGGACGGGTCAACCGGCCTTTCCCGGTCCAGCCATCGAATCGGCAATGGCCCGGCTGCATCGCGGACCTGAAATACCGGCCGTCATCGATCCGACGCTGGGCGGCCTGCTTGCGCGGATGACGGCCCTGCGGCCAGCAGACCGTCCCAGCGCCACCGACATCGTCGTGGCCGCTCGGTCGCTGGTCGACCAGAGCACCGGGCCGCATCCGGTCACCGCGCTGGCCGAGACCAGGCAGTTGGCCACGCACTCGAGACCCTTTGCTGGCCGGTCGCTGGCGCTGGGCATCGGTGCGCTGGCTCTAGCCGTGTTGGCCGGACTCTTTCCGGTTCACGACCAGCACGGCGCCGCTGGTCGGCCGGCGCCCACGCCACCGACTACCCGGCCCACCGCATCCTCGATTTCGCATTCGGCCGTCCCCACCCCCACACCCAGCAAGGTCGTCGCCGTCAGTACTTCGCCCACCAACCAGCAGGCGCCGCCGGGTAAGGGCCCCAAACCGAAGAAGAGCCATCCTGGAAAGCATGACGGCTGATCCGATCGGACCCCGCGGATGGCTCGAGGGCCCGTGCCGTAGCACGAGCCCTCGAGTTTCAGCGGTTAGCTGATCCGGCTACAACTCTGGCCGGCTCAGTAGTAGTGCCGACGACCGCCCACGCCCCGACCGACCGCACCGGCGATGGCGAGCACCGCACCGATGATCAAGACAATGATGCCCAGCGTCCACAGGATCGGGATATGGGCCACGAATCCGATGATGAGCAGAATAACTCCGAGAACGATCACAATGCCTCCAAAGGCGATGCTGTTGCGGACGGTACCGGCTGACTCGATTCGATACTTCCCTCAGTAGCGAGGGTCGACCGGATCGATCGAGTCTGCCGGGGTGAGCAGGGTGGTGCCATCGTGCCGGTGAATGACCTCGGTCCGCCGTCGGGTCGACATCAACACCAGAGTCAATAGGAGACCAACCACTCCCACGATCATCAGAATGACTCCGATCGTGCCAAGGTTGGCTCCGTTTACCTTGGTGGTTACAGCGAACTTCAAGATCGCGCCTACCGCGATCAGGAAGAGGCTCGCTCCGATCCTCATGACTGCTCCTTCACCCGATTCGACAGTCGTAGGAAAGTCGCGGCGCTCACCGCCGTAGCTTGATCCGTAAGACAGCGACCTGTGCGTGTTGACGGGTCTGGTCGAACCTGATGCCGTGCGCCGTCAGGTACCCGACGCTGGTGGTGGACCTGTTAGGTCTGGGTGGCTGTTCACCTCAGGTAGAGAGCGACAACGGTCGAAAATTTGTCACTGTCTGGTGGACGAGTGTACCGGCCCTACCCCTCTGGCGAGAGTAAATAGTCGCTGCAACGATTCTGGCGGGGTGGTTTCGGCACCTAACCGGACGGTTTTGTGGGTGCCGTGATAGTCCGAGGATCCGGTGCAGAACAGGTCGAGTTCGGCGGCCAGGTCACGTAGCCGGGCCCGATCCGACCCCGTGTGGTCAAGGTGATCGACTTCGATACCGGCCATCCCGGCGGCTGCTAGTTCCGCCAGCGCGGGCTCGTCGAGGACCGAACCACGCGAGCGTGCCCAGGGATGCGCGATCACCGCCACGCCACCGGCCCGGGTGATCAGTTCGATCGCGGTCAGCACTGGCGAGTCCTCCTTCGCCACGTAGTAGGGCGACGAACTCGACAACAACTCGGCGAAGGCCTCGTTGACGCTGGACACCACGCCGGACTGTTGCAGGGCCTGCCCGATATGCGGTCGACCGACCGCGCCGCCACTGGCGATCTCGGTTACCTGCTGCCAGCTGATCGGGTAGCCGGCGGCAACCAGAGCATCGACTATCGCCTCGCCTCGGCCGAGCCTGCTAGCACGCAACCGGGCCCGCTCGGCCTTCAGCCCAGCATCGTCGGGGTCGAACAGATATCCCAGCAGGTGCAGGGCGATTCGACGGCCGTCCGGGCCGGTGTGCACGGCAGAGAACTCGGTGCCCCGGATCAGCGTGAACTCACCGTCCAGGCCACGCACCGCATCGGCGGCCTCGTCCCAACCGCCGGTCGTGTCGTGATCGGTGATCGCCAGCGTCCGGATGCCTGCCGCGAACGCGTTGTGGACCAGTTCGGTCGGAGTATCGGTGCCGTCGCTGGCGGTGCTGTGGCAGTGCAGGTCGATCATCGACTCACCTTACGGCCGGCCCGATCGGGGCCGACGTGGCCGGTGGCTCACGTCGTCGGCGGGTTATCGGTTCGGCCGCTCATCGGTTCGGCCGCTCATCGGTTCGGCCGCTCATCGGTTCGGCCGCTCATCGGTTCGGCCGCTCATCGGTTCGGCCGCTCATCGGTTCGGTTGCTCCTCGCGTTCGGGGCTCATCGGGCCTGAGCTCATCGCGACGGCTCACCGGTTCGGTGGCTTATCGCGACGGCTCACCGGTTCGGTGGCTTATCGCGGCGGCCGCCCGGTTCGGTGGCTTATCGCGGCGGCCGCCCGGTTCGACGGCTTACCGCGTCGGCGGCAGCGGGGTGGTGGGATTGTCGCCATCCCGGCGGGAAGCGCGCCGGTAGCCGAATCCGGATTCCACCCCGAACAGCAAGGTCGACACGTCGTGGTAGAGCTTGTCCGGGGTGGGCAGGTAGTCGATCCGGTTCAGCGCCTGCTGCTGGCCGGCCGATTCCATCACGAAGACGCCATAGCCGAGTATCCGGCCAAAAATCGACCTCTCATACGTCAGGTCGGTGACCTTGGACAGCGGCATGATCGCCACTCGGCGGGTGAGGATGCCGTCGATCAGCAACACCCGCCGGTCGGTGATCACGAATTCTTCGGTGTACCAGGACCACCACGACCAGCCGAACCAGCACAGTGCGGCCAGCATCACCACAACTGCGAAGATGGCCAGCCCCTGCGAGTCGGCGGCGTAGGTGAGCAGCAGCACGCCGATCAGTAGCGCCAGCCCGCTCATCGAGCCGATCTTGAGCAGGCTGGCCCAGTGCCGCCGGGTCAACACGACCGGCGTCTCGGATGGGATGAGGTACTTATCCAGGTCCGTCATGTAAACCGGGCTCAGAAACCGTCAGTTACGGAAGCTGTCGATGAACTTGGTCAGGCTGGTGAACAGATGTCCCAATAGATGCTGGGTGTTCTTGACGACCGCGGCCGCATCGGTCGGTGAATTCATCACGAAGAAAATGAGGAATGCGACCACGAGCAGTAGCACGATTTTCCTGCCGGTCACGCGATCTCCTCGTAGCTGCGGGGCCGCGGTGGCCTCAACGTCTCTGGCCTGGCGTACAGGTCGAAATAATGTCTACCTGACCGGGTCGCCCAACCGTGGGAGGCGCGCGCTTTCACCAGTGACCGGGACGCAGCCGCTGAGAAAGCGAGTCGGCGATCGAGATCGAGCGGTGTCGGACGTCTGTCACCGCCAGATCCTCGAGCAGCACGTAGCCCGCGTCTGCCGGAAAGCTGATCAGCCAGAGCCAGACTCCGGCGGCTTCACCTACATAGGCGCTGCGGTCGTGGCCGGTGTCCGACACTGGCCACAGCGACAATGGGTGTCCGCGAACTCCGATCTTGGCCGGTGAGCTGCTGGTAGTCGGAGCCGGCAGGGCGCCGAGCGCGCTGCCCGCGTAGCCGGCGCCGAGTCCAATGCCTGGCTCTTCGGCCACTATCAGCCACTCCCCTTCGCCACCGAGCGGTGCCGGTCCCTGGCAGGCGGCCACCGTTGCTCGTAGCCGGCTCCGGCTGTCACCGACCGCCGCCAGGCCGGACAGTTGCCAGCCGGGCGGCATCGGATCGGGTAGCCACAATGGCACCTCGGCACGGTCCTGGATGTGCGCGATGGAGGCCGAATCGAGCC
The DNA here is from genome assembly GCA_030853265.1 of Actinomycetota bacterium. GTDB lineage: Bacteria > Actinomycetota > Actinomycetes > Mycobacteriales > Jatrophihabitantaceae > Jatrophihabitans_A. Next base: position 5,457 of record JALYVK010000001.1, read on the forward strand.
GCTGGAAGATCGACAATGGCAGGGTCTGACCATGCCGGCCGCAGCGCCATGCGCTGTCGAAGGCGCCGGGGGCCACCAGACTCGCGCCGCATTGCGGGCACCAAGACGATCCCACCCGGTCACCGTGCCCTGATTCGGTGATGGCGTCAATTGCTGGCGTGGTTCGCAGCGATTCCCGCTGGCCGCCGGCCGCGGGCTGCTGGCCATTCGCGTTGTTGCGGGCCGCGGGCTGCGGGCCGTTGGCCATTCGCGTTGTTGCGGGCCCCGGGCCACGGGCCGCGGGCCGCCTACCGCCGACCGCTCGCGGATCGCCTCGATTCCGCTGTCGCACAGCTGACCCGCACCGCACCCGCGCCGCGCAGACCTGCGGCAGAATTGCGAGTGTGGATATCCCCGCGGCGGGCGGCATCGTCTTCGACGAGGCGGGCCGGCTGCTGCTGGTCCGCCGGCTTCGTCCACCAGCTGTGGGCAGCTGGTCGATACCAGGCGGCAAATGCCTGCCGGACGAACCGCCCGCAACAGCATGTGTCCGAGAACTTGCCGAGGAAACCGGGCTAACCGTGGCCATCCAGCGGTTTGCCGGTCGGGTCCACCGGACGGCCGGTGCCGACCGCCTGTTCGTGATCGACGACTACCTCTGCTCGGTCACCGGGGGCAGGCTGCTCGCCGGCGATGACGCCGCCGAGGTCGGATGGTTCAGCCGTAACGAGCTCGACCGACTACCGCTTGTCGACGGTTTGCTGGACACGCTCGCCGAGTGGGACCTGCTGCCCAGTTGAGTCGGCTCAACTGCTGGGCACTGGACGTCCTGGCTGCTCGCCACCGCGGGCATCGAGGTAGCTCTGCTTGGGCACCATCACCTTGCGCCGAAAGATGCACACGACGGTGCCATCCTGCTTGTAGCCCTTGCTCTCGACGTACACCACTCCTCGGTCGTCCTTGGACTTGGATTCCCACTTGTCCAGCACCGTGGTCTCACCGTAGATGGTGTCTCCGTGGAAGGTCGGAGCTACGTGCCGCAATGACTCGATCTCCAGGTTCGCGATCGCCTTCCCCGAGACGTCGGGGACCGATTGGCCAAGCAGGACGGAGTAGATGAGATTGCCGACCACCACGTTCTTACCGAATTGAGTGGTGCTCTCGGCATAGTTGGCGTCCAGGTGCAGCGGATGGTGGTTCATGGTGATGAGGCAGAACAGATGGTCATCGGACTCGGTGATGGTCTTGCCAGGCCAGTGCTTGTAGGTAGCGCCGATCTCGAATTCCTCGTAACTTCGACCGAACTGCACGGCAGTCTCCTCACAATTGCCTTCGATTGCTGGTAATAGTGCCTGACGGAGGTCCCCGAGGCACCCTGTCCGGTGCGTGCCATTGATCACGTGTCACGGCGGCCGCGCCAGACAAGTCGTGCGCCACCTCATCCAACCGGGTCGGGATCGCTCAGACCCCAACGAGTTGTTAGCCGGGAACTGGTCGTTGGTCCTGCCGAGCAGCACGTCAGACCAAGACAACTAATCCAACGACACCGGATCACGCAGCAGGTCATTGAGGTCCACCTTCCAGGTAGTCCAGCGCTCGATCAGCTGCTCGCTGCCGTGCACCCGGGCCCAGGCGAGTTCGGTGGCGGTGGCGGGCAGCAGCCGCAAAATGTGCACCTCCGAAATACCTGGCGCCGTGACGGGCCGCATCGGACCGGTGGCCAGCACTCCGCCCGTGCAACGCGATCCGGCAACGAGCGGCTGACCGAGATCGGCCCGGTTGCCGGCCGAGTACACCGCGCCTTCGACTGCCGGCGCAGCAGCCAGGACAGCTAGTTGGCGCCACAGGTCGTCCGGGCGCCCTCTCGCTGTGATCAGCAGTTCCGCGCGCGGCGCGCCAGCCTCATCCACCACAAGATCCGTGGAATCGGTCATCGGATAGCGAGACATACCGAGGCTCAGATAGTGAGCGATGCCAAAGGGATCTTGTTCGGCACGCTCATCGAACCGCAGTATTTCGATCGGCTCGACTCCGACGAAGGACACCGACGCCCGCACTGGTGGCACCTCGAAATGTTGCCGATAGGAGTCCTCGACGAGGCGGAGCAGGTTCGGTGATTGGGTGGTCACGCCCGCAACGGTATCGGTGCCAGCAGCGAACACCACCACTCAGTGCCGAAACGATGCTGCGATCTGCTGCTCCACGCTGGCATAACTCTGCCCCGCTTGACCGAGCAGCTTCCCGATGCCTTCCAACGCGAGTGTCATGCCTTGAGCGTTGCTGTCGAATTGGGCATACAACTCGCTGAACTGAGCGGCGGCCGCACCTGACCACTCCACACCGAACAACGGGGTGAGCTGGCCTTTGAGGGCGGCATGCTGACCACGAACATCGGTTGCGGTCCGATTGCAGGTGCCGCCCAAGCTGGACAGCTGCTGGGGTGAAACCTTGAGTCCGGAGAATCCTGCCATTTTCGTTGGCCTTCCTCGATCGCTGGGAATGTCGGGTCGACTGCCCGACGCGTTCGAACCTAACCGATCCGACCGACAGCCACCCGTCGATGATGCGGTCGCTGTGGATAACTTTTAGTTATCCACAGATTTAGGGAGCCGGCTGGAATGAACTGAAAATTCGCTAATACTGTCGACCATGTACGTGAAGCTGACCCTCGTCAATCGAGCAGGTAGTGAGACCGATGTCGCGGTGACCGCACCTGCCGGGACCACGCTTACCGAGCTCAGAAAGCCGCTGAGCGATGCCTTGGGCATTGAGGCCGAGGCCCAGATATCCAGCCACAGCAGGCCATTGCCGGCTAGCACACCCCTCGGCAGTCCAGGCCTGCGCGACGGATGTGTGCTCAAGGTCGGGCCCGCGGGGAACCGGGCGGCCGCCGCTGTCTCGGCGCTCCAACTGCGCGTAGTGGCAGGGCCTGACTGCGGGGGCATCGTTGCCCTGGGCAGAGGCCGGCAGGTGGTGGGTCGCGCACCGGATGCCGACATCCTACTTGCCGACCCAGATATCTCGCGCCGGCATGCCGAGCTGAGTATTGGTCTGCACTCATTGACGATACGCGACCTGGAATCGGCCAACGGTACGCTGATCGACAACGTGGCCATCGACGATCAACCGCACGAACTAGAGCCGGGATGCCATATAGGTATTGGTAATTCCTTGCTGAGGGTGGTCGCTGTCAGCGAGCCGCCGGCCATCGCTCGATCCGACGACGAGGGCCGACTGCTGGTACACCGCCCACCTCGGATCTTCCAGGTGAGCGCTCCGCCACCAGTTGAGTTTCCCGAGCCAAGCGCTCTAGGCCGCAGCCCGAAATCCCGTTGGTTCATTGTGCTATTGCCGATGCTGCTCGCATTGCTACTGAGCTGGTCGACCCAGTCGTCGGAGTTACTGCTGCTGGCCTTACTGAGCCCAATCACGGCGGCAGGTAGCGTGATCTCAGGTCATCTGGACTGGCGACACGGCAGCCGCACCAGCCGAGCTCGCTGGCTCGAGCAAGAGCGGGCGGCGCGAGACGAACTCGCCTTGCGCCTGAGCGAAGAGGCCGAACGGCGACGGCGAGACTTCCCCGACGCTGCCACGATCATGCATGCCGTCGAAACGCCGGACTGCCGCCTGTGGGAACGGCGTCCACTCGAGGATTCCTTCCTCTACCTACGGCTCGGCGTCGCCGATCAGGCAGCCGAGGCCAAGGCATCTCGTAGCGGTCAAGACCTTCCGCCCTCGGTTGTCACAGCGGCGCCGGCAACCCTGTCGCTCACCGACGGACCGGTAGGCATTGCCGGACCGCTGCCACTGGCACGAGCCTCCGCTCGCTGGCTGGTTGCCCAAGTCCTCGCGCTGCATTCTCCGGCCGAGGTCAACGTGATCGCCTTACTGGACGGCAGTCTTGCAGACTGGCGCTGGCTACGATGGCCTACCGGGGTGCACTCGATCGCGACCACGTCAGCGCAGCGTCAACATGCTGTGCACGATCTGATCCGGCTAGTTGCCGAACGCCGTAGCGCCGCGGGCACCCTCGGCAGCCGCTGGTCAGGTCCTTGGACCGTGCTCCTGATCGACCCGGCTACGCTGACCGCGACACTTGCCGGCCTGCAGCCACTGCTGGCGGACGGCCCAGCAGTCGGAGTCACTGCGATCTGTGTCGGGCAAGATGCGCGGCTGCTGCCACCGTTCTGTCGCAGCATAGCGGAGACAGTCTCTGAGACCGGCTCGGATCTGAAGCTCACAGCACCCGACCGTCCTGCTTTCCGTGCTGTCGCCGATCGAGTATCTGGCGATTGGGTCGAGCTATTCGCACGCCGGCTCGCTCCGCTACGAGACGTCGGAACGGACCGGGTCGGACTACCCAGCCAGATCAGTCTGGCTGAGTTGTTCGGCTTTGCCGAGTTGAACCCGCAAGCGGTGATGCGGCGCTGGGCTGCGCAGACCGGCGGCCCGTCGTGCCCGGTCGGGATGGGTGCGAACGGTCCGTTTGAACTCGACCTCGTGCGCGACGGCCCGCACGTGCTGATCGCGGGAACTACCGGCTCTGGCAAGTCGGAATTGTTGCGGTCCCTGGTGGTTGGCCTTGCCGCCAGTTACCCACCATCCGAGGTCACTTTCGTGTTGATCGACTACAAAGGTGGCGCGGCGTTCGCCGAGTGCGCCCGATTGCCCCACACACTTGGCGTCGTCACCGACCTCGACAGCCATCTGACGTGTCGAGCGCTCACTTCCCTCGACGCGGAACTCCGGCGCCGCGAGGTGGCCCTTGCCGAGGCCGGCGCATCGAATCTTGATGACTACCGGTTGACTTCGCAGGCGATCCGATGCCCGCTGCCCAGGCTGGTGCTGGTGATCGATGAGTTTGCTTCGCTGGCCGAGGAGCTGCCCGATTTCCTGTCCGGCTTGCTGAGCATCGCCCAGCGCGGACGCTCGCTGGGAATTCACCTGGTGCTGGCCACCCAGCGGCCCGCAGGGGTGGTTTCCCTTGACATCAAGGCGAACATCTCGCTGCGAATCGCGCTACGAGTCACTGATCCGAGCGAGTCAGGCGACGTGATCGGCAACGACGCAGCGAGCCGTATCCCGAAGCAGCTTCCAGGTCGGGCGCTCGCCAACACGGCCGACGGTGTTCTGGTGGAGTTCCAGACTGCCCGTGCCGGCTTGCTCTCGACAAGCACGGACGCCATTGCCGTTACCCCTTTGGACTTCTGGCATAACCCTGTTTCGAGCTCTCGCGAAACCGAGCCGGCCGATCTTCAACCCATCTGCGGTGCCATCAGCTCGGCGGCGTCGTTGGACCCGCGTCCGATACCGGCGCCACCGTGGCTCGCTCCACTACCCGCGCACATTGCCGTTGGCCAACTCGAGCAGGTGCCTGCTAACAGCTTCGATCTACGGTTCGGGCTGACCGACGATCCCGCCCGACAACGCCAATATCCCGCGGTTGTGGAGTTGACGGCAGGTGGGTCCATCGGGTTCATCGGCGGTGCCAGGTCTGGCCGCAGCACTGCGTTGCGAACGTTGCTGGGGCTTGCCGTCAGCCAGCTCAGCGCTGATCAGCTGCACCTCTACCTGATCGACTGTGCCGGGCATGGCTTCGGCTCGCTGAATCGATTGCCGCACTGCGGCGCTGTGGTCGGTCTCAACGATCCGTCTTCCGTCGCGCGGCTGGTCGATCGGCTGATCTCGGAGCTCGCCAGGCGCAAACGGGTACTGGCCGAACTCGGCGTAGACAACGTGCGTGAGGCACATCGGCTCGGAGCCGAGCTGCCCGTCTTGCTACTTGCCATCGACGGCTGGGAGGGCCTGGTTGCACTGAGCGACGAACTGGATGCCGGTCGGACCGTCGATCTCGCGATCCAGCTACTGCGAGATGGTGCCGCGGCCGGGTTGACCATCGCGTTGGCTGGCGATCGTGGCGTGCTGGGTGCGCGGGTGAGTTCGGCGATCAGCAGGAAATTCGTGCTGGCGATGACCGATCGCGGCGACTACGCGATGGCAGGACTCAATTCGAGCATGATGCCGGCCGAGATGCTCCCGGGCCGCGCGTTCTGTGTCGAGGACGGGCTGGAAACGCAGCTGGCCCTGCTGGCTGCCGACCCGGCGGTAGCCGCGCAGTGGGCCTATCTACACCGCAACGCAATCCGGGACCGGGCGAGAACCAATACGCCGTCGGTGACCGTACGTACCCTTCCCGACACCGTCGCGTTTGCCGAGCTCGCCGCGGCCGGAGCACAGGCCCCGGGCGAATGCTTGCTCGGCCTAGGCGGCGACGAGGTATCACCCGTCTTCTGTGAGCTGTTCCGTGCGAACAGCCGCTTCCTGGTCGCCGGCCCGGCTCGCAGCGGCCGGAGCGCGACCGCAGTGTTGATCGCCCGGCAGGCGCACGCGGCCGGGGTCGGTCTGCTGATCGCCGCACCTCGGCGCTCAGCGCTGGCGATCTGGGGCCATGACAACGGCTATCCGGTCGCCGGGCCACACCCTGAACGGCCAGCCCTGCTCGATCCCGGACAGCTGACCGATCGCCAGCTGATCCTGATCGATGATGCCGAGCAATTCAGCGACACCGCTGTCGGCGATCAATTGCACGAGCTGCTCAGGCGACATCACGCCGCCGCGGTCGTCTGCGCACGCACCGATGACCTTCTGGTGAGCTTTCGAGGCATCGGCGTCGAGATGCGTCGGCATCGCACCGGCCTGCTGCTGCAGCCAGCACGTTCTGATGGCGAATTGCTCGGCATCAGGCTCGACCCTGGCCGGCTGAACCCTCCCCCTGGCCGCGGGGTGCTGATCACTGACCGGACCCGTCAGCTGTCCCCGAACGGCTTCGCAGTTCAGGTCGCGATATGAACACCCGAGGTGAGAGCGGCACGTTCAGCCCAGTTCGACGAGCAATTCCTCGATTTCTTGGGTGGCATACCAGCACAGCTCGAAGCCTTCGGCGTCATCGACCTTCTCCTCGGCAGCTGGATCACCAAGATCGGCCGCGTCGATCTCGGTGGCAGCTGTTGCGATGGTGGCCTGGGCATCAGCGTCATCGAGGTGTACTGACGCGCACCATCCGATCGGAACCTCAGCGGAGATCCGAACCACCCCGTGGTCCAGATCGTCGCGCACGGCAACGAACTCGTCCGGGACGTCGGCCGAAATCACCACTCGTCGCTTGGCGGCGCTGGAGTCTGCCGAGATCAGCCGAAGGGCGGCCCGAGCGGCTTGTGCCGAAGCGGCATATTCAAGTTCCTCGATATCGTCATCGAGGTAGTACTCACGTAGGCCTGGGGTCACCGCGAAGCCGGTTATCGGGGCTGGGCCGAGGGATCCAGACTGCGATAGCCGGGCGAGCAGCGTGGAGGTCCCCGGCAGGTACACCCTCATTCGACACCCGCCCCAGCGAAACGCCGACGCTGATTTCGAATGTCGATCGCCGCGGTGCGCATCGCGGTACGCACCACCACCAGCCTGCGACGTGGATTCATCAGATTGGCTCCCATCAAAGTGAGATCCTCCGGACCGGGTGTGAGCAGCATGACCCGCGTCCCAGACTCCTGCAGCCTCGCGACATCGTGGGCGATGCCCCGGGTAATTGCCCGGCGAACCCGACGCTCGACCATCGCAACCGGCGACCGAGGATTGTCCGGCTCCACCGCGGCCATCGGAGCAAACACGTACACCTCGTCGAACTCGCCAGCTGGTACCAGGTCCACCGATGCGTTAGAGGCGGTTCCACCATCGATATAGGACCTTCCACCGATCCGGACCGGGGCGTACCAGGCCGGAATCGCGCACGAGGCGCAGACCGCCTCAGCCAATTCAGCGGCCGGTTCGCCAGCGCGGCCGAAGGCGATCCGCTGGCCGCTGGCGTAGTCGGTGGCCACAATCCAGGTCGGCCGGTCCGGCCAGCCGTCCTCGATCATCGCTTCGGCTGCCATCGACCGCAGCATGTGGGCGATCGGGCCAAGAGTGCCTCGGCCGGCCGGCAGCAAACCGGACAGCGCGACGATTGGCGGCACGCTGGCCGGGTGCCGGATACCACCCCACAGGAGTCTGGGCGATCCGGGCCGCCAGCCCGGCCTCGGCGGCAGTGCGCCGCCGGTGTCGACATCGTAGTTCCAGCTGAGTGGCGGATCCTGCGGCAACGGCATACCGAGCTGGTGCCGGCGGATACTGTCGACGCTGATCCCACAGCCGAGCAGGCCCGCTGTCACCGCCCCGGCCGAGGTGCCCACCGACAGATCGGCTGGACCGGGCTCGACACCCAGTTCGTGCTGCAGCGCACTCAACGCACCCACGATCCAAGCGAAGCCGAGGACGCCACCGCCGCCGAAGACGAAGGCGCGCCGAACCGGCTGCGAAGGGCGAGTCGTCATGGGAGAAGTCCTTGTCTTCTGACTACCACTACTGAGCGTGCCTCAAAGATGCCAGCTGATGCGACTGCGACCCGACGGTCGGGGCCGTAGAGCACCCTAGACCGAACGTCGCCGGCAGTAGCGAGGCTGCGTTCAGTGACTGCGCGCCAACGCCGCCGCCGCGACCAGTTCGCTGAGCGATTCCTCGATCAACGAACCCAGCACCTCGACGTCATACATCGCATCGCGATCAGCGTTCAACCCGAAGTAGACGCCGCCGTCATAGGAGGTGAGCCCGATCGAGACAGCTTGGCCATTGGCCAGCGGGATGACCGGGAACATCTCGAGCATTCGCGCTCCCGAGGCGTAGAGCGGAAACTGCGGTCCGGGAACGTTGGTCACCACGACGTTGAACAGCCGCCTGGTGAAGCTGTTGGCAGCCCGGGCACCCAGCGCATGCAGTGTCGGCGGCGCGAAGCCGGACAGCGCCACCAATGCCTCGGCGCCGACCGATTGCCCCGATTCCTTGTGTGCCTTCATCGCATACCCGACCTGGCTCAGCCGGACCACCGGGTTCGGTTCACCAACCGGCAGATCGACCAGGTAGGACGAGACCCGGTTGCCCAACTGACCGGCCTCGCTGTCGCCACGCACGCTGACCGGCACCATCGCACGCACCGCGCTGGCCGGCGTCACCGGTTCGCCACGGGACAGCATCCAACCCCGGATCGCCCCGGCGACGGTAGCCAGCACCACGTCGTTGACAGTGCCACCGATCTGCTTACGGACCTTGCGATAGTCCTCGAGATCGGTACGCGCGACAGCGAACCGGCGCTGAGACCCGATCTCGGCGTTCAATGGCGACACCGGTGCCGGCCGCGCCGCGACGCGCGCCGCGGAAAGCACCCCACCGACCGCATCGGTGACCTTGCCGGCCAGGTTGCGCGCGTCGGCCAGCCCGATCCGGATGGTGTCGGCGACCGCGGTGGGCCGCCGTACGAGCTCGCTGACCGCATCGAGCAACAAGGTGGCCGCGGCAGGCTCCGGTCGCGGCATCCACAGATCCTCCGGAATTTCCCGAGGCACCGGAGAGGTGTCGAGGATTACCTGGCCGATATCGATGGCACTGATGCCATCCACCATCGCGTGATGGGTCTTCTGGATAACGGCGAATCGGCCACCGGCCAGCCCCTCGACCAGGTACATCTCCCACAGCGGACGGTTCCGATCCAGTGCTCGGGACTGGACCCTGGCCACCAACTCACGAAGTTGCTCATCCGAGCCCGGCCGGGGCAACGCGGACCGCCGCACGTGATAGCCCAGATCGAAATCGTTGTCATCCACCCATACCGGATTGGCCAGATGGCCTGGTACCGACTTGATCTTCTGGCGATACCGGGGCACCAGCGAGATCCGATGCTCGATCAGATCGACGAATCTGTCGTAGTCGAAGCCGTCGGCAGGGGGTTCGAACACCGCCACGCCGCCGACGTGCATGGGCGTGGTAGGCCCTTCCAAGTAGAGAAAGGACACGTCCAGTGGCTGCAACCGGTCCGTCATGGCGCCTGAGCTCCTTCTCTGAGCAGGGCTGTGACCGTCAATCGTGTCACGACCGGTCAGTCGTCTGCCGACCGAGAGCCTTGGGGCGGCTACCCGTTTGCTTTCGACGCCGGCCACGCTCGGGAACCGCCACGCCGGATACCGCTGATGCGAGTTCGAGGATCGCTCGGCGTAGCGGGCTGTTCGGACTTACCTCCGCCAGTGATTTACCCGCTAGCACCGCACGATCGGCCGCCTCGAGATCCTGCGGCAGCAACGCGGCCGGGGTTCGCCCGGCGAAGCGTTTCAGGGCCGTGCTCAGTTCGGTCTCCGGCGATCCAGGCAGCACCGCCCGGCGCACTCGGTTGAGGATCACCCAACTCGGCGTATCGATCTCGGCCGAGCGCAGTTCGGCCAGACCTCGCACCAGCCGCTGCATGCCGATCGGATCAGCCGAGCCGACGACCAGCACCAACTCCGCCTCGTCCAGCACCGCCAGGGTCGCCCCGTTGCGGCGAGGCGCGACGGTGTCGAAACTCAATTCCTCGTCGGTTTCCAAGCCAAAACCGAGGTCCAGCACCGTGAAATCAACCAGGTCCCGCGCCACATCCAGCACATTCTCGATCGCACCCGGTCGAAGCTCGATCCACCGATCCGCCCGAGCGATGCCGGTGAGCACTCGCAGCTTCGGGCCGAGTTGCCAGCACAAGCCCGACAGCGACGTGGGGTCGAGGCGCCGTGACTGGGCCTGTCGGCAGGCAGCTACCACGCCAGGCGACTCGTCAAGCAGGCCGAACATGCTGGCCATCACTCCGCCGTACACGTCCGCGTCGATCAGCAACGTGCTGACCCCGAGCCGGGCCAATTCATCGGCCAGGTTGGCGGCAACCATGGTGCGTCCAGGGGCTCCGGTCGGCCCCCAGACCGCAATGACCGTTCCACGTCGACCGTTCATCGGTGCCTGGTGGGTATCGTCGATGGCTCGGTTGAGGGCTCCGGTAGCGGCCGCGGGATCGGCGAATGTTCTGCTGTGCGAAGTCGATTCCAGACCGGACAGCTCAGCGACCGCTGCCTCGACCACGGTGCCGAAGACCGCGGCGGCGGCATCGGCGGGTACCGAGAACGTGATGCCGCACTCGACGAGGTGTTCGGCGTCACCCATCGATCCGGCGGCGGTAACTCCGACCACCGCGACCCCGGCGGCCAGCAGCCGATCGACCGCTTCTGCGTCGAGCCGGCGCAGCTGGGCATCCACCAGTGCGGCCACCGCCTGTCCGGACGTTGCCACCGCCACCAGTTCGACGAGATCGACACACCGCCGTGCCACCGACAGGGCACCGGAACCAGCACTCAGCTCAGCCAGCAACGACCCTTCCCAGGCCGCCCCATCCGCGGCCGTGAGAACCGCGAGCATTACTTGCTACCGCCGATGCAACTGCTCAGGTCGGTGGCGGCCGGGTCGGGCTGCTGGCCGGGTGAAAGCACCCCCGCGCGGATCACCGCACCGTCGAGATCCAGCGAGGACACCACCCGTCGCGCGTCGGCGGCCGAAACTCGGACCTGCAGGATGGAGCCGGCCTCGGTGCCGAACGCCGAACCGGTGGACTTATCCACCGCCTGGACCGGTACCCCGCTGAGCAGCACCAGGCCCTGGCAGGTCTTGGTGCTCAACCACAGAGTGATCCGATCACCCTGGGCAATCCCGGGGCCGTTCTCCGGACGGAGTGGGACCGTCACCTCCACGCCAGGCAGCGGGGTCGTCAGCTCAGCGCGCGGTATCAGCTCGCCGGCTTGCAGTGAATCCTGCAGAGTCCGCCCGACGACGGCCTCCGTGACCGGAAGATACCGACCATCGGCCGAACCGAGTTGCACCCGAACCGGCCGCACATCGGCACCGGTGAGCACCGTGCCGGCGGCAAGGTCATGGGTCAGCGCCCAGCGTGGCTGACGATGGTCGGCCGAGGACAGCACGCTCGCGCCGATCACTACCGAGCCGAGTACGAGAACCACTCCGGTCACCAGGCGCAGATCAAGCCAGCTGGGCGCCTTGGTTCGGCGCGGCGTCGGTGAGGGCTCCACTGCTATCCGTGACGTATCGGTCATAGCGTGAATATTGCTACATCCATCGCCAGCTCGAACGCAGAATCGGGCAACCTGTGGATAACTCGGCACCCAATGGCCGCGCTCCTGCGACACTGGCCGTCAGCCTGCCCTGCTTCAGGCTTCGATAAGGTCGAGTCCAGCCAGCCACCTGACCGGAAAGGGCGACGAGAGTGATCGAATCCCGCTTTCTCACCCTCGGTGACGTGGCCGAGGTTCTGAACATCTCCGATTCGCAGACCTACGCCCTGGTCCGGTCCGGTGAGCTTCCGGCCATCAAGATCGGCGGCCGTGGCCAGTGGCGGGTCGAGCGCGAGCAGCTCGAGTCCTACATCGCCCGGATGTATGACCAGACCAAGCAATTCGTCGCCGAGCATCCCTTCATCGAGACCCGCTCGGAATGAGCACGGCGCTCGGCTAGCAGCCTCACTCGACCAACCCGGTTCGGTCGCACCGCGACTCGACCAACACCGGCTGACAGCTGGGCGCGAACCGCCATCCCATCCGGACGGGCAGCCTCACCGATCCCGTCGAAGCGCCACCATCGCGTCGATCGGCACGGTCAGCACCTCGCGTACCTCGCCGCGCCGCCGGGTCTCCCCCGCGGCGTGTGCGGCCAGCTCGACGAAGTCGGCACCGATCCGGTCCAGCGTCCCGTCCAGCACGCTCGCATCGGCCAGGTGCATTCGCAGGCTCGACCTGTCACGAGCCACGGTCCGCAAGGCATACCGCAGCCCGAGCCGGCTACGCACCACCGATTCGCCCGCTGGCACCTCAGACATCCGACCCAGGCCCGCCACCCAGCGGACCGCCGTGGCCGCGACCAGCACCTCCCGGCCGGCAGCCTCGTCCAGCAGCAGCCACTCCGGGTGGGCCCGGCGCAGCTGGCCGCTGAGCGACAACCCGCCCGCGCAGCGCAGTCGCAACGTCGAGCCAACTGCTGGAACCAACCGATCGATCAAGCGCAACCGGCTGGTCTCCGAGCGGGTCCGATCGTCGATCTCGGCACCGCGTTCGGCATTCGACAGGGCCTCGGCCTGTGCTTCGAGGTCTGCGAACAGGCCGTCCCATCGCATTGTGCGCCCCTGCCCATTCAACCGGCTATTTCCGGTAAATCGCATATTCTGCCAGCGAGCGAACCAAGCCCACGACAGGCCCCGACCCGCCTCACCAGAGCGGTCTATTAGGGTTTGCTGTATCCACGACTAGGAGACAACAGCCAATGACCGAGCCCGTCCAGCCCGAGGTCGTCGAGCGTCCCGAGCAGCCCTATGTCGCCATCCGCGGCCGGGTCACGATGGATTCCATCCCGAGCATCGCCGACCGGTTCCCCGAACTGCTCGGCTGGCTCGGCGAGCAGCAGATCCCCTTGGCCGGTTCGCCGTTTCTCAAGTACAACCTGGTCGATTCTGACGGCATTCTCGAGATCGAGGCTTCGGCGCCGGTGGCCGAACTCCCCGACACTGCCGCCTCGGACCTGGTGGTGAGCGGTTCGATACCGGCCGGCCGATTCGCCAGCCTGGTCCACGTCGGTCCGTACGACGGGCTGCGAGGCGCGACCGAACGGTTGTTGAGCTGGATCGCTGAACAAGGATTGACCTGCGACATCAGCGACACGCCCGCCGGCGAGCGCTGGGGCGGCCGGCTCGAGATCTATCACACCGACCCTCGGCAGAAGCTGGATCCGGCCGACTGGACTACCGAACTCACCTTCCGGCTCGCCGACTGAACTAGCAAGCCGCCAGGTCGGCCAGCAGCCGCACTAGCCAGGTTGACGCCTTCCGCCAGCGGCACCACGAGGGCCACGGCATCGATCCGGCGACGTTAGCCGGCTGAGCACGCACAATCGTGCCTATGCGATCTCACGAAGTAGCGACCACGAGCGTCTACCGAGTGTGACTAGCAACCAGCCCTTCGAGACAGTCGTAGCTGAGCACGGGCCCACCGTGCTCCGCGTCTGCCGAGCCGTCCTCGGACCCGTCGATGCCGACGATGCCTGGTCGGAAACTTTCATCTCGGCAATGAGGGCCTACCCGGAGCTACCGGCCGATGCCAACATCGAGGCCTGGCTGGTGACAATCGCGCACCGCAAGGCGATCGACCTGATCAGGTCCACGGCACGTCGCGCGATCCCGACCGCGGAACTGCCCGACGCGGCCACCGCCACCGAGACCCGCGATCTGGACCTCACCGATGCGCTCGCCCGGCTACCCGCCAAGCAGAAACAGGCAATCGCCTACCACTATCTTGCCGGCCTGCCCTACCCCGAGGTGGCCGTCATCCTGGGCAACAGCACCGATGCGGCCCGACGCGCGGCCGCCGACGGGATCGCCAACCTCAGACGTAACTACCCGGAATTCGCTTCCAGGAAAGGAGAAACCCGATGAACGTGCAGGACGAACTAGCGCGGGCCTACCCCGACGATCCCGATCAGCTTCGTCGGCTACGCGACCGCCTCGCGGCCACCGCGCAGGCCGATGGCATCCTCGACATCGCCTACCGCACTCTGGACACCCCGGTCGGAACCTTGCTGCTCGCCGCGACCGACCTCGGACTGGTCCGGGTCGCCTACCGCACCGAAGACCACGACGCGGTACTGCAGAACCTGTCCGACCGGATCAGCCCGCGGATCTTGCACGCGCCGGCCCGGCTGGACCAGGCCGCCCGCCAGCTGGAGGAGTACTTCGCCAAGCGTCGGCGCACCTTCGATGTCGAGCTGGACTGGCGCCTGTCGAGCGGATTCCGCGGCACGGTGCTGCACCAGCTGCCCGAGATCGGCTACGGACATACCGCGAGCTATGCCGCCGTTGCCCAGCTCGCCGGCAACCCGAAGGCGGTACGCGCCGTGGGCACCGCCTGCGCCACCAACCCGCTGCCGGTCGTGGTGCCGTGCCATCGGGTGGTTCGCGCCGACGGCAGCCTCGGTGGTTACCTCGGTGGCGTCGAGGCCAAGCGGATCCTGCTCAGCTTGGAAGCCGCGACGTGAGCCAGAGCCCGGTGACGGCCTGGCGGGACCGGGTCGAGGCCGCCGACTGGAGCGGAATCCGTGCGGAGCTCGACAGCTACGGCTGTGCTCTGACCGGACCACTGCTCGCACCATCCGAGACGGTCCAGCTCGCCGCACTCTACGCCGACGACGCACGGTTCCGGTCCACCGTCACGATGGCACACTATCGCTTCGGTGAGGGCGAATACCGTTATTTCGCCGAACCATTCCCGGACGCGATAGTCGAGTTGAAGCAGGCCCTGTATCCGAAACTGCTACCGATCGCCCGCGACTGGTGGACGAAGCTGAATCGCGAAACCCCGTGGCCGGAGACCCTCGATGAGTGGCTGGACCGGTGTCACGCCGCCGGCCAGCGAAGGTCCACCCCGATCCTGCTCAGGTACGGCCGGGGTGACTGGAACGCGCTGCACCGCGACCTCTATGGCGACCTGGTGTTCCCGCTGCAGGTCGTCATCAATCTGAGCAGCCCCGGCATCGACCACACCGGCGGCGAGTTCCTGCTCTACGAGCAGCGGCCGCGGGCCCAGTCTCGCGGTACCGCCACCCTCATCCCGCACGGGCACGGCCTGGTGTTCACCACCCGCGACCGTCCGGTCGAGTCCCGGCGCGGTTGGTCGGCCGCACCGGTCCGGCACGGGGTCTCGGTCATCCGGTCCGGCCAGCGGTTCACCCTTGGCCTGGTCTTCCACGACGCGGCCTGAGGCGTACCCGCCCGACCCGGCACGTTATCCACAACCTTCGCTTCTCGAGTTGACCATCTGCAGACAGCACCGTATGAATGCAAATGGAAGCAAACGAAGGGTTATGGACGTGAACACACGCTACTCATTCTTTACCTCTGCGGCCTCGGTCGCCGGCACCGCCGTCGCGCTGGTTCGATTCTGGCCGTCGCCGGCCCGCCTGATCACCGAGCTGACCGCGCCACACGCCTGGCTGGATCGAGTAGGTCCGGACGCCGCGACGGCAGCCCTGGCCGGCGCGCTGCTCTGGCTGGTCGCCCTGTGGCTCGCTGTCGGGTTCCTCGCCACCTTCCTGAGCCTGGCCCCCGGCCGACTCGGCAGGGCTGGCCGGCTCGTCGCGCAGCGGGCGGTTCCGGCCGCGTTGCGCAACCTGCTGCTCGCCTCGGTGGGCGCGTCGTTGCTGCTCAGTCCGGTCGCCGCGATCGCCAGCCCGGGGCCGGCCGTTCCGGCAGGCACGCTCGCGCCGAACTGGCCATTGGATCCACCGGCCA
Source organism: Actinomycetota bacterium (assembly GCA_030853265.1). Taxonomy (GTDB): domain Bacteria; phylum Actinomycetota; class Actinomycetes; order Mycobacteriales; family Jatrophihabitantaceae; genus Jatrophihabitans_A. The sequence goes on from JALYVK010000001.1 coordinate 21,658, forward strand.
GTTCGCTGCCTGCGCTACCGTGGCCCACCGATTCCGGCCCGCAACAGCCGACCGGCAGCCCGACTACGGGTGCGCCTGCGCCCACCGCCTCGCCGAGCCCGCCGACGGCGACCGGCTCGGGGCTGAGCAGCACCAGCCCACCAGCCAGCAACGCCCCGCCGGCAACTCCGGGCCAATCAGCGCCGCCGGACGGCGCTCGGCCACCAACCGGCCCTCGCCAGCCTCGCGACACCCCGCCGCCTGCAACCGCGCCAGATCGCCAGGTCACCGTCACCGCTGGCGATTCGTTGTGGACGATCGCCGCGTCCAGGCTCGGCCCGGCCGCCTCCGATAGCGAGATTGCCATCGAATGGCCTTACTGGTACCGGGAAAACCGCTCTGTCATCGGCCCGAATCCGGGCCTGCTGCGCCCGGGCACCACCCTGCTGGCCCCGGACAACGCCGGCCAGCCAGCACCGCCGGCGGGGTCCTAGCGATGGCATTGGCCAGCACCGCGCAGCAGCTCGGCCAGCGCTTCGACATCCGGCCCGCGCCGGTTCGGGAGCCACCGTTCGACGACGAGTTGCCCGCCCGGCACCTAAGCCTGGTCGGCCCGCTCGACCAGCCGCTGCCGTTTCACGCGGTCGACCCCAACGTCCCGTCAGCCTTGCGGCTCGCTTCGGCGGTCGACCCGTTCGACCTGCAACCGACCGGACGGACCGAGCTGCCGGAGCCGGCGGCCTATGCCCGCCGGCTGGTCATCGCGGTGATCGAGACCGCCACCGGACGGCGCTCGGCCAGCCAGCTGAGCCAGCACACCACGACCACCGTCCAAGCAGGTTTGGCTCGTGACGCAGGCAGGATCAACCGGCTCGGCACCGCCTCTCGGCCGGCCAGGTTGCATTCGCTGCACCTGAGCGAGCCGGCCGACGGAGTCGCCGAGATCGCCGCCATCGTCCGGGTCGGCAGCCGGTTCCGGGCGATCGCACTGCGCCTGGAAGGTCTGGATGGCAGGTGGCGCTGTGTCCGGCTGCAGATCGGCTGACCACCGGCAAGGGCAAGGCCCGCACCCGGCTATGACACCGGGTACGGGCCTGTGCTCAGCAGCTGCCGTTGTCGGTCCAGACGCCCGAGGAATTGCTGCCCGGGATATCGCCCTGGGTCCACCACTTGGCCGTCCACCTATGGCCGTTGTACGAGGCCACCGCCCCACTGCTGTAGGCAGTCGCGGCATTCCACGCCGAGCCGGCACAGCTGCCGGCCGGTGGAGTGGTGGCACCGCCACCGGAGCATGCCCCGCCGTCGGTCCAGACGCCCTGGGAATTGCTGCCCGGGGTATCGCCCTGGGTCCACCACTTGGCCGTCCAGCTATGGCCGTTGTAAGAGACCACCGCCCCGCCGCTATAGGCAGTCGCGGCATTCCACGCCGAGGCGGTGCACCCACCACCCGGCGGCGAGGTGGGCGGTGACGTCGGTGGTGAGGTCGGCGGTGACGTCGGTGGCGAAGTGGGTGGTGACGTCGGCGGTGAGCTAGGCGGCGACGTCGGGGAAGCGCACGAACTCGTGGTCGCAGCCAGCCCGTTCACCACGTCGTTGAACAGCGTCGCGGCTGGGTCGAGGTCATAGAGCGAGAACATCATCGCCCCGGCCAGGCCGTTGCAGTGCACGTAGTCGGTCCGAGCCTTGATCGACTGCGCCGACGAACCGCCGTAGAAGTTCGACCCGTCGTAGAACCAGGCCGACTGGGTGGTCGGATCGAAGAAGGTATCCGCGGGGTTGTCCACCACGCCGGACAGCTCCTTGTACATCGCGGTCCCCGGCACGTTGCCACTCAGGGCGTGCCCGGCAGAAGGCCCGCTCGCGCTCTGGTAGAGCCCGTGGTTCGTGCCGGCCGGCACCCCGGTCCAGCCCCGGTAATAGAACGGGATCCCGAGATTGATCTTGTTCGCGGGGAACCCGCCCGGTATGCCGTAGGCACTGTCGCCGTGGATATAGCCGTTCAGGATCGAGTTCGTCTCGTATTTCTCGGTGCCTGGCGCGATCGGCGTGGACGGGTCGGCGGGCGAGGAGTACAGCGGATCCTGGAAGTTGGTCGGCCCCGTCGCGTCCCAGGCACCATGCATGTCGTAGGTCATCACGTCACCGAAATCCAGGTACTGCCCGATCTTGTCGGTCTGAATCTTGGCAACCTTGTCCTGGCCGCCCGGCAATGCCACCGACAGCGCGTAGTGCTTGCTACCGCCGAGGGCGTTGAGCTCGGTACGGAACTCGGCCAGCAATGCCGTGTAGTTGGCGGTGTCCGCCGCGCTGGTGTGGTTGCCCAGATGCCCGGCCGTCGAACCCGGGTACTCCCAGTCGAGGTCGAAGCCGTCGAAGATCCCGGCCGCGGTGCCCGGTCCGCCGTACCCACCGGAGGCGGGGATGTTTCCCTTGATGAACATGTCGATACAGGAACTGACGAACTTCTTGCGCGAAGCGTCGGTGGCAGCGACATCGGAGAAGTACTTCGAGTACGTCCACCCGCCCAGCGATAGCAGCACCTTCAGGTTGGGATGGCGAGCCTTGAGTTCCTGCAGCTGGTGGAAGTTGCCGACGATCGGCATCCCGTAGGCATCGCTGGTGCCGTTGACGCTGATGCTCGAGTCGAAAGACTTCTGGTAGTCGGCAAACTGGTCACCGCCACCGTCGCCGGCGTTCGGGTCCGACTCGCCGCCCGGGTCCGGGTCGGTTGCCTTGGTGTTCTCGAAACAGGTCAGATTGGTCGGGTCGATATTCTCGAAGTCGTACTGCAGGTAGTCGAGATTGTTGGCCAGCGAGTCGACGTTCTTGAGATAGTAGGCGTTCTGGTAGATGCTCCACTGGTCATAGTAGGCAACTCGCAGGCCACCACTGGTTCCCGCTGGAGCGGTCACTCCCTGCGAGTTCAGGCTTTGTGAATAAGACGGTTGCGCGACGAGCAGCGCCCCGCCCAGAGCCAGCGCGGTGCAGGCGGTGACGGCCAGTGCGGCGAGCTTTCGCGGCGATGCCAGCCGCATCCGTGAGCTCAGCATGATCCGTTGTCCGTCCAGACGCCCTGCGAGTTGCTGCCGGGCATGTCACCCTGGGTCCACCACTTGGCGGTCCAGGAATGGCTGCCGTAGCTGACCACCGCGCCGCCGCTGTAGGCGGTCGCCGCACTCCAGGCCCCGATCGTGCAGTTCGCCGGTGGTGGCGGGCTGCTGGTCGAGCCGCCGGACGATGAGCAGGCGCCATTATCGGCCCAGACGTTCTGGGAATTGCTGCCCGGGATGTCGCCCTGGGTCCACCACTTGGCGGTCCAGTTGTGGCCGTTGTAAGAAACCACCGCGGCACCGTTGTAGGCAGTGGCGGAATTCCACGCCGCGGCCGCGCATCCGCCCGATGGCGGCGGGCTGGTCGGCGGCGAGCTGGTCGGCGGCCCGCTCGGCGGGGTAGCGCCGGCGAACTGGGTGGTGAACTTGGTGAAGTCCCAGTCGTTCTGGCTGACATTGCTGCAGATTCCGTTATCGGTGCTGGTGCCGCACTGGCGGTCGCGGTTGACCGACCAGAAGGTGAACCGGCCGAGGCCGTGGCTGGTCGCGTAGCTCAGCACGGTCTGAAAGTCAGCCTGGTAGAAGTGCTCGCCGTTGTCGGACTGGCCGTTCATGCCCGAGAATCCCTCGTGCGCATAAGCGGTTGCCGAATCCCAGCCGAGATGGCTCATCAGCAGGCCATGCAGCGCCTCGAGCGCTGAGACCTGCGCCGAACCACCGCTGAAGCCACCGTCGAAGGGCATGATCGAGTAGTTGTTCGGGGTGAAGCCGATCGACTTCGCCTGGTCCATCAGCTGGGTTCCGAAGTAGCCGGTACCCGAAGCGGTACCCGGCATCGTCACCGAGATGAAGATGCCCGGGTTGTTCCGCTGCAAGGTCTGCGCGGCACCCAATTCCCTTGCGATTGCTGCTGAATCTTCATACTCCGGCTCTTCGAGATCGAAGTCGATGGCCTTCAGCGCGTACTTGGTCACCACCGTCTGGTACGCGGCGGCAGTGGATACGACATCGGCACAGGTCTGGCCGAGCTTGGTACCGCCATAGCCACCGACCGATACCGAGACGTCGCCGCCGGCACCGCGGATCTTGCTGATCACGGCGCCCACCTGGGTATCGGAGGACACCGCATCGGTGCCGTCCCAGGCCGCGCTACAGCCGCCGCCGGACAGGATGAAGGCCAGCTGGAAGGCCTTCTGCCCGGTCGCGGCCATCACTGCCGTCGGATCCGGCGGGTTGTTGCTCAGCGGCATCAGGTACGGCGCCGAGGCATACCAGTTGGTGCTCAACGTTGCCGCGGGGGCGGCGGTTGATCGGGACGTTCCAGCATCGGCAATGCCGGTTACCGCGGCCAGCAGGCCAGCGGCTACCGAGACGGTGAAGATTGCCGAGCCCAGTTGCGCTCGTTTCATCTTGTCTCCTGGGGACACACACGGGGTGGGGTGCACCAGATCACCGAAGCGATCCTGATGATGATCACGAATGTGCCCTAGGTCCGAATCAGGTGTCAATACTTTGGTGTAGACCAATTATGGATTGCCGTTGTAATTGCTCGAAAAAGTTTCTTTGAGCAGCTCAACGGTGAAAAGTGGTCCAGACCAATGCGCGATTTGTGTGCAAGCCACCACCCCAAGATTCCGGGCAGTGAACTAGCCGGAAGGTTCCAGGCAGCGTGGCGCCCGGCAGGTGCCGAACGACGAGCGGTCAGCGCTTGCGCTTGTTCCCCCGGCTACCGCGGTTGGGGTTCGTCCGCCGCTGCTGCTTGGCGGGGTTGGCCGCCTGCGGACTGGTCTCGGTGTGCACCTCGGGCTCGTCGGAGTCCAGCGTCGGGGCGCTGTAGGTGAGCGGTGCGGCATCAGCCGTCCGGCCCAGGCCCTTGGCCGAGATCTGCGGGTGCGCCTCGTCGGCCACCGGCTCACCACCGTTGGCGTTGCTGCCACCGGAGGCCAGCGCGGCCAGCACGCCCTCGGCGTCCAGCTCAGCCGGCTCGGCCGGTACCGTCTCGGGCGCCTGCGCGGCGTCGGCGTCGACCTGGACCTCGAGGTTGAACAGGAAGCCGACCGATTCCTCCTGGATGGCGTCCATCATGGCCCGGAACATGTCGAAGCCCTCTTTCTGGTACTCGACCAGCGGGTCACGCTGGGCCATCGCACGCAGACCGATGCCTTCCTGCAGGTAGTCCATCTCGTACAGGTGCTCGCGCCATTTGCGGTCCAGCACCGACAGCAGCACCCGGCGCTCGAGCTCGCGGGTGACCTCTTCGCCGAGATCGGACTCGCGCTGGTCGTAGGCCGCCTGGGCATCGGCGACGATCTCTTCGACCAGGAACTCCCGGCTGAGGTCGTTGCGCTCGCCGCCAGCGGTCTTGATCGCCTCGTCGATGGTCAGCGAGATCGGGTACAGGGTCTTCAGCGCGACCCACAGCTGGTCCAGGTCCCACTCTTCCGGGTAACCCGACGAGGTGGCGCCCTCGACGTAGGAGGTCACCACGTCGGTGATCATCGGCCGGATCTGATCGGTCAGATCCGCACCGGAGAGCACCTGGCGGCGCTCGTCGTAGATCACCGTGCGTTGCTTGTTGAGCACCTCGTCGTACTTGAGGACGTTCTTGCGGATCTCGAAGTTCTGCTGCTCGACCTGGGTCTGAGCGGACTGGATAGCTTTGGAAACCTGCTTGTTCTCGATCGGGGTGTCTTCGGGCAGCCGGAGGAAGTTCATGATGCTGGCGATCCGGTCACCGTTGAACCGGACCATCAAGTCATCGCCGAGCGAGAGGTAGAACCGGGACTCCCCCGGGTCACCCTGCCGGCCGGACCGGCCACGCAGCTGGTTGTCGATGCGGCGGGACTCATGCCGCTCGGTGCCGAGCACGTACAGCCCGCCCAGCTCGATGACCTCGTCGTGCTCGCGTGCCACGCTGTCCTTGGCCTTGGCGATCGCGGCCGGCCAGGCAGCCTCGTACTCCTCCGGCGTCTCGGCCGGGCTCAGCCCCAGCTCGCGCAGTTCGGAGTCGGCGACGAACTCTGGGTTGCCGCCGAGCATGATGTCGGTGCCGCGACCGGCCATGTTGGTGGCCACCGTGACCGCACCCTTGCGCCCGGCCATCGCCACGATGGCGGCCTCGCGGTCGTGCTGCTTGGCGTTGAGCACCTCGTGCGGGATACCCCGGCGCAACAGCAGGTTGGCCAGGATCTCGGACTTGGCGACGCTGGCGGTACCGACCAGCACCGGCTGGCCCTTCTCGTGCCGCTCGGCGATGTCGTCGACCACCGCGGCGAACTTGGCGTCCTCGGTCTTGTAGATCAGGTCCGTCACATCGGAGCGGACCATCGGCCGGTTGGTCGGGATCGGCACCACACCCAGCTTGTAGATCTGGTGCAGCTCGGCCGCCTCGGTCTGGGCGGTACCGGTCATCCCGGAAAGCTTGGAGTAGAGCCGGAAGTAGTTCTGCAGCGTGATGGTGGCCAGCGTCTGATTCTCTTGCTGGATCTGCACGCCCTCCTTGGCCTCGATGGCCTGGTGCATGCCCTCGTTGTAGCGCCGGCCGGCCAGCACCCGTCCGGTGAACTCGTCCACGATCAGCACCTCGCCGTCGCGGACGATGTAGTCGCGGTCCCGCTTGTAGAGCTCCTGCGCCTTCAAGGCGTTGTTCAGGTAGCCGACCAGGGGCGTGTTGGCTGCCTCGTAGAGGTTGTCGATGCCGAGCTGATCCTCCACGAACTCCACGCCCTGCTCGGTCACCGCGATGGTCCGCTTGCCCTCTTCGACCTCGTAGTGGTCCTCCTTGCGCATCCGGGGCGCAAGCCGGGCGAATTCCGGGTACCAGCGCTGGTTCTCATCCGCCGGCCCCGAGATGATCAGCGGGGTACGGGCCTCATCGATCAGGATCGAGTCGACCTCGTCGACGACCCCGAAGTTGTGGCCGCGCTGCACCAGGTCATCGAGGGACCAGGCCATGTTGTCGCGCAGGTAGTCGAAACCGAACTCGTTGTTGGTGCCGTAGGTGATGTCGCACAGGTAGCTCACCCGGCGGGCGTCCGGCGTCATGTTCGAGAGAATCTTGCCCACCGACAGGCCCAGGAACCGGTGTACCCGGCCCATCCAGTCGGCGTCGCGGCCGGCCAGGTAGTCGTTGGTGGTGACCACGTGCACGCCGTCGCCGGACAGCGCGTTGAGATAGGCCGGCAGCGTGGAGACCAGCGTCTTGCCCTCGCCGGTCTTCATCTCCGCGATATTGCCCAGGTGCATCGCCGCACCACCCATCAGCTGCACCTTGTAGTGAAACTGGCCCAGCGTGCGGCGGGCGGCCTCGCGCACCACCGCGAACGCCTCGGGCAGCAGTTCGTCCAGACTCTCGCCGTCGCCGTAGCGCTCCTTGAACTGCTCGGTCAGCGCCCGCAGTTCCGCGTCGGTGAGATCGACGTAATCCTCTTCGAGGGTGTCGATGTGATCGGCGATGGATGTGAGGCGCCGGAGGATCTTGCCCTCGCCGGCGCGCAGCAGCTTGTTGAGAACCACTCGGACATCGTACGTGGCCCCGATCACGAGAAAATTCGAATGGTCAGATCTGGCAATCTGGACGGCATGGCGCAGTGGAAAGACATCGAGTTGGACGACCTGGTGCTGCATTCCGGGCGGTTGACGTTGCGGCCCTGGCAGGCCGAGGACGCCAGCGCGGTGCAGCAGATCATGACCGACGAGCGAATGGTCCGGTATTTGCCGTTGCCGTGGCCCTACACCGCCGCGGACGCCACCGAGTTCGTGACCGAGCTTGGCGTGCACGGCCGGCAGGCCGGCAATCGGCTGGACTGCGCGATCGCCGAGAACACCGGCGGCGCGGTGGTCGGCAGCGCCAGTATCTGGCTGACCGGCGGCAGCTACGCGGGCGAGATCGGCTACTGGGTGAGCTCGCGGCACTGGGGCCGGGGCTACGCCGGCGAGGCCGTCCAGACCCTGTCCCGGTTCGGTTTCGCGCAGGGCCTCGGCCGGATCCGGATCGTCTGTGAGACCGCCAACCTGGCCTCGGCTCGGGTCGCGCTGCGCTCGGGTTACCGCTACGAGGGCATCTCGCGTGGCGAACTGCCCGGCCGGGACGGGCCGCGGGACGGGCCGGTGTTCGCCCGGACCGCCGCCGACCCGGGCGAGCCGGTGCCGGCGTCCTGGCCGCCGATGTCAGAACTGAGCGACGGCGTGGTGACCGTGCGCCCGTTGACCGCCGAGGACTGGCCGACGGTGCTGGCCGAGGGTTCCAACGACGAGTCCCTCGGCTGGGGCTTCGGCGGCACGTTCACCAAGGCGGATGCGATCGCGCGCAGCACGATGGCACCGCTGGACTGGCTGGTCGGCCGGCAGGCGAACATGGTGATCTGCGACGCCGCGACCGGCGCCGGGGCAGGCACCCTAACGTTTCGGCACGTCGGACCGCCGAACGTGGTCGGGATCGGCTACGGCATCGTGCCCGAGTTCCGGGGCCGGCGATTCACCAGCCGGGCACTGAACCTGGTGTCGGAATGGGCGTTCAGCGCCACCCCGATCGTCCGGCTGGAGTTGGGCTGCAAGGTCGGCAACCTGGCCTCGGCGCGCTCGGCCGAGGCGGCCGGTTTCGTGGCCGATGCCCGCTACACCGGCCGGTTGCGCAACCCGGACGGCAGCTACAGCGACGAGATCGGCTACGGCAGAGTCCGACCCAGCTAGCGATACAGCTAGCGATAGAGGCTGTGCTTGCCGATGTACTGGACTGTGCTGCCGCTCTGCCAGCGCCTACCCGGCTAGCGATAGAGGCTGTGCTTGCCGATGTACTGAACTACGCCGTCCGGCACCAGGTACCAGATCGGGCGCTCGCCGAGCACCCGCTCGCGCACCGCCGAGGACGAGATCGCCATCGCCGGCACGTCCAGCAGCGTGACGATGTCGGCCGGCAGGTGGTCCCCGCTCAGGTGATAGCCCGGCCGGGTGACCCCGATCAGGTGGCACATGGTGAACACCTCGTCGGCGTCCTTCCAGGACAGGATCGCCTGCAGCGCGTCGGCACCGGTGATGAAGAACAGCTCGGCGCCGGGCCGGATGGCGGCAATATCGCGGACCGTGTCCACCGTGTAGGTCAGGCCCGGCCGGTCGAGGTCGACCCGGCTGACCCAGAACCGCGGGTTGGACGCGGTGGCCACCACCGTCATCAGGTAGCGGTGCTCGGCCGGGCTGACCTCGCGGTCGACCTTCTGCCAGGGCTGGCCGGTCGGGACGAAGACCACCTCGTCCAGCTCGAACAGATCCGCGACCTCGCTGGCCGCGACCAGGTGGCCGTGGTGAATGGGGTCGAAGGTGCCGCCCATGATGCCCACCCGGCGGGGCCGGCCGGCGGGCACCGACACCGGTGGTGCGTTGTCGTTGTCGTTGCCGACCGATCCAGTCATGGCCGCATCCTACGAGTCGGTCGCGCGACGCCAGCCGGTCGCTACTTTTTACGAGCCACCCGCTACCGCCGGCCGGTGCTACCTCTGCGGGGCGGTGGTCGGCGCGATCGGTGCGGGCAACGTCGAGCTGCCGGTCAGCCACCGGTCGACCGCCGCTGCCGCCGACCGGCCTTCGGCGATCGCCCAGACGATCAGGCTCTGGCCACGCCCCATGTCTCCGGCGACGAAGATTCCCTCGACGTTGGTGGCAAAATCGGCATCCCGTGCCACGTTGCCACGCTCGGAGAACTCCACCCCCAGCTCGGTCAGCAGCGGCCCGCGCTCGGGCCCCACGAAACCCATTGCCAGCAGCACCAGATCGCATTCCAGGTCGAACTCGCTGCCGGCCACCTTGACGAACCGGCCATCGCGCAATTCCACCTCGTGCGCCCGAAGGGCAGTCAGGTTGCCGTCCTGGTCGCCGACGAATCGCTCGGTGTTGACGGCAAAAACTCGCTCGCCGCCCTCCTCGTGCGCGGACGCGGTCCGGAAGATCAGCGGCCAGGTCGGCCAGGGGTTTTCCAAGGATCGGGCGGTCGACGGCTTGGCCATGATCTCGAACTGGTGCACCGAGAGCGCGCCCTGCCGGTGCGAGGTGCCCAGGCAGTCGGCTCCGGTGTCACCGCCGCCGATGATCACCACTCGCTTGCCCTCGGCCGAGAACGGCGAGGCCTCCAGGTCGCCCTGCTGAACCCGGTTGGCCGGCGGCAAGAACTCCATCGCCTGGTAGATGCCGGTCAGTTCGCGGCCGGGGATGGGCAGGTCCCGCCAGGCGGTAGCGCCGCCGGCCAGCACCACCGCGTCGTAGTTGTCGCGAAGCTGGGCAGGCGTCAGGTCCACGCCCACCTCGACGCCGGTGCGGAACTCGGTGCCCTCGGCCGTCATCTGCTGGATCCGCCGGTCGAGAACGTGCTTCTCCATCTTGAACTCGGGGATCCCGTAGCGCAGCAGGCCGCCGACTCGATCGGCTCGCTCCAGCACGGTGACCTGGTGGCCGGCCCGGGTCAGCTGCTGGGCTGCCGCCAGGCCGGACGGCCCGGAGCCCACCACCGCAACCGACTTGCCGGTCTGCCGGCTCGGTGGCATCGGCACTACCCAGCCATTGGCCCAGGCTCGTTCGATGATCTCTTTCTCGACCTGCTCGATGGTCACCGGGTTCTGGCTGATCCCGAGCACACAGGACGCCTCGCACGGGGCCGGGCACAGCCGCCCGGTGAACTCGGGAAAGTTGTTGGTGGCGTGCAGCCGGTTGATCGCGTCCTGCCATCGGTCGCGATAGACCAGGTCGTTCCATTCCGGAATCAGGTTTCCGAGCGGACAGCCGTTGTGACAGAACGGAATGCCGCAATCCATGCAACGGCCGGCCTGCTCGCGGGTGATCGTGTCGTCGGACGCTTCGTAGACCTCACGCCAATCCTGGATCCGGACCGCTACCGGGCGGCGGGCCGGCAGTTGCCGATCGTGCTTGAGGAATCCGGTGATGTCACCCACTGCGGCGCCCCGTTCTGTGTCGAGTTCCTTGCGACATTCGGGACGGCGGCGGCCCGAGGCAAGGATACGGCACCTGCCGAGGTGGACCGGCGAGCGGCAACGACCGCACGAGTTGCTGGTCACAACCGCTCCGGGTAGCCAGACGATCCGTCCGAATTCGCTGTGGCCTCGCGCGGTTCTTCTAGGTGCATTGTGCCTAGCGCAAAATGGTCCATAACCAGCTAACTTTCATTCTCCAGCGGGGCCGCGCCCACTTTTCTAGACGGTCACGCCCAGGATGAATCGCCTAGATTCCCTAGCTTCTCCCTGTGCCACATGCATCTTGTCGTTGCGCAAGACCGCTGCGTCACGCAATCTGATGCTGTTCGATAGACGACTCTGAGTAATCGAGCCAGACGAAGTGTCCAGGGCCGCAGGTCATGAAAAGGACGCCAATGACCGAGATCAACGGATTGAGCTGCTTCGAACTTGCCTTCAACAGCCTGGGGCAGCTGGACGAGCAACGGCAATCCGGCAACGATCTGGAAACTGCGCTGGCGGTTGGCGACATCCATGACGTCTTGGTCTTCGCGCACGGCTGGAACACCAGCCCCCTGTCGGCCCGAAGCACTCGGCAGGCGGTGTTCGGTTTGCTGGCCGAGCAACTTGGTGATCGGGTGGCCAGCTGCGCGGCTGTCGGGATCGACTGGCCGTCGCTGCTGTTTCCCGAGGACGACCCCAGTACCACCTCGGCTGCCGCCACCAGCGGTGCCCAACTCGCCAACGCGCTGGCGCCGGCCTTTCCACAGCAGCAATTCCAGCTCGACGAACTCGGCGCCCTACTAGATCACCAACCGGCCGGCATCAGCGAGCTCGATCGGTTCCACTACCTGGCCAAGGAACTGGTGACCTCGCCGTCGCTGGCCCTGGAGGACTCCGGCGAGGCCGCGGCCCTTTCGGTCGACACGGTAAGCCTGTTCGGCCATGCCGCCGCAATGGCCAAGCAGCCGCTTTCCCGGCCGCCGGTCGGTACCAACCACTTCCAGACGCTGTGGGCGGGCGGTCGAGAGGTGCTGCGCATCCTCTGCTACTACGAGATGAAGAACCGCGCCGGAGTGGTGGGCAAGGACGGCTTGGGCCCGCTGCTGTCCTGGCTGCGCACGCCGACCGGACCGCCGCGGATTCACCTGCTGGGGCACAGCTATGGCGCTCGACTGGTCGCCTACGCCCTCGCTGGGCTCAGCAGGGACGGCCGGGACCATAGCCCGGTCAAGTCGCTGTACCTGATCCAGGGCGCGCTGTCGCATTTCGCGTTCACCGACCCGCTGCCGACCCACCACCAGAGCCGGCGTGGCCAGCTGGCGGCCGATGCCCGGCTGGTCGAGGGGCCGATGCTCGCCACCTTCAGCCAGCATGATCGGTGCCTGGGCTGGTGGTACCCGAACGCCGGGCTGCTCAGCCGCGAAGAGAACCAGTCCACGGGCGAGCTGGCCTACCACTGGGGCGCGATGGGACATGACGGCTTCCAGGGCAGCGGTACCGTCACGATGCCGTTGGGCGAAGTCGGCCACCGCCACCAGTTCGAGTCAGGTGGGCAGTATGCGCTCGACTCGTCCACGGTAATCGCGGCCAACCAATCGGCCTTCGGCGGCGCGCACAGCGACATCTTGCACCCGGAGGTGATCTGGCCGGCGGTGGAGGCCGCCGGGTTGAGCCGGCCCCGGTAGTCGGCATTCAGCTTGAAAGATAAAGGGAAACTAGCGAGTCTGGCCGTCGCCGTAGACGACCCACTTGGTCGAGGTCAGCTCGGGGAGGCCCATCGGACCCCGCGCGTGCAACTTCTGGGTAGAGATACCGATCTCGGCGCCGAAACCGAACTCGGCACCGTCGGTGAACCGCGTCGATGCGTTGACAATGACCGCCGCCGAATCCACCAGGGCGACGAATCGCCTTGCGGTATCGAGGTTTCGAGTGACGATCGCCTCGGTGTGTCCGGACGACCAGCGCCGGATGTGCGCGATCGCCTGGTCGAGGTCATCGACCACGCGCGCCGAGATATCCAGGCTGAGGTATTCCGTACCCCAGTCCTCGTCGACAGCCAGGCACACCTCGGGCTGGCTCGCGAACCGCTCGTCGCCGTGCACGGTGACTCCGTGTGCCTGCAACTCTGCTGTGATTCGCGGCAAGAACTCCTCCGCGACGGCACGGTGTACCAGCAAGGACTCCGCCGAGTTGCAGACGCTTGGCCGGGACACCTTGGAATTGATGACGATTCTTGCCGCCAGGTCCAGGTCGGCGTCGGCATCGACGTAGACATGCACGTTGCCGATCCCGGTTTCTATCACCGGGACCGTGGAATTCTCGACCACATAGGAGATCAGGCCGGCGCCGCCACGCGGAATCACCACATCGACCAGTCCCCTGGCCTGCAGCAGGTAACCGACGCTGGAACGATCCGTGCCGGGCACCAACTGCACGCTGTCAGCGGGCAATCCAGCCTTCGCGGCCGCCTCGGACAGCACTGCGACAAGCACCCGGTTGGATCTGATCGCGCTGGCCGAACCCCGCAGCAGGGCGGCATTGCCTGATTTCAAGGCCAATCCGGTCGCGTCGACCGTCACGTTCGGACGAGCCTCGTACACCATCGCGAGCACCCCGAGCGGCACCCGCAGCTGGCTGACCTGCAATCCGTTCGGCAGGGTGTAACCGCGCACCACCTCGCCGACCGGGTCAGACAGAGCGGCGACGTCACGCAGTCCGCTGGCCATCGCGGCCACCCGGGACGGGTCGAGTGCCAGCCGGTCGACCAGCTGGGGATCGGTGCCGGCCGCCCGGGCAGCGGCCACATCTGCCCGGTTCGCCTGCAGGATGTCCTCGACCGCAGCATCCACCGCGTCAGCCATCACCTGCAGAGCGCGATCCTTGGCCGCCCGGTTCAGCGGTGCCAGCTCCAGCGCGGCGGCCCGGGCCCGGGTCGCTACCGCCAGGACGTCCTGCTTGCTGGCAACACCCTCGACACTGGCAGAGCTGCCAATCGCTCCGGTCCTCGCTCCTTCGTCGCTGCGATCCTCACTCACTGGACCGCCAATCGCTCCTTCGTCGCTGCGATCCTCACTCACTGGACCGCCAATCGCTCCGGTCCTCGCTCCTTCGTCGCTGCGATCCTCACTCATACTCATGAGTCGAGGATAATCAGGTCGTCGCGATGCACCGCTTCCCGGCGGAGCTCGGCCGGCAGGTCGGGTGTCGATTTGCCGAGCAGGTCAGGCAGATCCTCGCTGTCGAAGCCAACCAGCCCGCGCGCCACCACCCGACCGGCGTCGTCGGCTAGTTCGACCGGATCACCGGCGGAGAAGTCGCCGCTGACCGCGGTGATCCCGGCCGGCAGCAGCGACACCCGGCGGGCCACCACCGCGGTCACCGCACCGGCGTCGAGCACCAGCCGGCCACGCGGGGTGGTCGCGTGGCGTAGCCAGAACAGCCGGGACGCGGTCCGCCGCCCGAGCGGTGCGAAGTAGGTTCCACCCGTCCCGGTAAGGGCATCGGCGACCGAGCCGGCCTCGGCCAGCAGCACCGGAATGCCGGCACCGGTAGCGATCGAGGCGGCATCCAGCTTGGTGGCCATCCCGCCGGTACCCACCGCCGAACCGGTGCCGGCCAACCGGACCGGCTCCAGGTCGGCGGCCGAGTGGACGTCGCTGATCAGCACCGCGCCGGGTTTGCGGGGATCACCGGTGTAGAGCCCGTCGATATCCGACAGCAGCACCAGCGCGTCGGCCTGCACCAGGTGCGCCACCAGCGCCGCCAACCGGTCGTTGTCGCCGAACCGGATCTCTTGGGTGGCCACCGTGTCGTTCTCGTTGACGATCGGGATGACTCCCAGCGCCAGCAGCCGCTCCAGGGTGCGGACGGCGTTGCGGTAGTGCCCGCGCCGGTGCAGGTCATCGGCGGTCAGCAGGACCTGGCCGACGGTCAGGCTATAGCGGGCGAAGGAGGCTGCGTAGCGCTCGGCGAGCAGCAGCTGGCCGACACTCGCCGCGGCCTGCTGGGTTGCCAGGTCGCGCGGCCGGCCCTTCAGCCCCAGCGGCCCGATCCCGGCCGCGATCGCACCGGAGGACACCAGCACCACCTGCTGGCCGGCCGCCCGGCGAGCGGCCAGGGCAGCCACCAGCGAGTCGATCCGGCCCGGTTCCAGCCGTCCACGCCGGGTCAGCGAGGACGAGCCGATCTTCACCACCGTGCGTCCGGCAGTCGCAATCAGCTCGCGCCCGGCCGCCATCAGGGGCTGTCTTCCGACAATTCCCGGCCGAGACCCGCTTCCAGCGCCAGCTCGGCATCGCTCACCTGCTGGCGGCGAGCCTTCTTGGAGGCCAGCCGCTGATCGGCATTGGGCCGGTTGTCCTGATCCAGCCGATCGTCGGTCCCCCGGCGCGTCGGCGCGTAGGCCTCGTCGGCCATCCCGGCGGTCGGCTCGAAGTCGAAGACGTAATCGCCGATGGTGACGCTCGTGCCAGGCACCGCACCGAGCCGGGCGAGTTCCTGCTCGATGCCGAGCCGGGCGAGCCGATCGGCGAGGTAGCCGACCGCCTCATCGTTGTCGAACTGGGTCTGGCGTACCCAGCGCTCGGGCTTGGTGCCCCGCACCACGAACCCACCGGGCTCTTCAAGATCGGGTTCGACGGTGAAGCCGGAGTCGTCCACGGCGGCCGGCGTCAGCACGATCCGGGCCGCCGGTATCGCATCTTGGGCGGCGCGGTACTGCATCACCTGATCGGCCAGGGCAAAGGTCAGCTCACGCAGGCCGGTGTGCGCGACCGCCGAGATCGCAAACACCTGGTAGCCGCGGCCGGTCAGTTCTTCGGTGACGAACTCGGCCAGCTCGCGAGCCTCCGGGACGTCCACCTTGTTCAGCGCGATCAGCCGGGGCCGGTCGAGCAGGTCGCCCAGGCTCGAGGAGTACTGCCCGAGTTCGGCTTCGATGGCTTCGAGGTCACTGATCGGGTCGCGGCCCGGATCCAGCGTGGCGCAGTCCAGCACGTGCAGCAGCACCGCGCAGCGCTCGACGTGCCGCAGGAAGTCCAGCCCGAGGCCCTTGCCCTGGGCAGCCCCCGGGATCAGGCCGGGGACGTCGGCCACCGTGAAGGTGGTGTCGCCCGCGCTGACCACGCCCAGATTCGGAACCAGGGTGGTGAAGGGATAGTCGGCGATCTTGGGCCGGGCCGCGGACATCGCGGCGATCAGCGAGGACTTGCCGGCGGACGGGAAGCCGACCAGGCCGACCTCGGCCATCGACTTGAGTTCGAGCACCACGTCCAGGGTCTCGCCCGGTTCGCCGAGCAACGCGAAACCCGGCGCCTTGCGGCGGGAGGACACCAACGCGGCATTGCCCAGCCCGCCCCGGCCGCCGCGTGCCACCACGTACCGGGCGCCGGCTCCGGTCAGGTCGACCAGCACCGAGCCGTCGGCGGCATGCACCACCGTGCCGTTGGGGACCATCAGCTCGAGGTCGCCACCCTCGGCGCCGTTGCGGTGGCTGCCCGCGCCCTGCTTGCCGTTACCGGCCTTCTGGTGCGGACGGTGGTGGAAATCCAGCAGCGTGTGCACCTGCGGGTCGACGATCAACACCACGCTGCCGCCGCGGCCGCCGTTGCCGCCGTCCGGGCCACCGAGCGGCTTGAACTTCTCCCGGTGGACGGAGGCACAACCGTGCCCGCCATTGCCTGCGGTGAGGTGCAGGACCACCCGGTCAACGAAATTCACCATGCCAGGCGCTCCTTTCCTGCTCCGAGTTTCGCACTACACGTCGTACTGAGCGGGCCTGCGCTGCGCATTGCCCGGTGAAACACCTTGCCCGATGAAATACAAGGAGCGGGCGCCGGAATCCCGGTGCCCGCTCCCTGGTTGAAGCTTCTCGACTCCTTGGGCCCCTAGGCCTCGACCGGAACGATGCTCACGGTCTTGCGTCCACGCCGGCTGCCGAACAGGACGTTGCCCGCGGCCAGCGCGAACAGCGTGTCGTCGCCGCCGCGGCCGACCAGGTCGCCTGGGTGGAACTTGGTGCCGCGCTGCCGGACGAGGATCTCGCCCGCGTTGACCAGCTGGCCACCGAAGCGCTTGACGCCCAACCGCTGGGCGTGCGAATCGCGACCGTTACGGGATGAGGATGCACCCTTTTTGTGAGCCATAGCGCTACTTCTTTCCGCTCTCGATACCGGTGACCTTGACCTGCGACAGCTTCTGGCGATGGCCGATCCGCTTGTGGTAACCGGTCTTGTTCTTGAACTTGTGGATCTTGATCTTCGGGCCTTTGATCTGGCCGAGGATTTCAGCGGTGACCGAGACTCCTGCGAGCACGCTCGCGTCGGTGGTCACATCCTCGCCGTCGACGAGCAGGATCGCGGGGAGCGCGACGCTGGCACCTGCGGCCAGGTCAAGCTTCTCGATCGTCACGACGTCACCGACTGCGACCTTGTATTGCTTGCCGCCGGTTTTGACGATGGCGTACATCGTGAATCCACTCCTGTCGAACAGCTGTCTAGATGTGCTGGAATGTCTCTGGGTGCTGCTCAGAGGTTTTCTACCGCATAAAGCGTGCGGTAACCCCTGGCGCAGTGATGGCCCACTGCCATGCTGTGGGCCGTTGTACAGATTACGGTACGTCGGGCCGTGCGTGCAAAGCGGGCCGCTCAGTCGGCATTGCTGGCCACCGGAGGCCCGGCCGGCCGGCTGGCCGCCCGCCGCCGTCGCGGCCGGCTGGTGGTAACCGGCTCGGCGCTCTGCGGTACCGAGCCATTGGTCGAACTGCCGTTGTTCGAACCGGCGTTGTTCGAACCACCGGTGTCGAGGTGACCGTCGGCCGCAGCGGCGTCAGCCGGCGGCTTCGAGTCGCCCGACTTCGGGTCCTCGTGGTGCGTGGTGGCGGCAGCGATCGCGGCCACCGCCGAGGCAGCTGCCCGACGCTTGGAATTCTCGGCTTCCAGTTCGGCTGCATCCGGCGGCTGGCTGACCGGCTCGGCCTTGGCCTTGCGGGTTCGCTTGCCCCGGGCCGGCCGGTCTTCCTCACTGGCCGGCGCACCCTGGCTGGAGGATTTCTTCTCCACCGGGTCCAGGTGCACGATGACGCCCCGGCCGTTGCAGGTCTGGCACGGCTCGCTGAAGGCTTCGAGCAGGCCCTCACCGACCCGCTTGCGGGTCATCTGGACCAGGCCGAGCGAGGTGACCTCGGCAACCTGGTGCTTGGTGCGGTCCCGGCCCAGGCATTCGGTGAGCCGGCGCAGCACCAGTTCGCGGTTGCTTTCCAGCACCATGTCGATGAAGTCGATCACCACGATGCCGCCGAGGTCACGCAGCCGCAGCTGCCGGACGATCTCCTCAGCCGCTTCGAGGTTGTTGCGGGTCACGGTCTGCTCGAGGTTTCCGCCGGAACCGGTGTACTTGCCGGTGTTGACGTCCACCACGGTCATCGCCTCGGTGCGGTCGATCACCAGCGAGCCGCCCGAGGGCAGCCAGACCTTGCGATCCAGCGCCTTGGCCAGCTGCTCGTCGACCCGCAGGTCGCGGAACAGGTCGGACTCGGCCGTGTGCAGGCTGATCCGATTCGCCAGCTCCGGCGCGATGTCGCCCACGTAGTCCGACAGCGTCTGGTGGATCTCGCTGCCTGAGACGATCAGCTTCTTGAAGTCGTCGTTGAAGATGTCGCGGACCACTCGAATGGCCAGATCCGGCTCGCCATGCACCAGCTGCGGGCCGTCGGACTTCTTCTCGGCCTTGCGGCTGATCGACTCCCACTCGGTCTTGAGCCGCTCGACGTCGGAGACCAGATCCTCTTCCGAGGCTCCTTCGGCGGCGGTCCGGACGATGACGCCTGCCTCGTCCGGCACGACCTTCTTCAGGATGGCCTTGAGCCGGCTGCGCTCGGTATCGGGCAGCTTGCGGCTGATGCCGGTCATGCCGCCACCGGGCACGTAGACCACGAACCGGCCGGGCAGCGAGATCTGGCTGGTGAGCCGAGCGCCCTTGTGCCCGATCGGGTCCTTGGTCACCTGGACCAGCACCGTGTCGCCGGAGTTCAGGGCGTTCTCGATCGAGCGCGCCTTGCCTTCCAGGCCGGCCATGTCCCAGTTGACCTCGCCGGCGTACAGCACCCCGTTGCGGCCCCGGCCGATGTCGATGAACGCGGCCTCCATCGAGGGCAGCACGTTCTGCACCCGACCGAGGTAGACGTTGCCGACCGCGCTGGACGAGCTGGCCCGGGTCACGTAGTGCTCGACCAGGACGTCGTCTTCCAGGACCGCGATCTGGGTCCGGTCCCCGGTCTGGCGGACAGCCATCACCCGGTCGACCGCCTCGCGGCGGGCCAGGAACTCGGCCTCGGTCAGGATCGGCGCCCGGCGACGGCCGGAATCGCGGTTGTCCCGGCGCCGCTGGCGCTTGGCCTCGAGCCGGGTCGAACCCTTGACGCCACGCACTCCGTCGTCGTCGGCGGCGCCCCCTCGGGAGCTGCCACCACCGCCGCTACCGCCGCCACCACCGGAACGGCTGTCCCGGACGTGCACCACGGTGTTGGGCGGGTCGTCCTCGGAGACGCCCGGTTCGCCATCGGCACCCGATGAGCGACGACGACGACGGCGCCGGCGCGCGCTGGCCGACAGCGCGGCCTCGGCTACCTCGTCGGCGTGATCCTGCTCATCATCAGCCTCGTCGACGCTGTCTTCCTCGGCCTCGGCGGTCTCGACCGGATCGGTGCCACCCTCGCCGCCCCGGCTGCCACGACCGCGCCGACCACGTCGACGCCGCCGGCGGGAACCGTCACCAGCCTGCGGGTCGCCGTCCTCGCTGTCATCGGCGTCGGTCTCGTCGAGTTCCTCGACCAGTACCGCGTCGATCTCGTCGTCCTCAACCAGTTCCGGCTGCTCGACCGGCTCGATCACCGCTGCCCGGCTGGAGCGCCTGCGGCGGGTCGGCGGCTTGCTCTCGGTGGGCTGCGCGCTGTCGGGCACGACCTCGGACGGGGCCTGGAACAGCACGATGGGTGCGGCCAGCGCGGGCGCCGGTGCGCTGGCGTCGGACTGCGTCGATTCGCTGGCGGCCGCCTCGGCCGCCGCCTTCTTGCTGACCCGCTTGCGGGCCGTCTTCTTAGCTGGTGCCGAGGTCTCTGGTGCTGAGGCCTCGTTGCCTGGTGCCTGGGTCTCGGACTCCGCGACCGGCTCGGCGGGTTCGGAGGCAACCGGAGCGCTGGGTGCGGCCGGGGTACTGGGCGCGGCCAGCTTCTTGGCGGCCGTCTTACGTGGCCGGCTCGCCTTCTTGGGTGCGGCGCCCGCCGAGGCCTCATCGGTGCTGGGACCGGCGGCCGGCTGGGTGGCCGGGGCCACCATCGCGGGTGCTTCGACCGCGGCTGGCTCGGCTACCTTCTTGGCCGTCGCCTTGCGCGGCGCCCGCTTTGCCGGGGCCTTGCGGGCCGCCTTCTTGGCCGGAACGTCCGCCTCGGTGTTGCCTGTGGTGTCTGTGGGTTCGGTGTTGTCGAGCATGTGCTCGTTGTGCTCCTGTCTCACCACCGGGGCCGTACGCGGCGACGGCTTCGTCACGCGCTGGCGGCCGCACAGTGGCGGTAATGGCGTCCCGCCCGCAAGCGGGGCGCAAAGTCTGCTCGTCCCGGCGGCGGGAGCCGCCAGGTGGTCGTTCTGCTAGCTGTTCGTGGTGGAAAGCTCGCTACTTAGCAACGGATCTCCCACGACCCCGGCCGCGTCGACCGGTCCCTGCGCCAACCGGGTAGCCCGGGCGGGCTCCGATGGGGCGAAACCGGCGACTGACCTCAGTGCGGTGAGAACATCGTCGGGCCGAACCGTCGGGGTTACCTGACGGACGACCATCGTCATTGTCGCACGTTGCGAGTCCGGGCTTGAGTCCGACACCTGTGCCGACACGATCGGGCCGCGCGCGTCCAGGCTGCGGGTGCCGTCCTTGGTCAGTCGCTCGACCAGTACCTCCGACGCCGCGAGCAGGCTGACCAGGGCGGCCCGCAGCTCGGTCGGATCGGCCGCCAGCTCCAGCTGCCACTGCGAGCCCTGGATCTGCTCGGCCAGTGACCCCGGCGGGCAGTCGGCCACATCGACGGCTCGGATCATATCGAGTCCAGCAGGCAGAACCGCGTCGATGGCCGCTCGCAGCTGCTCGGGATCGCAGCGCTGAGCCAGCGCGATCTCGAGGTATTCCGCCTCCGAACCCACCCCGGTCGGGGCCGCGCCGACATAGCTGATCTTGGGGTGCGGGTGGAAGCCGGCCGAGTAGGCCATCGGCACCTCGGCCCGGCGCAGCGACCGCTCGAAGGCCCGGGCAAAGTCGCGGTGTGAGGAAAACCTCAGCCGGCCTCGCTTGGCGTACTGCAGCCTGATCCGCTGCACCGGCGCGACGTGCGCCGGCCCCTCGGGTTGCCTGCGGGCACCGGCCATCAGCGCTTGGCCGCGAGCGGCAGCAGGTTCTTGCCGGTCGGCCCGACCTGGATGTCGGTGCCCATGGTCGGGCAGACGCCGCAGTCGAAGCACGGCGTCCACCGGCAGTCATCCTGCTCGTAACCGGTCAGCGCGTCCTGCCAGTCATCCCACAGCCACTGCTTGTCCAGGCCGGAATCCAGGTGGTCCCAGGGCAGTACCTCGTCGGCGTCGCGCTCCCGGGTGGTGAAGAAATCTATCGAAATACCATGCGGGGTAAGCGCAATCTCGCTCGCCTCGATCCACCGCTGGTAGGAGAAGTGCTCGCTCCAGCCGTCGAAGCGGGCACCGGATCGCCAGGCCTGCTCGATCACCGCGCCGACCCGACGGTCACCGCGCGAGAGCAGTCCTTCGATGAGCGAGGGCTGCCCGTCGTGGTAGCGCATGCCGATGTTGCGGCCCAGTGACCGATCGGAGTTGATCGCGACCCGCAGCTTGCGCAGCCGCTCGTCGACGACCTCGGGCGAGGCTTGGGCCGCCCACTGGAACGGCGTGTGCGGCTTAGGTACGAAGCCCCCGATGGACACCGTCGCCCGGATATCCCGCGAACCGGTGGCCTGCCGGCCGGCCCGGATGACGTCCTGGGCCATCGTGGCGATCTCGAGGACGTCCTCGTCGGTCTCGGTGGGCAGGCCACACATGAAGTACAGCTTCACCTGCCGCCAGCCCTGGGAGTAGGCCGCGGACACGGTGTTGATCAGGTCCTGGTGGCTGACCATCTTGTTGATCACCCGGCGCAGCCGCTCCGAGCCGCCCTCCGGGGCGAAGGTCAGTCCGGATCGCCGGCCGTTGCGGGAGAACTCGTTGGCCAGGTCGATGTTGAAGGCGTCCACCCGGGTGGACGGCAGCGACAGCGAGACCCGGGACTCCTCGTACCGATCGGCCAGTTGCTTGGCCAGCGGGCCGATCTCGGAGTGGTCGGCCGAGGACAGCGACAGCAGCCCGACCTCTTCGAAACCGGTCGCCTTCAGGCCGGCCTCGACCATCTGCCCGATGCCCTCGATGGATCGCTCCCGGACCGGCCGGGTGATCATGCCGGCCTGGCAGAACCGACAACCCCGGGTGCAGCCGCGGAAGATCTCCACCGACATCCGCTCGTGCACCGACTCGGCGAGCGGGACCAGCGGGGTCTTGGGATAGGGCCAGGCGTCCAGGTCCATCACGGTGTGCTTGCTGATCCGGTCCGGCACCCGGTCGCGATTCGGGCTCACCGCGGCAAGCCGGCCGTCGGCCAGGTAGCTCACGTCATAGAAGCGCGGGACGTAGATGGCTCCGGTCTCGGCCAGCCGGGTCAGCAGTTCGTCCCGGCCACCGGGCTCACCCTCGGCCTTGAACGCCGCGATCACGTCGGTGATGGCGCCAACGGCCTGCTCACCGTCGCCCAGCACCGCCGCATCGATGAAGTCGGCGATCGGCTCGGGGTTGAACGCGGCATGCCCGCCGGCCAGCACGATCGGATGGCTGGCATCGCGATCGGCGGCATGCAGCGGGATGCCTGCCAGGTCGAGCGCGGTCAGCAGGTTGGTGTAGCCGAGTTCGGTGGACAGCGAGATACCCAGCACGTCGAAGGCGCCGACCGCATGGTGGCCATCCACCGTGAACTGCGGGATGCCGTGCTCGCGAAGCAGCTTCTCCAGATCCGGCCACACCGCATAGCTACGCTCGGCGAGGGCGTCCAGGCGCTCGTTGAGCACTTCGTAGAGGATCTGCACGCCCTGGTTGGGCAGGCCGACCTCGTAGGCGTCGGGGTACATCAACGCCCACCGGACACTGACCGAATCCCAGTCCTTGGACCGCGCGTTCAGCTCCCCGCCGACGTACTGGATGGGTTTGCTGACCTGGGTCAGCAGCGGCTCGAGCCGGGCGAACAGATTCTCTGCGCTGGTGCTCACGGGCTTTCATGCTACGGGCCTGGCTCGCCCAGTACGAACCATCGCGGCCCGCCAGCGCGCTGGCAAAGAGCCGGCTGCCCATACTGGACGGGTGAAGCGGACAGTTGCGGCGGTGGCCGGCGCGGTTGCGGTGAGCCTGCTGGCCGGCTGTGCTGCCGATGGCCGGCACACCCGCCCGGCAGGCTCGACCGCGTCCTTCACCAGTTCGGTACTGGCGGTCCAGACCCAGGCGATTGCGCCGACCTCGACTGCCCCGACCTCGAATCACCCGGTGGACCCGCCGGTGCTGGTTCGACCAGGCCGGCCGCGACCGACATTGCCGCCGCAGCCCGTCGGCGGTTCGGCCAGCATCGCCGGCTGCCCGCTGTTCCCGCCGAGTAATCCGTGGCGCCAATCGATCGCGCAGGCTCAGGTCAATCCACGCTCGGCGGCCTGGGTCGCCAGCATCGGAGGCAGCCGGCTCCTGCATCCGGACTTCGGCTCGAACCCGTCCTACGGAATCCCGTACAGCACGGTTCCGGCGGGCCAGCCCAAGCTGCCGGTGCACATCACCGGCTACCCGGCCGAGAGTGACCCCGGGCCGTACCCGATCCCGTCCGGCGCCCGGATCGAGGCCGGTAGCGATGCGCACCTGTTGGTGGCCTCGGCCGACTGCCATCTCTACGAGCTCTACGGCGCCACGCACGGCACCGGTGGTTGGAGCGCGCAATCCGGCGCGATCTTCGACCTGAAGTCGAACGCGCTGCGGCCCACCGGCTGGACCTCGGCGGACGCGGCCGGCCTGCCGATCCTGCCCGGCCTGGTTCGACGCGACGAGGTGCAGTCCGGCCAGATCGATCACGCGCTGCGGTTCACCATTGCCAGGACCCAGCGGGGTTTCATCAGCCCGGCCACCCACCAGGCGGGCTCCACCACCGATCCGAACGTGGCGCCGATGGGCGCCCGGTTCCGGCTGAAGGCGTCCTTCGACCTGGCCGGCTACCACGGGGCGGCCCGGGTGATCCTGCAATGCCTCAAGACCTACGGCATGTTCGTCGCCGACAACGGTTCGAACTGGTACCTGTCCGGAGCCACCGACACCGGCTGGGACGATGCCGACCTCGACCAGCTCAAGCAGGTGCCCGGCTTGGCGTTCGAAGCGATCGACTCCGGGCCGGTACGCACCGGCTGACCCGCTCGCGCCGGGACCGGTGCTGGCCAGATCACTGACGCCGCCAGCTCGAGCAGAACACCCCCGGCGGCCAGCCGGTCAGGCCGGCGGATGAGCGCCGAGCCAGCTGGTCAGGCCGGCGGATGAGCGCCGAGCCAGCTGGCTGCCCGACGGTTGGACGCACGCGACAGCCAGGCATCCTGGACCAGTTCGGCCAGTTGCTGCCGGCTGAGCTCGCCGAGCCGGCTGGCCCGCACCAGCACCGACGGGTGCCCGTCGAAGTGCGCGGTGCTGAAGAACGGGGACGCCTCGTCCTGGATCAGCGCCTGCTTGTCGGCCTCGGACGGTACCCAGAAGACGATCACGTCCGGGTAGCGCTGGCCGGTGACCGGGTCGAGGGCGTCCGGTCGGGGATTGCGGAAGAAGATGAACGATCTGCCGCCCACCTGGTAGACCGGATTGCCGTTCCTGCCGTATTCAACAGCAACGTGCGGCATGCCGAGCGCCAGCTCGTGCACGTCCTCGATCCGGGCACGGTCCGTCGCGTCGCTCATCACCGCACTGTCCTCGCTAGAGAGTCGGCGTCAAGCCCATCGGAGGAACTGTCCGGTCCGCGTGCAGCTCCAGCGAACCGGCGGGTCAGCGCGGGCGCACCCACTTCGACGGCATCCTCGGCAGCAACGGAGGGTGGTCCAGCGAGCGGCTGGTACGGGCCAGGCCGAGCGGGACGAAGCTGTGACCAGGGAACACCGCGCTCACCGAGCCGACCCCGAGCCGCTTCTGGGCAAGCTCGCCCAGCACGTCGAAGGCGTCATTGAGCCCGGGCACGTCACCGCCGTCCAGCGTGTTGGCGGTCAACTGCGACCACTTGCCGTGCACGGTGCCGCCGACCAGCCCGCCGCCGAGCAGCCAGGCCAGGCTGCCGTGACCGTGATCGGTACCGCCGCTGGCGTTCATCTCGACCCGGCGGCCGAACTCGGTGATCACCGCCACGGTGACCCGGGCGCGCCGCTGCGGCCCCAGGTCGGTCAGGAACGCGGCCAGCGACTTCGCCGCCGAGGTCAGGTTGCGGTCGAGCTGGTTCACCTCGTCGGTGTGGGTGTCCCAGCCGCCGACATCGATGGTGGCCACCTGCATGCCGACCTCGGCCCGCAGCAGGGTGGCCAGATCCTGCAGCGCGGTGGAGAAGTTGCCCGACGGGTAGGCCGCCCCGTTGCGGACGCCCGCGGTGGCCTGGGCAGCACCTGCGGTGGCCAGCGCGGCAAGGGTGCTCGGGACGTCCTCGCCGAGCGGTCCGGTCAGCCCTCGATACATCGCCAGGATGGCCTTCTCACTCTGCGGCGCGACCCCGCTCCAACCGGGAAAGGTGAATGATTTCAAGGAATTCATCACCAGCTTGGTCTGGTCACCGGCCATCGCGGCCGGCAGCGCCGACCCCTCCGAGACAGCCCGGAAGGTGGTACCCGGGCCGAGCTGGCTCAGCACCCGGTCAAGCCAGCCGGTGGTGGCGGTATCCGAGCCGCGTTCGAGATACTGCTGTGCCTGGAAGTGACTTCGCGAGATGCCGTTGCTCGACATCGCCGGGACGAAGGCCAGTTCGCCGGACGTCCAGAACGGCATCAGCGGGGCGAGCGCGGAGTTGAGCGCCCAGCCGCCACTGCCGGTCAGTGGCAGCAGGCCGGCGTCGGCCGGCACCAGCTTGGGCCGGACCGAGTGCAGGTAGTCCACGCCGAGGTCGGAGCTGGCCGGGACCAGGATCCGCAGGCCATCGGCGGCACCGCGCAGGAAGATGGTGACCAGGGTGTTGTCGGACGCGCCGGGGCTGGCGGCATAGGCGGCCCGGGTGGTGACCAGCTGGCTGCCGAGTGCGGCCACCCCGACCATCCCGGCACCGGCCAGGAATCGCCGCCGGGTCCAGCCGGTGCACCACGCGTCGTCCTGGGCGCGCAGGTCGGCGGTGACCCGTTCGGCGTGCTGGATCAGCAACTGCTCACCGGTCGCGTGCTCGCTCATGACGTCCTCCGAGCTGGGTTCGGTGCTGGCGTTCATCGCAGCGCGTGTTGCGGCGAGTCGAGGATCAGCGAAACCACGTCGCCGAGGTTCCACCGCAGGTTCGACTTGTCCAGCGCGGTGCTGGCCGGCTCGCCGAGAAAGGTTTGCAGCGCCTGCAGGTGCGCCACCGGCAACCTGCTGCCGGTCAGCCAGCCGCACAGCGCGATGATCGCCTGACCGCTGTTGGCCGGTTTGCTGGTGCCGTAGAGCGTGGTCAGATCGAGCTTGCCGAACTCGGCCCACCAGCTCTGCGCCAGGCCTCGGTGGTACTCCCAGAGGTTGAGCAGGGTGCCCGACGAGCGCCAGGAGCCGGCCACGTCGGGGTAGCCGTTGGGTGCCGACCAGTCCAATGGCACCTGGCCGACGGACGAGCTCATCCAGTGCAGGGTCTGCACCGCGCTGGCCACCTGGACCGGACCGATACCCAGTGCCCGGACGGTGGCCAGCAGGTTCTCTAGCGGCCGGCGGACCTTGGCGCCGCGGCTGGCCCAGAACTCGGTGGACCGGACGATGGTCTCCAGCATCGGCAGGATCTGGGTGCCGCTCGTGGAGTACGCCGCGGCCACCGCGGCCACCAAGGTGGGCGTCGGGGTGTCGCTGACGTAGCGCACGCACAACTTCTGGGCCAGCCGGTTGGCGGTGCTCGGATGGCTTGCCAGGTAACGCAAATACCCATCGCCGGCCGCCTCACCGCCGGCCGCCGTGCTGTTCGGGTGGCTGAAGCCCAGCACCGTGATCGGGCCGACCCAGTGCGTGCCGGCGCTGTAGCGGTAGTTCGCGTCGCTGTCCAGGGTGCGACCGGTGAGCACCTTGGCGGAGTTCTGCACGTCCGACTCGGAGTACTTCGCGGCCAGGCCCACGGTGTGCAGTTCGAGCAGCTCGCGGCCGTAGTTCTCGTTCACCGCCGCCTTGGTGGAGCTGGCCAGGTTCAGGTACTGCAGCATCGCCGGGTTGCGTGCCGAGGCCAGCAGCATGTCGGTGTAGCTGCCGAAGGCGTGCGTGCGGATCACGTCGCGGTCCATCGTGTGCCGGGTGCACCAGACCGCGTCGCTGTGGTTGGCGACGTTGAGGTGGTTGGCAAAGAAGTCGACCACCGACTCGTACAGGGTTGCCGGGCTCCACGCCTGCAGCCCCAGGGTGACCCGGGTCAGCTGATCCATCAGCTCCCAGCCGTACTCGTTGCCATTGGCCTTCAGCCAGGCTCGGACGTCCGCCGGACTCTTGCCGAGCAGCGGGCCCTGACCGGCTATCTGCGGCTGGGCGGTGTACTGGGCGCCGGGTGCCGCGGCCGCCTTGCCGAGGTTGACCTGCCGCTGCCACCAGCCGTCATAGCCGTAGCTCACCAGCTCGGCCCGGGTCCGCGGCTCGATACCGAACCCGAACCGGGACATCAGCAGCGAGGTGGGGTCCCACGGCATCGGCGCACGGGTGGACTTTGGCGTGTGCTGCAGCGCGGCCGAGATACTGGGCCAGATCGTGGTGGACAACCGTTGTCACTCTCGGTATGAGGAAAATTACTGAGAGTGAACCATGTGAATTGCTTGTAAGTCCAGCGTTAGGCCGGTGTTCGCCGGTGAATTGCCTGCAGCAGGCCGAGTGCCAGGCCCTGGGCAAACATCGAGGACCCGCCGTAGGACACGAACGGCAGCGGCAGACCGGTCACCGGGGTCAGGCCGAGGTTCATGCCGATGTTCTGAAAGGTCTGGAATCCGATCCAGCAGACGATGCCGGCCGCGATCAGCCGGGACGCCCCGGTGGCGGCCGCGGCGATCCGCAACCCGCGCCAGAGCACCACCCCGAACAGCGCGACGATGGCCGTCGAGCCGAGGAATCCCAGCTCCTCGCCGGCCACCGAGAACACGAAGTCGGTCTGCTGCTCCGGTACGAACGCCCCCCGGGTCTGGGCGCCGTGGAACAGGCCCTGGCCGAAGAAGCCGCCGTGCGCGATCGCGATGTGCGCCTGGTTGATGTTGTAGGCAACGCCCTGGGCATCCCGGCCCGGGTGGGTGAAGGCGGCGAACCGGGCCAGCTGGTAGTCCGCCAGCACCCCGGCCTTGATGGCCAGCGCGGAGCCCGCCACCCCGACCAGCAGCAGGCCGACGATCCAGACCGTCCGGACGCCGGCGGCGATCAGCACCCCGAGGGTGGCCGCGATCAGCACCAGCGCCGAGCCGAGGTCCGGCTGCGCCATGATCAGCCCCAGCGGCACCACCACCAGCGCCCCGGCAACCGCCAGCTCGCGGGTGGTCGGCGGGGCTCCCGGTCGCCGTCGTGCGCTGCCCTGGCCGAACAGCACCGCGAGCGCTGCGATCAGGCCCAGCTTGGCGAACTCGGCGGGCTGGATCTCGAAACCACCGCCGAGCACGATCCAGGCATGCGCGCCGTTGATGGTGGAGCCGATCACGAACACCGCGAGCAGGCCGAGGATGCTGGCGAGATAGAGCACCGGCCCGATCAGCCGGAAGATCCGCGAGTCGACCCGGGCGGCGCAGAACAGCAGCACCGCGCCGAGGGCGGTGTTGAGCAGGTGCTTGGCCAGGTAGGTCTGCGGGTTGCCGCCCACCTGTTCGAGCCGGGTACGGGTGGCCGACCAGACCAGTACCGCACCGATCAGGCAAAGCAGCAGCGCGGCACCGAGCAGCACCCAGTCATAGGAACGCAGCCGGCGAGAATCGGCGATCGCGCGCAGCGGTGAGCGGGCCGGCAACAGCAGGGTGGTCATCTCTTCGCCGTCCCGGTCGGTACGGGTTTGGCCCTGGTTTTGCTGGGACTACTGCCACTGGGGGAGGCCAGCGCGTCCGGGCTCGAACTCGGCGTGCCGGTC
The DNA here is from genome assembly GCA_030853265.1 of Actinomycetota bacterium. Classification (GTDB taxonomy): domain Bacteria; phylum Actinomycetota; class Actinomycetes; order Mycobacteriales; family Jatrophihabitantaceae; genus Jatrophihabitans_A. Next base: position 51,008 of record JALYVK010000001.1, read on the forward strand.
GGTGTCGGTGTCCGAGCCGGTGCTCGACTGACCGTGCTCGGTGCCTTGCTGCCCGTGCTCGGTGCCTTGCTGCCCGTGCTCGGGGTGGCGGCCGGGATCACCGAACCGGCAACGCTCCGGCTGGCCGCGGGCAGCGCTGCCGACGGTGTGACGCTCGGCAGCTTGCTGGCCGGCGCGCCGCCGGGCAACAGCGGCTTGCCACTCGCGCCGAGCAGCCCTTCGAAGATCTGCCGGGCGATCGGGGCCGCCGCCGAGGCACCGGTGCCGGCCTGTTCCACCATGCCGACCACCACGTACTTGGCGCTGCTGACCGGCGCTCCCGGCTGCACCGGGCCCCAGGACGCCAGCCACGAGGTGTCCTGCTTGCCGTACACCTCGGCGGTTCCGGTCTTTCCGCCGATCAGCAGCTTGATCGGCGAGCCGTCGAAGGCCAGCGCCCCGGACACCGAGTGGCTGTCCTGAAAGTGCAGGGCATTGCCGAAGAAGTCCAGATCCTGCTTGCTCACCGGCACCTTGCGGACCACCTTCGGGGTGATCGTCCTGACCACCTTGCCGGCCGAGTTCAGCACGCCCCAACCCAGCGTCGGGGCGTACAGCGTGCCGCCGTTGACCATTGCGGAGTACGCATCGGCCAGCTGCAGCGGCGAGATGGTGGTGTCGCCCTGGCCGATCGCGGTATCGGCATTGTTACCGGCGAAGTACCGCCAGCCGTCGGTGCAGTTCTGCGAGGCCAGCAGCGTCAGGTAGGCCCGATCGGTGGGGTTTGCCACGTCCGGATAACCCTTCTTGGCATCGGCGCAGTAGCCGGCCTTGTTCGCCTGCCAGAGCGCCAGGCGGCTCTCCCGGTCACCGATCGACCCGCTGGCCTGCTCGTCGGCCGGCAGGTCGATCCCCGGCGACTGGGCCACCCCGAACGCCCGGGCCATCGCCTGCAACTGCTCCTGCGGCTTCTTGCCAGCATCGACCCGGGCCTGGTCGGCCTGCCACTCGGCCACCGCGGGAGCGTAGAAGAAGGTGTCGCAGGAGACCTGCAACGCGAAGGCCAAACTGATCGGACCGCCGAAGGACTCCGAGTCGTAGTTGGTCTTCCTCCGGCCGTCGACGTTCAGCGAACCCGGGCACGGGTAGTTGCCGTCGGTGGTGACCGCGCCGGTCTTCAGGTCATCGGAGGTGCTGATCAGCTTGAAGGTGGACCCGGGCGCGTAGGCGCCGGCAATCGCCCGGCCGACCAGCGGATCGTTCGCCCCCGGAGCAATCAGCTTCTGGTAGTCGGCGACCGAGATTCCCCCGGTGAACAAGGTGGGATCGTAGGTCGGGTAACTGGCCGCTGCGAGCACCCGGCCGGTGTGCGGGTCCATCACGACCACCGCTCCGGAGGTGGCCGGCTTGCCCTTGGCCCGCGATGCCTGCAGCTGGGTCAGCAGGGATTTCTCCGCCAGCGCCTGCACATCGGCGTCGATGCTGGTGACCAGGGTGTCACCGGGCTGGGCAGCGACCGACGGGGCGTTGCCGACCGGCTCGCCCCGCGCGTCCAATTGGACCCGCTGCTGGCCGTCCACCCCTCGCAGCACCGAATCGTAGGACTCCTCCAGGCCGCTGCGGCCGATGGTGTCGGCGTCGGCCAGGGCCTTGTCCGTCTTCTGGTCATCGGCACTCACCGCGCCGGTGTAGCCGAGCAGGTGGGCCGCGAGCGTCCCGCCCGGGTAGTCGAGCACGGTCTGGTTGTCGATGGCCACCCCGGCGAACTGCTCGGTGTGCTCAGAGACCGCCAGCACCACCCCGGCATCGACCCCGGTGGCCACCGGCACCGGCTGGTACGGCTCGCCGGTCCAGCACGGCGCCGGAACGTGCACCCCGCACGGGGTGATCTCGCGTTTCAGGTCGGCGGCCGTGGTCTTCAGGATCGGCGCCAGCCGGCTCAGCACGCCCGCGCCCTGATCGTCCTGCAGCTCCAGCGCCGAGCGATCCACCGTGAGCACATGGGTGTTCTGGTTGCCGACCAGGACCCGGCCGCGGGAGTCGAGGATCTGCCCGCGCACCGCCGGCACCACGATGCTGCCGAGGTGAGTCAGGCCGGCGGACTGTTCCGGCTTGTTCGGATCGAGCAGTTGTACGAAGGCCAGCCGGGCCAGCAGCGTCAGCAGCAGCGAGCCGAGCAGCAGCCGTAGCACCGCGAGCCGGCGGCGTTGGGCGGCCTGCCGGGCGCCCACCGGCGGTGACCCGCCCAAGAATGACATCAGGCCCGCCCGACCAGCGCCGCCACCGGACGGGGCGAGCGAATCCCCTGTGCCTTCAGCAACGTGCGGACCGCCGGCACCAGCAGCAGCCCTAGCAGCGCGTCGGCCAGCCCAACCGGGATCAGTGCGGCGAGCGCGGTGCCGACCGTCGCGGCATGCGAGCCCAGGATGGCCAGCAGCAGCCCGACCAGCGCCGCGCTCAGGCCGCCGAGCACCGCCGCGAGGCCGGCCACCCCGCGAGTGCGGTAACCACGCTGAGTGGCCAGGCCGCCAAGCATGCCGGCCACCAGGCCGGCCGCCAGCCAGCACAGCGCCTGCACGCCGGCCGGGTGGTCCGAGCCGAGATCGGCCAGCATGCCGGTGGCGAACCCCAGCCCCATCCCGATGCCCGGCCCTGCGTAGATGCCCACCACGATCACCAGCAGGGCCGGCACCGAGACCGGCACCGGAAAGGTCAGCGGGCCGACCAGCGTCGCCTGCACCAGCAGGGCGGTCAGGATCGCGGCCGCGGCGGCGGCCAGCCGCGGGGCCGTCATCGAGGCTCCTGCGGGCTCAGCGCCGGCCGGACCGCGTCCTGGTTCGGCAGCGCGATGATGCCGATCAGGTCGAGCGCCGTCTGGTTGGCGGTGGGTTTCAGCCGCACGGTCACCGTCCCGTCCTGGCCGGTGCTCACCGAGGTCACCACGCCGACCTCGAGGCCGGCCGCGAAGGTGGTCTTACCGGCCGGCCCGGTGACCAGCCGATCGCCCTTCTTGACGTTCACCTGGTCGTCCAGCGGGCTCGCGGTCAGCCCGGCGGTGCCGCGGCCGGTGGCCAGCAGCAGCTCGCCGGAGCGGGTGTCGCGCACCCCGACCCCGGCCGTCGGGTCGGCGGCCAGCAACACCACCGAGGTGGACGAGTGCACCGCGACCACCCGACCGACCAGGCCGATCCCATCGGTGACGCTCTGCCCGAGCTGGACGTGCTCGCGGCTGCCGGCGTCCACGGTCACCGTCCACTGGAAGCCGGCACCCGGTCCGGTGGCGATGACCCGGGCCGGCATCACCTGCCAGCGTTCGGAATCTGCCTGCAATTGCAGCGCATTGAGCCGGCTGGCGGTAGCCGCGTCGGTCTTGGCAGCGGCCAACTGGCGCTGCAGCTCGTCGTTGCGCTGGCGCAGCTGGGCAATCTCACTACGGTTCTTGCCGACATCGGGCACCCCCTGGACGAACCGGCGGACCGGTCCGATCACCGAGTCGGTGCCCCGGTAGAGCGAGCCGAGCGCGCCGGTGGTGCCACCCCGCGCACCGGCCAGCGAACCACCGGCGAAGTCCAGGCTGATGAACAGCAACGCCAGCACCGCCAGGACCAGGGCCGAGACCTGTTGCCGGCGGGTGAGCTTGCGCATGAGCTATCGACCTGACCAGCCGGGCTGCCGGTTAGCGGCGATGTCCATCGACGACGACCTTGTGCAGCGATTCGAACTGCTCCACCACCGTCGCGGTACCGAGCACCACCGAGTCCAGCGGCCGGTCGGCGACCAGCACCGGAATGCCGATCTCGTGTTGCAACCGGGCGTCCAGGCCGCGCAGTAGCGCGCCACCGCCGGTCAGCACGATGCCCCGGGTCACCAGGTCACCGGCCAGTTCTGGCGGGCAGCGGTCCAGGGTGGCGCGCACGGCAGCCACGATCCGGCTGATCGGCGCGGCCATGGCATGGCGCAGCTCGTCGGCCGACACCGCGATGTTGCGGGGCAGCCCGCTGGCGATGTCGCGGCCCCGGATCTCGGCCCGCATCGGGCCGGCGATCGGGAACGCCGACCCGATCGAGATCTTGAGCTCCTCGGCCGTCCGCTCCCCGATCAACATCGAGAACTCGGTGCGGATGTGGTCCACGATGGCCCGGTCCAGGGCATCGCCGGCCACCCGCAGGCTGGTGCTGGCCACGATGCCGGCCAGCGCGATGACGGCAACCTCGGTGGTGCCGCCGCCGATATCGACCACCATCGAACCGGATGCCTGGCTGACCGGCAGGCCGGCCCCGATCGCGGCGGCCATCGGCTCGGAGATGATGTGCACCCGGCGCGCCCCGGCGGCGTAGGCGGATTCGCTGACCGCCCGCTGCTCGACCGAGGTGATTCCGCTGGGTACGCAGACCACCACCCGAGGGCCGGCGAAGGCCCGCCGCCCGATCACCTTGCGGACGAAGTAACGCAGCATCTCGGCGGTGATGTCGTAGTCGGCGATCACCCCGTCCTGCATTGGCCGGACGGCCCGGATGTGACCGGGCGTCCGGCCGATCATCCGCTTCGCCTCGGCACCGATGGCGACCACGCTCTTGGTGGTGGTGTCGATCGCGACCACCGACGGCTCGTTGAGCATGATGCCCCGGCCGCGGGCGTAGACCAGGGTGTTGGCGGTGCCCAGATCGACCGCGAGGTCACCACCGAGCAACTCGCCGCCCAGCAGCGACATCGGGGTGAATGCCATGAGACCAGCTACCTCTTGCGTCGTCCGCGGATGGAATCGCTCGGTTGCCGGTTGTTACCAGTGTTACTGGTGTGAACCGGCCACCTGATCGTAGGTGCGCACCCGCTCAATAACCGGTTGCGACTCGCCCGGACGGGACAGCGAAACCCCAGGGATTGCTGAGAATTGCGCTATGACAGCAGAGGTTTGCCTCGCTCAGAGCTCGCCGAACCAGAGCCCGATCTCGCGGTCCGCGGACTCGACCGAGTCCGAGCCGTGCACCAGGTTCTGCTGAACACTGGTGCCCCAGTCCCGACCGAAGTCACCGCGGATGGTGCCGGGTAGCGCGGCGGTCGGATCGGTGGTGCCGGCCAGCGATCGGAAGCCCTCGATGACCCGCTGCCCCTCGGCGACCACCGCGACCACCGGGCCTGAGGACATGAACTCCACCAGCGGCTCGTAGAACGGCTTGCCGACGTGTTCGGCGTAGTGCTGGGCCAGCAGCTCCGAGCCCACCCGGCGCTGGTCGAGCGCCACGATCCGGTAGCCCTTGGCCTCGATCCGGGCCAGGATCAGCCCGGTCAGGTTGCGCGCCACCCCGTCCGGCTTGATCAGGATCAGGGTCCGCTCGATAGCTGCATCAGTCACCGCGACAGCGTATCGGCTGCCCGAGCTGGCTCAGGAAATGCCCGCCGTTCAGGAAAACCGGAACGCCCGCCGGCTCAGGAAACCAGCATTCGCCAGCCGGCCGGGGTGCCCACCAGCTGGTGCCGGGTGCGCAGCAAATACCACCAGATCAGCAGGAAGAAGATCACCACCACTATGAAGGCCGGGATCAGCAGCACGGTTGCGATCAGCACCAGCTGCAGCACCGAGCCGGCGCCGATCCCCCACGGCCGGCGCAGCAGGAACCCGCACATCACCAGCACCACCGCCAGCGCCACCAACAGGAAGGTCTTGCCTCCCGACAGCCCGGACGAGGTCTGCGCGATCGCCCGCGGCACCAGCAGCACCACGAACGCTTCCAGGCAGAGCAGCGCGGCGAGCCCACCCCGGGTGGCCCGATCGGCCCGCCTGGCCCGCTCGGCGAGGTCCGCTGGGTCCGGACCCAACCCCGGAGCGGGCTGGCCGCCGGGGTCCGACTCCGGGACGGCTTGCTCGATCGGATCGGTCACGAACGGTTCCCGGTCAGCAGCAGCCGCGCCTCGCCCGCCGTCACGACCGAGCCGGTGACCAGCACGCCGGCCCCGACCAGCACCCCGTCGGTGCCCTCCTCGGCCAGCCGGATCGCGGTCTCGATCGCATCGTCCAGCCGTGGTTCGACCACCACCCGGTCCGCGCCGAAGACCTCCACCGCGATCGCCGCCAGGTCATCGGCCGCCATCGCCCGCGACGAGCCGTTCTCGGAAATGACCACCTCGTCCAGCGCGGGTTCGAGTAGCTCCAGCACCGATCGGGCGTCCTTGCCCTCGAGCATCGCCACCACCCCGATCAGCTGCCGGAAGTCGAAGCTGTCGGCGAGTGCGGCCACCGTGACCGTCATGCCGGCCGGGTTGTGGCTCGCGTCGACCAGGACGGTGGGCGCCGACCGGACCGCCTCCAGCCGGCCGGGTGAGCGGACCGCCGCGAAAGCCGCCCGGACGATGTCGACGTCGAGCGGGCCGGATTGGGCGCCCGCACCGAAGAATGCCTCGACCGCGGCGAGCGCGCAGGCGGCGTTCTGCGCCTGGTAGGCACCGTGCAGCGGCAGGAAGATCTCTTCGTACAGCCCGGCCAGTCCCTGCAGCGTCAGCAGCTGGCCGCCGACCGCCAGCGCCCGCTCCCGGACGCCGAATTCCAGGCCCTCGCGGGCCACCGGTACGTCCACCTCGATAGCGCGGCGAACCAGCTCGGTAGCGGCCTCGGCTGGCTGGGCGGCCAGGATCGCGGTCGAACCGGGATGGATGATGCCGGCCTTCTCGGTCGCGATCTCGGCCAGCGTGTCGCCGAGGTACTCGGTGTGGTCCAGCCCGATCGGCGTGATCACCGCGACCTGGGCCTGCAGGACGTTGGTCGCGTCCCACTCGCCGCCGAGCCCCACCTCGACCACCGCGACGTCCACCGGGGCATCGGCGAAGATCGCCAGTGCCAGGCCGGTGAACGCCTCGAAGAAGGTCATCTCGACATCGACGGCGGCGTCCACCATCTCCAGGTAGGGCACGATCTCGTCGTAGGAATCGGCAAAAACTCGATCCGAGACCGGCTCTCCGTCCAGCACGATCCGCTCGGTCATCTCCGACAGGTGCGGGCTGGTGTAGCGGCCGGTACGCAGGCCGAAACCACGCAGCAGCTCATCGATCATCCGCGCCGTCGAGGTCTTGCCGTTGGTTCCGGTCAGGTGGATGGCCCGGTAGCTGCGCTGCGGCTGGCCGAGCACGTCCATCAGCTTGTCGATCCGGTGCCGGGACGGGGTGATCTTGGATTCGCCCCAGCGAGCCAGCAACCTGGCCTCGACGTCCCGGCGCCGTTCGGCGTCCTGCTGCTTGCTGCTCTTGGCTGGTCCGGTCATCGGCTCGGCCCGATCATCCGGCCGGCAGCGCGGCCAGCGCCGCACTGATCCGGTCCTGATCGGTGCGGGCGGTCTCGTTGCGTTTCTTGATCGAGGCGACCACCTCGGCCTTGGCGTTGGCCAGGAACGCATCGTTGGCCAGCTTCTTGCCGGTCTGCTCCAGCTCCTTCTGCGCGGTGGCCAGGTCCCGGCTCAGTCGGGCCCGCTCGGCCGGCACGTCGATCGCGGTCGAGAGATCCAGTTCGATCTCGGTGAACAACGGTGTCGTGAGGGTCGAGGCCGGCGTCGAGGTGAAGTCCGGCCCCGGCTCAGTCAGCTTGAGCAGCCGGCGGATGTAGGGCTCGTACGGGGTGCCGGTGCCGCCGAATCTAGCCGGGATCCGCTGCGACTGCTTGATGCCCTGGGACGTGAAGAACTGCCGAAGCCGCAGCACCGTGGCCCGCATGTCCAGGTTGATGTTGTCGCCGGCGTCGTCCTCCCGGTCGGCATGGGCAACCGGCCAAGCCGCGATCACCACCGACTCACCGTGCGTCAGCTCGGTCCACAGCGTCTCGGTGACGAAGGGCATCAGCGGGTGCAGCAACCGCAGCAGCACGTCGAGCACCTCGCCGAGCACCCGGCGGGTGGTCGGCGCGGTCGCCTCGTCGGCCAGCGAGGTCTTGGCAAGCTCCACGTACCAGTCACACACCTCGTCCCAGGCGACGTGGTAGAGCAGGTCGGCGATCTTGGCGAACTCGTAGTCGGAGTAGAGCCGGTCGACCTCGGCGATCACCTTGTTCAAGCGGGAGATGATCCAGCCGTCGGCCAGCGCGAGCTGCTCAGGCAGCGGGCCCTCGGTGGTTGCGCCGTTGATCAGCGCGAACCGGGTCGCGTTCCAGAGCTTGTTGCAGAAGTTGCGCGACGCGGCGACGTTGTCCCGCGAGATCGGCACGTCCGCCCCGGGATTGGCCCCCCAGGCAAAGGTGAAACGCACCGCGTCGGTCCCGTACTCGTCCATCCAGGCCAGCGGGTCGACGGAATTGCCTTTGGATTTCGACATCTTCTTGCCGAACTGATCGCGCACCATGCCGTGCAGGGCGATGGTGTGGAACGGCATCGAGGCTGCCGGCCCGCGCTCGTCCATCGCATACAGGCCGAACATCATCATCCGGATGACCCAGAAGAACAGGATGTCGTAGCCGGTGACCAGCACCGAGGTCGGATAGAACTTGGCCAGGTCGGCGGTCTGCTCCGGCCAGCCCAGCGTTGAGAATGGCCATAGACCGGCAGAGAACCAGGTGTCGAGCACGTCCTCGTCCTGGCTCCAGCCCTCGGGCGCCTGCTCGTCCGGACCGAGGCAGCGCATCTCGCCCTCCGGTGAGTACCAGACCGGGATCCGGTGACCCCACCAGAGCTGGCGGCTGATACACCAGTCGTGCAGGTTGTCCACCCAGTCGAAGTAGCGGCCGCTCAGCTCCGGTGGACTGATCAAGACCCGGCCGTCGCGTACCGCATCACCGGCCACCTGCGCCAGCGGCGCGACCTTGACGAACCATTGCAAGGACAGCCGCGGCTCGATCGGCTCGCCGGACCGCTCCGAGTGCCCGACCGAATGCAGGTACGGACGCTTCTCGGCCACGATCCGGCCCTGCTCGGCGAGCCTCTCGCGCACCGCCACCCGGGCCTGGAAGCGATCCATCCCGTCGAATTCGGTGCCGGTGTCGCAGATCCGGCCCTGCTCGTCCATGATCGAGAGCATCGGCAGGCCGTGCCGCTGCCCGATCGCGAAGTCGTTCGGGTCGTGCGCCGGGGTCACCTTGACCGCGCCGGTACCGAACTCCGGATCCACGTGCGGGTCGGCGACGATCGGAATCAGCCTTCCAGTCAAAGGCAATTCGATCTCGCTACCGATCAGGTCACGGTAGCGCTCGTCATCGGGATGCACGGCCACCGCGGTGTCGCCGAGCATCGTCTCGACCCGGGTGGTGGCCACCACGATGGACGGGCCGCCGTCGGCGCCGTAGCGCATCGAGACCAGCTCGCCCTCGACCTCGCGGTGATCCACCTCGGCGTCCGACAGCACCGAGCGCAGCTGTGGGGACCAGTTGACCAGCCGCTCGGCGCGGTAGATCAGCCCGTCGTCATAGAGCTTCTTGAACATCGTCCGGACGGCCAGGGACAGCCCCTCGTCCATGGTGAACCGCTCGCGGCTCCAGTCCACGCTGTCGCCGAGCCGGCGCATCTGGGCCAGGATCGCGCCGCCGTGCAGGGCCTTCCACTGCCACACCCGCTCGACGAAGGCGTCCCGGCCGAGTTCCCGACGACTGGTGCCCTCCTCAGCCAGCGCCCGTTCGACCAGCGCGTGCACCGCGATGCTGGCATGGTCCATGCCGGGCAGCCAGAGCGTCTCGAAACCACGCATCCGGGCCCGGCGAACCAGCGCGTCCATCAGGGTGTGCTCGAAGGCGTGCCCGATGTGCAGGCTGCCGGTCACGTTCGGCGGCGGGATCACGATCGTGAACGGCGGCTTGTCCGACTCGGCATCGGCGGTGAAGTAACCGCGATCGATCCACCGCTGGTACAACGGAGCCTCTACCGCGGCCGGGGCGTACTGGGTCGGCAATGCGGTGGCGGTCGAGTCGCCTCGATCGTGGGCAGCGGTGATAGCGGCTTCGGTCACCCCTGAATCCTACGGAGCCGCCGGAAACCGGTTTGCCACGCAGGGCGGTCTAACTGGCCGGGTCCTGGCCTTCGACGTCCTCGCGGGTCGGCACCACCGTGAAAGTGAGCCGCACCCGCCTGGTGTCGGGAGTGGCGTCAGCCGTGGTGCGCGCCTCGAAGCGGGCGGCCACTGCGGCGACCTCCTCCGCCAGCAGCTTGGTCTCTTCCGCCGTCAGCGAGTACACGCCGCTGCTGATCGTCACCGAGTCATACCACCCCGAGGACATCTCATCCTGGTTGGAGTACCAGTTCAGAGTCTCGGCACGCTGCCGGTCCAGCAGCCGCGCCACCAGCACGGCTTCGCCGGCCGCCGAGGCACGCGGTTCGGCGGAATCGACCGCCAGCCGGTCACCCGCTGCCTCCCAGGGACGTTCCCGGCCATCGCCGGTCGCCTCAGATCGGCGGATGATGCCCCACTTCTCCAGGGCCCGCAGGTGGTAGCTCATCGCGCTGGCGCTGAGGCCGGCGATCTCGGCGCACTCGGTGGCGGTGAGCCTGCGACCGGCGAAGAACTCGTCGATCACCGCCAGCCGGGCCGGATGAGCGAGCGCCTTGATGGCGCGCGGATCACGTAACACCACCGGGCCGTCGGGAGGGCTGGGCTTTCTCGCGCGGGACGGTGCGGCAGCCATGCGCTCAGAGTAAAGGTCGCCAGACCATTGACAGGTATTATCTGAAGCATTAACTTCGAAATATGTCTTTCACATCTGGCCTGGCCTCACCGACTGCCCGGCGGGATCTGCGGTTGGTGATCGCTGCGCGGGCGGTCTCACTGCTCGGAGACGAGATCGTCCTGGTGGCGCTGGTGTTGCGTACCCAGGCCCGTGGCGACGGCGCCTGGGCTGTGGTGCTGCTGCTGATGGCCGGGATGGCGCCGCTGATTCTGCTGGCCCCGCTGGTCGGCCGGCTGGTGGACCGGGCGGACAGCCGCTCACTGCTACTGGCCTCCAGCCTGGCCCAGCTGATCTGCTGCGTGGCCCTGGCCTACCGGCCGGACGTGATCTCGACGCTGGTGTTGGTGGCGGCTCTGGGAACCGGCCAGTCGGTCAACGGCGCCACCTGGCAGGCGCTGCTCCCCCGGATCGCCGGCATCGACGGGCTGCCCGCCGCGCTCGGGCTCTCCCAGGCGGCCGGCACCGCCGCCGCGATCGCCGCCCCGGTCCTCGGCGGCGTCCTCACCGGCTGGTACGGCGCACGGATCCCGCTGCTGCTCGACGCGGTCGGCTTCGGCGCGGTCGGCATCGCCGCGCTGGCGGTCCGGACCCGGCGCCAGCTCGCAGCGGACGAGCGGGCCAGCGACACCCGAGGTGGCTGGGCGATCCTGCGCGCCGACCGGTTGCTGATGCTGCTGGTCTCGATGCTCAGCCTGTTCATCCTGCTCGGCGCGATGGTCAACGTGGTGGAGGTGTTCCTGGTGCGCCAGGAATTGCATGCCAGCGCCACCTGGTACGGCGTGATCGGCGCCAGCTGGGGCATCGGGGTGTTCGCCGGTGCGTTGTTCGGCCGCCGGCTACGCGCCCAGCAGGCGCTGCTGCGGACCGCGCTGGGCAGCTGCGCGCTGCTCGGCGTCGGCCTGGCCTGGATGGGGTTGGCGCCGAACGTCGGCTGGGTGCTGCCGGCCGCGTTCTGCGGCGGGGTGTCCAACGGCCTGCTGAGCCTGGCGGTCAGCGCGCTGGTCGCGATCCGTACCACCGACCAGGTCCGAGGGCGGGTTGCGGCGACCTTCGGCGGCCTCACTTCGAGCGGCCAGGTCGGCGCGCTGCTGCTCGGCGGCCTGCTCGCCGCGATCCTGGCGCCCCGACCGATCTTCGTGCTGGCCGGCGTGCTCAGCCTGCTGGTGCCGCTTGCGCTGTACCGGCCGTTGCTCGGCTCGCTCCGCCGAGAGGTGCCTGTTCTGGACGAGGTCACCCCACCGGTCGCTAGCGTTGGGTGAGCTAACCTCCGGCCTCGGGCTCGGCGTAGGCAACGAGGTTGTCCAGGTAGTTACCGGTGTTCGGATCGAACGCGCCGCCGCAGGTGATCAACACCAGCCGCGGCGGGCCGGTCGCTGAGAACGCATCGGCCGGGATGCCGCTGGTCTTGGCATAGCTGCGCACGGCGGTGATCCGGTACCGCAGCCGCAGCTGGTGCTCGGTCAGCACGATCTCATCGCCCAGCCGGGTCTGCGGCAGCCTGCCGAGTACGCCTGCGATGCCGGCATAGTTGACGTGCCCGACGATCACCGCGCTACCCGAGCTGGCGCCCGGGTTCGCGCCGCCGGCCCACCAGCCCAGCGTGCGCGGATCCCGCGGCACCGACATCACCCCGCCGCTGACGGTGACCGGCACGATCGGCGCGCGCAGCGCCAGCCGGGTCAGCGTCAACGTGCTGCCGGCCGGCACGGGACCCGCGGCCCGGACCGGCTTAGCCTCGGGCTCTCTTTTCGAAATCGGCACCGGCTGATCCGGATCACCCCAGTTCGGACTGGCTATCGTGACCGGGCGCGGGCCACCCCGATGGGTCAACTGCCAACAACCGGTGCCGATCAGCAGGGCCGCGAGCGCAAGCAGCACCGGCAGTCGCCGGAGTCGGAGCACCTGCTCAACGCCGCCGGGCGACGGTGACCCCACCAGCTCCGAGCAGCAGCACGCCACCACCCAGCAACGCAACAGGTATCCAGGGCGTTCCGGAATCATCTTTGCCGGTATAGGCGTTACCGGCCGGGACCTGGATCGAACCCGGGTCGGTCTCCGACGGCTGCGGGGTGGCGGACAGGCTCGGCGCGCTCGGCACCGGCGACGGTGCAACGGTCGAGGTCGGCACCGGGGTCGGCGCGGCGCTGCTGGCCGCGGTCGCCGGCCCGGCAACGGCGAGGCTGCCAACGACGAACAGCCCAGCGGTGACGAGGCAATTGCGAACGAGGTGGTTTCCGTGCTTGGCCATTGCGCTCCTTGAGGTTCGCCGGACGCCGGGTGCGTCCAGCTCACCGATGACACGCGGCACCGGCTGAATCTGTTACACCCGATCAGCGGGTCGGGGTCGGGGTCGGCTGCGCGCTGATACTCGGCGACGCGGACCCCGACGGCACCGCGGTCGGCGGTGCGGTGACCCCGGTACTGGACGGCCGGGGCGCCAGCGGCCCGCTGGGTTGCGAGGACGGCGAGGTCACGGCTCGGCTCGGCACGGCCAGCGGCGGACTGCTGCTGGGGGCCGGGGTGGGCGGCTTCGAACTCGGCGTGTCGCTGGCCGCCGGGACGATCACCGCCGGTCGGCGCGGTGCCGAATTACCTTGATGGACAAGGACGAACGGGGTGAGCAGCAGCGCCGCGGCCAGTACCGTCCCGGCGGCCGGCAATGCCACGGCACGCCCGCGTTGCCGACGGCGGTGGTCGGCCAGATCGCGGATGCCGGCGCCGGTCAGCCGCGGATCGACCTCGGCCGCCCGGTTGGTGAGCAACCGGTGCAGCTCGTCCTCGATGTCGGTCATCGCGGCACCCTGCCCTGCTCGGGCGTCCCGGTCGCAACGCGCAGCTGGGCCAGGCCACGGCTGACGTGCGCCCGCACGGTGGCGGCCCGGCAGCCGAGCAGTTCGCCGATCTCGGCGTCCGGCATCCCCTCGTAGTAACGCAGCACCAGGGCCGCGCGCTGCTGGGCGGGTAGCCGCTGCAGCCGTTGCCAGAGCACCTCGTCCAGCGCCGGCTCGGCGGCGGCCGGTACGTCGGGCAGCGCCGCCGAGTCCAGGTAGCGGATGTGCCGGGTCGACCAGCGCCGCCGCCAGGACACGTGTTCGTTGGTCACCGCCCGCCGGACGTAGGCCAGCCGGCCACCGGGCTCGCGGGACAGCCGGTCCCACCTGGGCAGCACCCGGACCAGCACGTCCTGCACCAGGTCCTCGCCCTGGGCCCGGGAACCCGCGAGCAACGCAGCGTAGCGGACCAGGCCGGCCTGCTCGCGGCGCACGAACTCGTCGAAGGATTCGCCCTCCGGACTCGTCACGCCACCCCACTCCCCGCCGCCGGCCACCACTGCCGTACTCGTCGCCAGCCCCGTCACCCTCACTACACGCGGCAGCCGCCCTCGATGTTGCATCGACGGCGGAGATTCGTCGAACTCACCACTGCGCGAAGGCCTCGCCGACGAGTTCGCCGAACAGCTCCTCCGGATCGGTGGCATAGCCCCGGGCGCCGAACCAGGCGCAGATATTGCGGCAATCGCGCTGCAGGAACTCCATCCCGTTCGGGTTGGATACCACATCGACGATCTGTGGCAGGTCGATCATGACCACCCGGCCCTCGTCCAGCAGCAGGTTGTAGGCCGACAGGTCACCATGCGCCTGGCCGTTGGCCGCCAGCGCCCGCATCGCGTTGGCGACCTGGTCGAAGTAGTCGGCCAGCTCGTCGTGGCTGGCCCGGACCTGGGCCAATCGCGGGGCGGCCACCCGATCGTGGCCGATGAACTCCATCAGGATCTCGGCCCCGTCCACCTGGACCGGGTAGGGCACCGGAACCCCGAGCGACCACAGCCGGCACAGCGCGTTGAACTCGGCGACCGCCCACTGGCCGGCCAGCACCTGGACGCCGTACCGGCTGCGTGACTGCATGGCTCGCTGGTCACGGCTGCGCCGGACCGTCCGGCCTTCGAGGTAGCCGGCATCCCGGTGAAAGTTGCGGTGATCGCGATCGCGGTAGCGCTTGGCCGCCATCACGGTGGACTGCTCGGGCTCGTCCGGCACACCGCGCTCGATCAAGAACACATCGGCTTCCTTGCCGGTCTTGAGCACGCCGAGTTCGGTGTCCAGCGCGGCGTCGGAGGTGATCACCCAGGACGGCCGCGGCTCGGGCCCGTGCGAGCCCTTGATCACCGAATTCCAGGTGGACCAGCGCTGACCCTCGTCGGGTTCCTCGAGCTGTTGAAAGTGAAAATCGAAACCGGACACGGCCGGGCTGCCTGAAAAATCGTGGCTGTCTGAAGGGTCGAACGACAAGGCGGTGGCTCCTCGAGAGGCGAGGCAGCACACCGATCTAGCGGGCTACCTCAAGGGATCGGGACGTGGTCAGTCCCAGGACAATGCTGGACATCTCGACGCCTCCCTTGCTGTAAACAACGCCTTGCGGGCCAAATGGCCTTGCTGGCCAAACGGCGATGCTGGCCAAATGGCCCAACGCACCCATCATGGCCGGTACGGCCACGGACGCGCAATCTATTTATCGCTGAAGCTCGCGGAGCACGACCCACTCGCTGACCGGGTTCGTCAGGCGGACTTCTCCTGTGGCGGGTCGACCTCGGCGCGCGGCACCAGGGTCGGATACACGTGCTCTAGCACGGTTTCAGCGGTGATGACGACCTTGGCCACGTCCTCGCGGGACGGCACCTCGTACATCACCGACAGCAGCACTTCTTCCATGATGGCGCGCAGGCCCCGAGCCCCGGTACCGCGCTTGACGGCCTGATCAGCGATCGCTTCGAGGGCGTCGTCGGTGAACTCGAGTTCGACGCCGTCCAGCTCGAACAGCCGGTGATACTGCTTCACCAGCGCGTTCTTCGGTTCGGTGAGGATCTCGATCAGGGCCGTGCGATCCAACGGCCGGACGGTCGTGATCACCGGCAACCGGCCGATGAACTCGGGGATCAGGCCAAACTTCATCAGATCCTCGGGCATCACCTCGGCAAAGCCGTCGGTCGAGCCGATCTCGAACTTGGTCTTGAGCTCGGCGCCGAAGCCGAGACCCTTCTTGCCCACCCGGCCCTCGATGATCTTGTCCAGGCCGGCGAACGCGCCGCCCACGATGAACAGCACGTTCGTCGTGTCGATCTGGATGAATTCCTGATGCGGATGCTTGCGACCGCCCTGCGGCGGGACCGCGGCCGACGTCCCTTCCAGGATCTTCAGCAAGGCCTGCTGGACGCCCTCGCCGGAGACGTCGCGAGTGATCGACGGGTTCTCCGACTTGCGGGCGATCTTGTCGACCTCGTCGATGTAGATGATCCCGGTCTCGGCCCGCTTGACGTCATAGTCGGCGGCCTGGATCAGCTTGAGCAGGATGTTCTCGACGTCCTCGCCGACATAGCCGGCCTCGGTCAGCGCGGTGGCATCGGCGATCGCGAACGGGACGTTCAACATCCTGGCCAGCGTCTGGGCCAGCAGTGTCTTACCCGAGCCGGTCGGGCCGAGCAGCAGGATGTTGGACTTGGCTAGCTCGACGTTGGATTCCGAGCGCTTGCCGGTGGTGTCGCCGCCAGCCTGAACCCGCTTGTAGTGGTTGTAGACGGCGACCGCCAGGGTCCGCTTGGCCTGGTCCTGGCCGACCACATAGGAGTTCAGGAACTGGCAGATCTCGCTGGGCTTGGGCAGCTCGTCGAAGCTGAACTCGGTGTTGTCCGACAGCTCTTCCTCGATGATCTCGTTGCAGAGGTCGATGCACTCGTCACAGATGTACACGCCGGGTCCGGCGATCAGCTTTTTAACCTGCTTCTGGCTCTTTCCGCAGAAAGAACACTTGAGCAGGTCGCCTCCGTCACCTACACGTGCCACCGATATATCCCCTCACTACCCGCCATGCTCGTTGATCGTGCAGCCTTGCCGAACATTGTCAGCTACCTGCGTTGCTTTCGCATCACCACGACCAACGTGCAGCAGCAGTGACGTAAAACGCTACCTCGTGTCGGCCGAGAAGTCGCACGTTTAGTGGCGTGTCCCCCGAGCGGCCACTAAACGTGTGACTGGTGATACTGGCGTGACTGGTGTTAACCATGGGTCAGTCGTTGACAAGTTTCCGCGACGAGATAACCGCGTCCACGATGCCGTAATCCTTGGCCTGGGCGGCGGTCAGGATCCGGTCGCGCTCGATGTCGAGCTTCACCTGTGCCGGAGTCTGGCCGGTGTGCTGGGCCAGGATCTCTTCCAGCTGCACCCGCATCCGCATGATTTCGTTCGCCTGGATCTCAAGGTCGGTGACCTGACCCTGTCCCTCGCCGGAAGGCTGATGGATCAAGACCCGGGCGTGTTCCAGGGCGAACCGCTTGCCCTTGGTACCGGCGGCCAGCAACACCGCTGCGGCCGAGGCGGCCTGCCCCATGCAGTACGTCTGGATCTCCGGACGGACGAAGCTCATCGTGTCGTAGATCGCGGTGAGCGCGGTGAACGAGCCGCCGGGTGAGTTGATGTAGATCAGGATGTCGCGATCCGGATCAGTGGATTCCAGGCAGAGCAGCTGCGCGATGACGTCGTTGGCCACCACGTCGTCGATCGGCGCGCCGAGGAAGATGATCCGCTCTTCGAACAGCTTGTTGTACGGGTTGGATTCCTTCATCCCGTAGTTGGTGCGCTCGATGAACGACGGCAGGACGTACCGGCTGGACGCCGACCTAGCGCCGCCGTAACCGGCACTGCCGGGGGTGATGAGTTCACTCATGTCGGTCTCCCTTATTCCGGCGCCGGCGCGGAGCCGTTGCTCATCTGAGCCACCCGGCTGACCACGTGGTCGACGAATCCGTATTCCAGCGCCTGCTTGGCGGTGAACCACCGGTCGCGCTCCGAGTCGGCCCGGATCTGCTCCGCCGTCTGACCGGTGTGCTCGGCGATGAGTTCGGCCATCTCAGCCTTGGTCAATCTGAACTGCTCGGCCTGGATCGCGATGTCCGAGGCGGTGCCGCCGATACCCGCCGACGGCTGGTGCATCATGATCCGCGCGTGCGGCAGGGCGTAGCGCTTGCCGGGTGCGCCGGCCGAGAGCAGGAACTGCCCCATCGAGGCGGCGATGCCGAGCGCGTAGGTGGCGACATCGCACTCGATGAACTGCATCGTGTCGAAGATGGCCATGCCAGCGGTGACCGCGCCACCGGGAGAGTTGATGTAGAGGTTGATGTCGCGGGAAGGATCCTCGGCCGACAGCAACAGCAACTGGGCACACAGCCGGTTCGCGAGCTCGTCGTCCACGGCCTGGCCGAGGAAGATGATCCGGTCTCGCAGCAGTCGGTCGAAGAGCGAGTCGCTGAGGTTCATCCCGGCACCCGAACCGCGTGCCTCGATGACCCGGATGGGCTCTGGCCGGCTGGCCACGATCGGACCGAATCCGACCTCGGGTGCCCGTTGGGCGTCAAAAGGGCTCACTGGCCATTCCTTCCTAAGAGGTAGCCGTCCTCGAATTCGGCTCTCTTCGACCCTAACGGCACGGGCGGGCCCGGGACTCCCCGGACCCGCCCGCGTTCGCTCAGGGCGTGAATTACCGTGCGGGACGGTTAGTTGTCGTCGTCGTCCAGTTCGGCATCGAGTTCGGCTTCGTCCTCGAGCTCTTCGAGTTCGGCCTGCCCTTCGGGGGTGGACAGCGCGGACAGGTCCACCTTGTTGCCGGATTCGTCGGTAACCGTTGCCGATTCGAGCACGGTGGCCAGCGCCTTGTTCCGCCGGACATCGGCGACCAGGGCAGCAATGTTGCCCGCCTGGACGATCTGGTCGGCGAACTCCTGCGGAGCCATCCCGTACCGCTGGGCCTGCCGGACGATGTACTCGGTCAGCTCGGCGTCGGACACCGAAACGGCCTCGGCATCGGCAATGGAATCCAGGATGAACTGGGTCTTGACCGACTTCTCGGCAACCTCACGCAGTTCGGCGGTGAACTCGTCCTTGGTCTTGCCTTCGGTTTCCAGGTACTTCTCGAATGCCTCGTCGTCGTGGCCGAGCTGGTGCACCACGTCGTGTTCGCGCCATTCGATCTCGGCGTTCACCGACGATTCCGGCAGCGGCACCTCGGTCTGGGCGACCAGCAGTTCGAGCACCTTGTCGCGGGCCTCGGAGCCCTGGCCGAGCACCTTCACCCGGTCCAGGCGGGTACGCAGGTCGGCCCGGAGCTCCTCGATGGTGTCGAACTCCGAGGCCAGCTGGGCGAAGTCGTCGTCGGCCTCGGGCAGCTCGCGCTCCTTGACGGAGTTGAGGACCACCGAGATGTCGGCGTTCAGGCCGGCCTGCTCACCGAAGGCCAGCTGAGAGGCAAACTTGACCGTGTCGCCGGCCGACTTGCCGGTGATCGCCTCGTCCAAACCCTCGATCAGGTTGCCCGAGCCGACCTCGTAGGAAAGGCCGGTTGCGGTACCACCCTCGACCTCGTCACCATCGACCGCGGCGGACAGGTCGATCGAGACGAAGTCACCGTTCGCCACGGCCCGCTCAACGCCCTTGAGGGTGCCGAACCGGGCGCGCAGCGCGTCGAACTGCTCGGCGATCTCGTCGTCACTGACCACCGCGTCGGCGACCGTGACGGCCAGGCCGTCATAGGCCGGGACGTTGATCTCGGGACGGACATCGACCTCGGCGGTGAACGCCAGGTGGTCGTTGTCCTCGATCTTGGTGACCTCGATGTCGGGCTGGCCGAGCGCCTTGACCCCGGTTTCGCGAACCGCGTCGGAGTACGCCTTGGGCAGCGCCTTGTTGATGGCCTCTTCCAGCACCGCGCCCCGGCCGACCCGCTGGTCGATGATCCGGGCCGGCACCTTGCCCGGTCGGAAGCCAGGTACGCGCACTTGCGAGCCGATCGCCTTGTAGGCCTCGTCCAGGCTGGACTTCAACTCATCGAATGGCACCTCGACGGCGAGCTTGACGCGGGTCGGGCTCAGGGTTTCGACGCTGCTCTTCACGGTGTGCTCTTGCTCCTCAGCTTCACATGTCAGGTTGTGGGGGTGCCGGTGTTGCTTGCTTCGCAACACGGCGGACGGTCTGCGGAACGGCCGCCGTGCCGGTCGGGTCATGCTCGTCGGGGTGACAGGATTTGAACCTGCGACCCTCCGCTCCCAAAGCGGATGCGCTACCAAGCTGCGCTACACCCCGATAGGTGTCACGCCCAGATCGCAGCGAGACACGTATCGATCGGCAAGTGTACGGGGGTGCGGCGGGCGCCCACGCACACGCTAGGCTGGCACGGCAACGTGCGGCCCGGCCAACCGACTTTCGACCGATTTGCACAGTTCGCGGGCGTAGCTCAATGGTAGAGTCTCAGTCTTCCAAACTGATTGTGCGGGTTCGATTCCCGTCGCCCGCTCAAAGCCGAGGACCCCGCCAAGCTTTTCCGGCGGGGTCCTCGGCTTTGTCCAGGATTGGCCGGGAATCGGGAGGAGCGCCGCGAGCGTCAGCGAGCGTTTGGCGCGACGGCTCCCGTCGCCCGCTCACACCCGGGATCTTCAGACACCGCAGTCGCCCTGACGACCGATGTGTATGAAGATCCGCGAGGCAAGGCTCGACCCAGCTCACCATCACCGACCGGGTCGTCAGGGCGCACCCTGAGGCAGCGGACTTATACAAGCGCTCTTGTCCATCGACGCGGCAACCTTTGCGCTGGTCGCCGTGGTGCTGATAGCTGTGATCCGGCCTAGGTACGTACTGCCGCGGCTGGCTGGCCAGCCCGTGGACGGCCGCCGTGCGCGACGGCGTCGGCTACCTGGCGCGATCGCCGGTTGCTCGCTGGCTCACCGTGGGGCTCTCGTCCCTCAATGTGTTCCTCTCCCCCGTCATCGGAATTGGCGTCGCGTTACAGGTGGCCCAGTCCGGCTGGGGAGCGTCCTGGGTGGGCATAGCCGAGGCCAGCTTTGCTGTCGGTGCGATTGCCGGCAGCATCGCCGGAATCCGCTGGCGGCGCCGGCACGTGGCGGCGCAGGCGTTCTGGATGCTGGTGGTCCAAGGAGCGGCACTGGCCGTGATCGGCGTGCCGAATCGCGGCACGCTGGTCGCGGCGATGTTCATCGTCGGCGTTACCGCCGGGACGGCCTCGGTCTGGATCAGCGGCGTGTTCCAACAGACCATCGCGGCCAGCCACCTCGGCCGGGTATCGGCGGTGAGCCAACTCGGCGACCTGACACTGACCCCGCTCACGCTGCCGCTCTTCGGCGTCGCAGTCGGGCTTACCAGCGTGCCCACCGCCACCCTGGCCTGCGGGCTCGCCATGTCGGCGTTGTGCCTCTTCTTCGCCAGACAGCCGGCGATCCGCAACCTCTAATTAGGCGGTCTCCACGGCAGGAAAGGACTACCGGACGACCCGCATCCACAGGTTCGTCGCGCGCGGGCCCTCCACCAGGCTCAGGCGCTCCAGCTGAACGTGTCGGCCGCCCGGGTGCTCGAACAGACGCACCCCGTCGCCGAGGAAGACCGGGACGATGATGGTCAGAATTTCGTCCAGCTCGCCGGCTGCTAGGCACTGCCGGGCGATGTCAGCACCCAGAATGTTCACGTAGCGATCGCCGGCCGCCGCACGCGCCGTGGCAAGCCCACCGAGCAGGCTGTCAGAAAAGGTGATTCCCGGCACCGGCTCTGCCGGCGGGTGGTGGGTGACCACGACGATCGGGCCGCTCCAGGTTCCGCCGAACGCACCCTCTTTGTCGGTGCCGCGGTTCGGGTCGTCCCCCTGAAAGGTGCGGTGGCCGACCAGGAGCGCGCCGATGTCGCGCTGCAGGGCGTCGAGCTCCGGGTTGGGTCCGAGATGCGGCGTCAGCCACGACATGTCACCGCCCGGACCGGCGATGAAGCCGTCCAGGGACATGCTCACGGAGTACAAGAGCTTGCTCACTGATCCTCCTCCCAACCAGGCCACAGATTACCGCTGAGGAGCGCAAGCGCGTGGCAACCGATCGCTGGTTGCCGAGCGTCACTGAGTGGTTCGAACCGGTCGCCAGCTGAGAAAATGCCCCCTTAACGGTTGGCACGATGTCGGTGGGGTGGAGTAGACAACAAGCTGTGCCTAACCTGGGCGGGCTTACCGTGGTGTCGACAAGATTCCTTGTCGTCCTGCTCGCTATCACCGTTGCCAGCTGGCTCATCCTGGTCCGGCGGACGTCGCGCCGAAAAACAGCAGCCCGGACGAAGCGGCTCGGCAACTGGGCCCTGGGCCTGACCGCCACCATGTTGACGCTGACGCTGGTCGCCGACGGCGTCAACTCCTATTACTCCTACCTGCCGAATGTCAGTGATGTGGTGGACGCGGTCGCCAGCGACCCGCCCCAGCAACTGACGGCGGCCGTCAACCAGGTGCACACCCCGCTCTGGCCGAACGGCAAGCTGTTCCGGTTGCCGGTACCGGACAACGGCAGTGGCTTCGGTCGCTCGACGGCCTGGGTCTGGTTGCCACCGCAGTACTTCGCCCAGCCGGCCCGGCCGCTGCCGGTGGTGTACCTGTTCCACGGCTCGCCCGGCATGCCCAAGGACTGGTTCCACGGCGGCGCGGCCGGCCATATCGCCGCCCAGCTCGCGAACGAGCAACTGCCGGCGATCCTGGTCGCACCGCAGATGAGCAAGAACTGGCTCGACGATCCCGAGTGCGTGGACGGCCGCCACGAGAAGGTCGAAAGCCACCTGCTGCGGGACGTGATCCCCACCGTGGATCAGCAGCTGCGCACCATCCGGACCCGGACCGGCCGGATCTTCGCCGGCATGTCGGCGGGCGGCTACTGCGCGTTGAACCTCGGCCTGCGGCATCGCGACCTGACCGCGACCGTGCTCGACCTGTCCGGGTTCACCATGCCCACCCACGACGGCGGGATGACCGCGCTGTTCGGTCCGGACCGGCTGTCTGAGGTGGACAGCAACTCCCCCGATGTCTACGCCAAGACGCTGACCGCCCAACCGGCCATGCGGATCTGGCTGGACAGCGGCTCCTCCGATCACCAGGTGCTGCGACAGATGAACTCGATAGCGCCGGTATTGCGCGCCGACGGTATGCATGTCGAGCAGCACACTCGGCCGGGTGATCACACCTACAGCGTGTGGCGGCCGGCGCTCAAGGATTCCCTCGCCTGGGCGCTGGCTGGCCTACCTGACACCTGACCTGGAGGCCGAATATTCGCCAGGTCATCACCTGCATGTTGTTGCCTCCGCAGCGAGCCGACATGCGCCGGAGAAGGGGCAGAACCATCAAGCTGACAGCCGGCCATATATCTTCGACCTCACCATGAGTCAATTACCGGGGTCCACCGCCGTCCGGCGGCCAGCCCTCGCGCCCGCCGACACCGGACCGCCAGCTCGACCGGCCGTCCGGCGGCCGTTGCTGCTGGGTGAGCTGGTGGTGATCCTGCTACTGCTGCGCGCCTATGACCTCATTCGCGGGCATGCCGAGGTGCGCCAGGGATCGGCACTGCTGCATGGGCGCCAGCTGCTCGATGCCGAGCAGTGGCTGCACGTCGACCTCGAGCACGCGGTGAATCAGTGGACCAGCCACCATTCGGTCTTCTCGCTCGCGGCCAGCTACTGGTACCAGTTCTTCCACATCACCGTCACCCTGTGCGTGCTCGTCTGGTGCTACTGGCGCCGACCGGAGAGCTACCGGCGGGCCCGCAACGCGCTGGTGCTGACCAACGTCTTCGGGCTGGCGTTCTTCCTCGCCTACCCGGCCGCGCCGCCGCGCTTCCTGCCCGGTGCTGGCTTCGTCGACGCCGTCGCCCAAGCCGGCTTCGGCACCACCCACGGCGGCCCGGTGACCGCCGACCAGTACGGCGCCTTCCCGTCCCTGCACCTGGCCTGGGCGGTCTGGACCGCGGTCGTCGCCTACCGGCTGGTGCGGCCGACCTGGCTGCGCAGGCTCTGGCTCGGCTACCCGCTGATCACCGCGACCGTGGTGATCGCCACCGGAAACCACTACCTGCTCGACGTGTTCGCCGGGGTGCTGATCGCGCTGGTGACCCTGGCCATCGCGCATCGGATCCCGCGCAGCCGCCAGTACGGCCGCAGTGGCGAGCGCTGGTTGCTGCTACGCCGGAGCATCGCGTTCATCGCCGCCCGAACGCACTGGCGGGGCGACCGGCTCGACTCGAAGTTCAGCTGGTTGAAGCCGACCAAGCCGCCTGCAACCCGGCGGTAAGGTCCGCGCCGGTCGGCAACCCGTCCGGATCGAGCAGGAATTGCAAGGCCAAACCGTCACAGACGGCGATCACGAAGCTGGCGATGGCCGAGCTGCGCGGGTCGCTTGCGGAGATCTCCCCGACGAATGAGCGGGCAACGAGTTCGGCAATCTGGGCGCGACATCGGCGGTACTGCCCGGCCACCTGCTCGCGCAGCTCCGGCGAGCGCTCGGCCTGGGCCAGCGCCTCGACATAGGACAGCAGGAAGGCCCGCTTGCCGGCGAAGCTGTCCAGCACCGCCACCCAGGTGATCCGGGCGCGCTCCAGCGGGACGACACCCGGCTCGGCCATCGCGATCGCGGCCAGCTGGTCGGTCCACTCCTGGAACACGGTGGCGATGGCCGCATTCAGCAGGCCGGCCTTGGAGCCGAAGTGGTAGCCGATCGAGGCCAGGTTGGTGTTCGACTCGGCCACCAGATCGCGGGTGGTGGTGTGCGCGTAGCCCTTGGTCTCGAGCATGCGCCGGGCAGCCTGCAGCAGTTGCTCGCGATGGCCCACCGGCTCACAGTAGCGCCCAGCAGCTAGACGGGCGTCTTATACAAGCGTATAAAACTAACTACTGGTCGAATCGCAGCGATGATGCCCGCCAGTCGCCGAGCACCACGATGATCAGGGACGAATACACGACCGAAAGCCGTGATCGAGCGGCCGGTGAGGAGGATCGGTGACCACAGTTCTGAGCGGAGCCGGGGCCGCCTCGGCACCAGGGCCGGCGGCGAGTTCGGCGGGCCTCTCGTTGCCGCCGGAGCCCCGACTGCCCGGCGGCCGGGCCGTGCCGGTCGGGCTGCAGAGCCTGCTGTTCGCCCGGTACCGGCATCGCTGGCTGCCACGGCTACGCAAGCGGCACGGCGATGTCTTCGCGGTCCGGATCGCCCCGCATCGGCGGCACCTGGTCATGATCAGCAAGCCGGAGGACATCAAGTCCGTCTTCGCCGGTCCGGCCAACCTGCTGCACGCCGGCGAGGGCAACGCGCTGCTCGGGCCGATCATGGGCAACCACTCCGTGCTGCTGCTGGACGAGAGCGAGCACCTGCGGATTCGGCGGCTACTGATGCCGGCCTTTCACGGAGCCTCGCTGCGCGGCTACCGCGACCTGATCACCGAACTCACCCGGGCCGAGATCGAGCGCTGGCCACTCGACACCCCGCTGCGCATCCACGACCGGATGCAGGCGCTGACCCTCGAGATCATCCTGCAGGTCGTCTTCGGAGTGACCGACGAGCGCCGGCTGGCCGAACTGCGGCCGGTCGTCGAGCACGTCGTCAACGTCAGCCCGCTGACCATGGTCGGCTGGTTCTACCCCCGGCTGCGCACGTTCTGGCCGTGGCGGAAGTTCGTCGAGATCCAGCAGACCCTGGACCGGCTGCTCTACGCCGAGATCGCCGAGCGGCGCGCGGCCCCCGACCTGGCCAGCCGTACTGACGTGCTGTCCCAGCTGCTGCGGCTGTCCGATCCTGACCCGACCGGCACAGGTCCGGACGCCGGCCTCACCGACCCGGAGTTGCGCGACAACCTGATCACCCTGCTGCTGGCCGGCCACGAGACCACCGCGACGGCGCTGGCCTGGGCCTTTCATGAACTGGCCCGCAACCAACGGGTGCTGCGAGCCGGCCAGCGGGCCGCAGACACCCAGGACGGCGACTACCTCGAAGCCATCGCCAAGGAATCGCTGCGGCTGCACCCGATCATCTACGAGGTTGCCCGGCGGCTGACCCGGCCGGTCGAGATCGGCGGTTACCGGATCCCGGCCGGCTCGACGGTGATGCCGGGCATCGGGCTGGTCCAAGCCGACCCGGACTACTACCAGGACCCGACCCGGTTCGATCCGGCCAGGTTCATCGGCAGCCAGCCGCCGGCCAACACTTGGATCCCGTTCGGTGGCGGGGTTCGCCGTTGCCTGGGCGCCGGGTTCTCACTGCTCGAATCGAGCGTGGTGCTGAGCGAAGTGCTCGGCCGCTTCGAAGTGACGGCCGTGCACCGACGTCCGGAACGGCCGAAGGCACGCAACATCACCCTGGCTCCGCGCCGGGGCGCCACCGTCAGGCTGAGATTGCGCGATCGCTGACCCCGGCGGCCGGTTCCTGGCGGCCGACATCCAGCCGGGCAATGCCGTGCTGGCCCGTTCGGTCGAGGACCGGGTGCCGACGGATCATCACCACGGTTCGGTCATCGACGCCCTGGGTCGGCACCTCGTCGATCAGTTGGCTCGCCACCCCGGCCCAGTTGTCGGCGGCGGCCATCGCCTCGACACCTTCTTTGAAGCGCAGCGTGCCGGCATCGATGTCGCGGGTCCGGTCCTCGACTACCCCATCGGTGTAGAGGAAAAGCGCCTCGCCGGGTTCGAGTACCGCCGAGTCGAGCTGGCCGGTCAGGGTCGGCAGCACCCCGAGCACCGTCCCGGTCGCCGCCGAAGTACGCCAGACCGGCGCCGAGTCCGGCCGGAAATGCACCGCCGGCGGATGCCCGGCGACCCGGACGCTGTACGCGCCGGTGGTCAGATCCAGCCGGACGTAGATCGCCGAGGCGAAGCCGAGCGACCACTGCTGGCGGGCCAGATAGTCATTGGCTGCCGAGAGAAACTGATCCGGCTCGACCGACCCGAGCAGGCCGCCGACCGCGCCGGACAGCAGCAACGCGCGCGGCCCGGCGGTGATGCCGCTGCCCGATACGTCGATCACCGCCAGGTGCAGGATGTCGCCATTGCAATCGGACACCAGCCGGTTGGAGACGAAGTCCCCCGAGATCGCCGCCCCGTCGGCGGGTCGTTGCTGGATCTCGACCGTCCAGCCGGCCGGTACCGAGGGCAGCTCTGACTGGACCAGCAGCCGTTCCCGGATCAGCCCGATCACCGTTTCAGCGCTGACCTCTTTCAGCCCCAGCGCGTCCCGGCGGTGCGCCTGCAGGACGCCGACCAGGCCTATCAACACCACCATGACAAAGCCGGACAGCGACAGCTGGCTGGGGTTGAGCCCATGCACCGCGAACACCGCCGCCAGGCTGCAGGCCACCGACGCCATCAGGAGCAGCATGCCGGCCCTGCTCAGGATCAGCGAGGACAGCACCACCACGATGATGATGACGCTGCCGATCTTGATGTCGGCATTGTCATCGATGATCGAGGAGACCGTACCGAGAACCAGCGCGATGATCGCCAGCACCAGCGACACGCGCTGGGTGGGCCGCTCTCGCTTGGGCAGGTAGCGGCGCAGGCTAGGGAAAACCCTGACTGACTTCATATCTGCCCAAAGGTACGGGACCACGGGTGCGGGGCACTAGCCTGCACACCGGGTTTTCCAGGCCACCCGAAAGGTGGTCCACGCCGACGATGGGCGGTATCACCCGCGACTTTCAGGCAGGATGGCCAGATGACCGAAGCGGACGGCACGGCCCGGCGTCGCCGACGGCGTGCTCACCGGCCGGCCGGACCGCCGAACGCCGAGGCGACGCCGGCCATCACCGAGCCAGACCCAGGTTCAGGCCCGGAACGCCCCCAGCAGCCGGCGAAAGCACGCGGTGCGGCAGCCGGCCGGCGGCGCACCGCCAAGCAGGCCGAGCCGTCCCGCGAGCACGGCCGGGACAGCGACCGGGGCTGGCGGGATCTGGTCGGCAACTCCCCGTCCCAGGTCGGCGTGAGTGGCGCGCTGCGGGCCCGCGATGTGGCCCGACCGGGCCCGGATGAACTGGCCATCGCCGAGCGCACCGTCAAGATCGTCCGGCGGGATTGGCAACCGCCACCGGACGATTCGGTACCGGGTAGTCGCTGACCCGGCTGGATCAAGGCAGGTCTGTCGAACCGGTCTGTTCGAAGGCGGTCAGCATCGCGATCCGGCGGACATGCCGCGGATCCTGCGAGAACGGCGTGCCGACGAAGGCGTCCACGATCGAGATTGCCTCGTCGAGATCGTGCATTCGAGCTCCGAGGCCGAGTACGTTGGCGTCGTTGTGCTGGCGGGCCAGGGTGGCGGTCTCGAGGTTGTAGCCCAGCGCGGCGCGCACCCCGGTCACCTTGTTGGCCGCGATCTGCTCGCCGTTGCCCGAACCGCCGAGCACGATTCCGAGGCTGCCTGGATCGGCCACCACCCGCTGGGCGGTGCTGATGCAGTGCGGCGGGTAGTCATCGGTCGGCTGGTAGCTGTCCGGACCGCAGTCGGTGACCTGATGGCCGCCCGACGTGAGGTGCTCGACCAGCGCCGCCTTCAACTCGAAGCCAGCGTGGTCACTGCCCAGGTACACCCGCATGCCGGCCATCGTGCCATCCGGCGGGGAGCGGACAATGGCCGGGTGGCACTGGCACAGACACTCACCGCGACCTCCATCGCGGGGTCGGCCGTCTTCCAACCGCTTGCGGTGCTGGTCGCGGTCCTCGCCCTGGCCGGCTACCTGCGCCAGGTCGGCCGGGTGAACCGACTGGACCCGGCCCGGCCGTGGCCGTGGCTGCGGACCGCCTCGTTCGTCCTCGGCGTCCTGGTGTTGCTGGTGGTGAGCTGCGGGCCGCCGGGATTCTTCGCCCGCACCGTCTACTGGGTCTGGGTGAGCCAGTCCTTGACGCTGCTGCTGATCGTGCCGGTGCCGTTGATGTGCGGCCAGCCGATCGAGCTGATCCGAGCCACCAGTCCGGCCAACCGGCTGGTCCGGCTGCTGGATTCGAGTTTCGGGCAGCGGCTCAGCTCACCGCTGGTCGGGCCGGCGCTGATTCCGCTGGTCTGTGTGGCCACCCTGTTCGGTCCGGTACCGGGCTGGGCGGCCGGGACGCCCGCGATCAACTGGCTGATCCAACTGCTGCTGGTGCTGCTCGGCGCCGCCATCGTGCTGCCGCTGGTGGCAGCTGAGGATCTGGCCAGCTCGGTGGCGGTCGGTGCCGCGGTGGCGGTGGGCTTCATCGAGTTGCTGGTCGACGCGGTGCCCGGCATCGTGCTGCGGCTGTCTACCCACCCGGTGTCGAGTTTCTTCAGCCAGCGCAGCTCTAACGCGCACGCGCCGGCCTGGTTGCATGACCAGCAGATCGGCGGCGGGGTGCTCTGGTGCGTCGCCGAACTGCTGGACCTGCCCTTCCTGCTGCTGGTGTTTCGCCGCTGGGTGCGGGCCGACGCCCGCGAGGCGGCAGTCATCGACGCCGCGCTGGACGCCGATGAGCGGTCAGTCTCGGCCGGCGTGGAGCCCGGCTCGGCCCCGGCCGCCGGCGAGCCGACCGACGACCAGCCCTGGTTTCTCAGCGACCCACGGCTGCGGGATCGGCTGCGCTGACCTCGCGCTGGCTGCGGCCCACGAGCGACAGTGTGGCTCAGCCCTTGCTGAGCATCACTGTTCGCCGGGACCGAAACGGTAGTCACCGTCCGGCCCGCGCGGCAGCGGGTGTTCGGCCACCGCCGCCGACGTGGGGATTGCGCCGTAGACATGCGGGAAAAGGTCGCCTGCGCCGTAGAGATCCTCATCGACGACCGGCTCGGCCAGCCGGCCGGGTTCGACCTCGATCACGATCAGCTCGGTGCGGTCCCGGTAAAACCGGTTGGCGGTTGCCGCCACCTGGCGGGCGTAGGAGAAGTGCACGAAGCCGTCGGCGGCCAGCGACTCGGGCGCATAGCTGCCGAGTTCGCAGGCCGCCCGCCACTCCGGCTCGGCAACGATGTGAAAGATCGATTCCATCCGCTCAGAATGCCATCAGGCTCACAGCTGAGCGAGCATCGACCGAGGAACGAGGGAGGAGCGGAACGAAGTGGCCAACACAGCTGAGCGAGCATCGACCGAGGAACGAGGGAGGAGCGGAACGAAGTGGCCAACACAGCTGAGCGAGCATCGACCGAAGGCTGAGCGGCCAGAACGGCTCAGTCGAAGCGGGGATCCTCGGTACGGGTCCGCTTGATCTCGAAGAAGTATGGGTAGCTGGCCAGCAGCAGGGTGCCGTCCCAGACCTTGAGGGCATCCTCGCCGCGCGGGATCCGGGTGAGCACCGGGCCGAAGAACGCCACCCCGTCGACGTGGATGACCGGCGTGCCGACCTCGAAACCAACGGCATCCATACCTTCATGATGCGATTTCACCAAGGCATCGTCGTACTCGGTCGAGTCTGCCGCGTCGGCCAGTGATTCCGGCAACCCGGCCTCGGCCAGCGCCTCCACGATCAGCGCCCGGTCGAACTCGCGTCCGTCGTCGTGCCGCCTGGTGCCGAGCGCGGTGTACAGCTCACGCAGCGCCGGGGTTCCCGCGTGCTGCTCGGCCGCGATCGCGACCCGGACCGGACCCCAACCCTTGGCCAGCAATTCTCGGTACTGCTCGGGCAGCTCGTCCCGGCCGGAGTTGAGCACCGACAGCGACATCACGTGGAAATTCAGGTCGATATCGCGTTCCTTCTCCAC
This sequence comes from Actinomycetota bacterium, assembly GCA_030853265.1. Classification (GTDB taxonomy): domain Bacteria; phylum Actinomycetota; class Actinomycetes; order Mycobacteriales; family Jatrophihabitantaceae; genus Jatrophihabitans_A. Next base: position 81,144 of record JALYVK010000001.1, read on the forward strand.
CTCCAGGATCCAGCGCGAGGTGATCCAGGCAAACGGGCACAGCGGATCAAACCAGAAATCGACCTTGGCCCGAGTGTTGTCTGCAGTCGTCATTGATTCAATCCCCTACCGTCTCAAGAAATATGAAAGAATAGCTTCATTGAAGGCAAACAAAATTCTAAGGAGCGGCATTCCGTGCCCAGTGCCAGCCAATCAGGCCAGCCCAGCAGCGACCTCGACACCATGGGCATCGATGCGAACACCGTGCAGACGCCGAACCTCACCAAGCAGGATGCCACCCTGCGCGCCGAGCTGCTCTCGATCGAATCCTACGACGTGGTGCTCGATCTGACCGATGCCGACGGCGGTCCCAGCGAGCGTACGTTCCGGTCTCGGACAACGGTCACCTTCACCGCCAACCGGCCGGGCGCGTCCACCTTTGTGGATGTCATCGCCGACCGACTGCACGAGGTCAGCCTGAACGGAAAGCCGATCGAGGTCGCCGACTACGAGCCTGAGGATGGCATCGTGCTCGCCGATCTCGCCGAGCACAACGTGCTGGTGGTGGACGGTAACCTGCTCTACACCTCGATCGGCCAGGGCCTGCACCGCTTCGTCGACCCGGTGGATGACGAGGTCTATCTGTACACCCAGTTCGAGACCACCGACGCCAAGCGGATGTTCGCCTGTTTCGATCAGCCTGATCTCAAGGCGACCTTCACCCTGCATGTGACTGCGCCGGCACATTGGAAGGTTATTTCCAATGGCGCGATCGCCGAGGTCGAGGATGACGACGAGACAAAGACGGTGCATTTTCAGACGACGCCGCGACTGAGCACCTATCTCACCGCGCTGGTCGCCGGCTCGTTCTTCGAGGCCACCGACCACCACGACGGCATCGATCTCGGGTTGTACTGCCGCCAGTCACTGGCGCAGCACTTCGACACCGACGAGCTGTTCACCGTCACCAAGCAGGGTTTCGACTGGTATCACAAGAACTTCGGCCATCGCTACGCCTTCGGTAAGTATGACCAGCTGTTCGTCCCGGAGTTCAATGCCGGTGCCATGGAGAACGCCGGTTGCGTCACCTTCCTCGAGGACTACGTCTTCCGCAGCCGGGTAACCGATTCCCGCTACGAGCGTCGGGCGGCCACCATCCTGCACGAGATGGCGCACATGTGGTTCGGCGATCTGGTCACCATGCGTTGGTTCGACGACCTCTGGCTCAACGAGTCCTTCGCCGAGTGGGCGGCCGCGATCTGCCAGGCCGAGGCGACCAAGTGGACCAATACCTGGACCACCTTCGCCAATACCGAGAAGACCTGGGCCTATCGGCAGGACCAGCTGCCCTCGACCCACCCGATCGCCTGCGACATCCCGGACGCCGAAGCCGTCGAGGTCAACTTCGACGGCATCACCTATGCCAAGGGTGCCAGCGTGCTCAAGCAGCTGGTCGCCTACGTCGGCTTGGAGGAGTTCCTGGCCGGCCTGCGCCAGTACTTCGCAGATCACGCCTTCGGTAACACCACGTTGGCCGATCTGCTGGTATCGCTGAACGGCGCGTCCGGTCGCGAGTTGACCGAATGGGCCACCGCCTGGCTCGAGACCAGCGGACTGAACACCATCTGGAGCGAGTTCGAGGTCGATGCCGAGGGCCGCTTCAGCTCGTTCGAGCTGGTGCAGGACGCGCCACGAATCACTGCCAAGGACAACGTGCTGCGACCGCACCGGATCGCGGTCGGCCTGTACAACTTCACCGGAGCCGAAGACGGCCGCAGCAGTTTGGTCCGTACCCATCGAGTAGAACTCGATCTGGTCGGTGCCCGTACCACGGTGGACGAGTTGGTCGGGCTGGGCCGGCCTGATCTGGTGCTGGTCAACGACGACGACCTCACCTACTGCAAGATGCGGCTGGACCAACACAGCCTGCACACCATGCGCAGCGGTGGGCTGGCCGCGCTGAGCGATCCGCTGGCCCGCACGCTGTGCTGGTCCTCGGCCTGGGACATGGTGCGCGATGGCGAACTGGCCACCCGCGACTACCTGGAGCTGGCGATCAGCAGCGGCCCCGCCGAATCCGAGATCGGCGTGGTGCAGTCGGTCAACCGGCAGACCGTCCGGGCCCTCGAGGTCTACGCCGACCCGGACTGGGCGGTCGCCGGCCGGACTGAGTTCGCCGATGCCGCGATCTCGGCCGCGCAGGCTGCCGAGCCTGGCTCTGATCACCAATTGGCTTGGGTTCATGCGGTAATCCTCGCCGCCTGCACGGACGCTCAGACCGATTTCCTGGCTGGCCTGCTGAACGGCAGCACCACCCTCGACGAACTGGCGCTGGACACCGACCTGCGCTGGGCGCTGCTGCAGGCACTGGTCGCCCGAGGCCGGGCCGGCGAGCCTGACATTGCCGAGCAGGCAGCGAAGGACAAGGCGGCAGCGGGCGTGCGGGCCGCGGCCACCGCCAGGGCACTGCTGCCCAGCAGCGCGGACAAGGCCAAGGCGTGGACGACGGCGATCACCGACGTGCGGCTGAGCAATGCCCAGATGCGGGCCACCGTCAGCGGTTTCCACCATCCGCTGCAGGCTGAACTGCTCGCGCCGTTCACCAGGCGCTACTTCGAGCAGGCCGCCGATATCTGGCAGGGCCGGACGCCCGAGACCGCGCAGGACCTGCTGGTGGGGCTGTTCCCGACCTGGTCCTCGGCGATCAACGACGAGACGCTGCGATTGGCCGATGAGTTCCTGGCCGACCGGTCACACCCGGCTTCGCTGCGCCGGCTGGTCAGCGAGGGCCGCGCCGATGTCGCACGCGCGCTGACCGCCCGAGCGGCCGACCGCGGCTGAGGCCACCTGGTACGGCTGGTCCCGCACGCGGGCGCGGGACCAGCCGGCGCTCAGGAAGCCCAGGTCGGACGCAGCGGGAAGCTCGCGTCACCGGTGCTCGACACCTTGACCGCAAGCACCTGGTGCAGCTGAATACCGTTCGTTTCAAAGCCCAATCGCGAACCAGCCAGATACAAGCCCCACACCCGGGCGGTGGCATCGCCGACGTCGGCAACGCACTCGTCCCAGTTGCGTTCGAGGTTGGCACACCAGTGCGCCAGGGTCAGCGCGTAGTGCTCGCGCAGGTTCTCTTCATGCCGGACTTCCAGGCCGACGTTCTGCGCTTCGGTGATGATCCGTCCGGAACCGGTCAGCTCACCGTCGGGAAAGACGTAGCGGTCGATGAACTGGCCGGGTAGCGGGTTCTGCTTGTTGTCCGGACGGGTGATGCAGTGGTTCAGCAACCGGCCGCCGTCGCGCAGCTTGTCCCGGACGAAGCCGAAGTACGCCGGGTAGTTGCCGACCCCGACATGTTCGAGCAGGCCGATCGAGCTGACCGCGTCGTAGTCCAGGCCCGGTGCGTCCCGATAGTCGCTGTGCAGGATCTGCACCTGGTCGGATAACCCGTCGCGCTCGGCGGCGGCCGCACCCCACTGGGCCTGCTCGGCCGACAGCGTCACCCCGACCACCTGCACCCCATAGTGCTTGGCCGCGTGCCGGGCCATCCCGCCCCAGCCGCAGCCGATGTCGAGCAGCCGCATTCCGCGTTCCAGGCCGAGCTTGCGGGCGACCAAGTCGAACTTCTCTTCCTGAGCCTCTTCCAGGCTGGCATCGGGTTTCGGGAACACCGCGCAGGTATAGGCCATCGACGGGCCGAGCACCTTTTCATAGAAGGCGTTGGACACGTCGTAGTGCTTGCCGATCGCGTTCGCGTCGCGGGTGCGGGAGTGCCGTAGGCCTTCCACGGTGCGCCGCCAGCGGGGCAGCGATTCCTGGGCCGGCGGCTGTGGCGGCAGCAGGTTGCGCCAGCCCATCTCGGTCAGAAAGCGGGTGGCCTCCTTGGCGGTGGGCCGACGGAATCGCCAGCTGCCCAGCTGCACCAGCGCCTGGTAGGGGTCGCCAGGGTGCGCGCCGTGCAGCACCAGATCACCCGAGATGTAGGCACGCGCCAGTCCTAGATCGCCCGGGGCGGTGGCCAGATAGCGCAGGCCACGCTCAGTCTTGAGTTCCAGGGTGATCGGTGCGTCCGGGGAGCCGAAGCTGGAACCGTCATAGGCGATGAATCGAACCGGCGGCTCGTTGACCGTCAGCATCGAGACCAGATCGGCGATCTTCAATGTCGTCCCACCGCTTTCTCATACAGCCCGGTCAACCGGTGACCAGGATCGTAGGTGTCCTTCAACTCCGGGTAAACCTCGCCACCGTAGATCGCGGCGAACGTGGACCTGTCGTAGTAAGCGTCTGAGTACAGCGATTTGTGCCCGGCATGCTCGGCGACCGCGTTTTCGACCGCTCGGTTGACATCGCCGTCCGCGCCGCCGGCCGCGATCGGGACCGTCCCCCAGAACCCGGCGTTGACGTAGAGCTGCCCGAACGAGAGCGGATAGAGCGGCCACGGGTGATCGGCTGCACCGTCACGCTCGCGCAGCTGCAGCGGGCACAGCCAGACCGGCGACATCCCGACGGACGCTGCAAACCAGCGCAGGAAATCGGCTGTCTTTTCCAGTGGGATCTCCACATCCTGGACGACCCGTTCGCGCGGGCCTAGCTTGCGAAACCGGTCTATCTTCTCGGCGATCTTGAAGCGATGGTCCAGCCCGATCAGCCGGTGGTAGACGTCGCTGCGCCGGTACCGGGCCGGCCAGAGTCGACGGATCGTCGGGTTCTGCACCCCGAACGCACCCGAGCACCAGAACCAGTCGGTGTCCCAGCGCCACAGGTAGTCGGCGACGTGCAGGCAGTCGCGGGCCAGTTCGCGGATCGAGCGGTAGAAGATCCGCTGGCCGGTGTAGTCACTCGCCCCGTCGACGCCGGCCTCAGCCGGGCTGTTCACCCAGCGGCCCAGGCTCAGGTAGGACTCGGTGGTGGAGAACATCACCCCGTCCAGGAAGTCGACCGATTCGCCGTCCCAGGAGCCCTCGGCGCTGATCGTGCCGATCGCGGTGGCCAGTTCGTCCAGGTCGTCGAACCGGACGTGCCGCAGCCCCACGAACGGCCGGACCGGGTCCAGCTGGATGCGCAGCCGCACCGCATAACCCAGGCTGCCGTAGGAATTGGGGAAACCGGCGAACAGGTCCGGGTACTGGGTGGGGCTGACGGTCAGCAGCTCGCCGGCTCCGGTCAGGATGTCCAGCTCGAGCACCGACTCGTGCGGCAGGCCGTTGCGAAACGACGACGATTCGATCCCCAGGCCGGTGACCGCGCCGCCGAGGGTGATGGTCTTCAGCTGCGGGACCACCATCGGCATCAGGCCGTGCCGCAGGGTGGCCGCCACCAGCGTCTCGTAGGTGCACATGCCCTGCACGTCGGCGGTGCGGGCGACCGGATCGATCGAGATCACCCCGGTCAGACCGGACACATCCAGGCCGGCGGTCAGCTCGCCGGTACGCGGGCGGAACAGGTTCGAGGTGCGCTTGGCCAACCGAACCTGGTGGCCCGGCGGGATCGCGGCGTAGGACGCTCGTAACGCGGCGACGGCCACACGGTGAGCCGAATCGGTGGGAAGCAGAGTTGTCATCGTTACTCAGCTTATCCAAAGAATAGTTCGTTTAGCGAACCAAATCGGCTCCGCCCAGCCTGGCCGGGCCAGCGAGCCGTCAGGCCGTGCCAGCGGCGTCGGCCAGTTGTCGCAGTCCGCCGACGATTCCGCCGGCCAGGTCACCGGTGGTGAAGGAGGCTCGCATCGCCAGCGCCGCCAGTCCGGACACCCGGTTCGGGATCCGGCGGGCCGAGTCTCCTCCGGTGACGATTTCGAGCTTGCGCTCGGCCGGCGAGAGCGCCAGCAACACCGGCGCGGCGTGCTTGCGCGCCAGCTTGTCGAACAGTTGCTCGGCGCTGGCTCGGGAATCCGGGCCCAGCGGGCCGACGTAGACGCTGAACAGCAGGCCGGTCTCGGCCGAGGCCAGCGTCAGCGCCTCGTCGATCCGGGCCAGCTGGGTCGGCTTGAACGGGCGGTCGGCGCTGACCAGCGAGGCCCGCTGGGTGGTGAAGTCCTGCTGCCGCGAAACCTGTTCGGCCGGCAGGTTGGCCGACTGTCCTGTCGTCATGTCACCCTCACCACTCACCGCTGGCACCGCCACTGGCCGTGACCGGCTCGACAACAGTGCCCGTCAGCGCCAACCGATCACCGGCTGGCAGGCTGGATACCGGGCCGGCATGCGCGGGGTGCGGCAAGTACCAGACCGGCTGATAGTCCCAGGGGCCACCGGGACGGTAGCGCGGAGCGCGCACGGCGCCTGGGCCGAGTACCACGGCCGCGACCAGCGCGAACGCGCCAACCGGAATTCCCGCGAAAACCAGCACCGTCTCGACGATGCTCATACGCACTTCCTCCGCCCGCTACCGCTCGGTGTTTGACCACACGTTAGCGAAGCATTCACCGGTCCCAGATCGGTGGGTGCCGATGTGACCACGGTGACGCGCTTTCGATCTGCGCGCACAGGGCCAGCAACGCCGCCTCCCCCGCCGGACGGCCGACCAGCATCACGCCGACCGGCAGCCCACCGGCCGTCCAGTGCAGCGGCAGGCTGGCTGCCGGCTGACCGCTGGCGTTGTACACCGCGGTGAACGGGGTGAACCGCTTCTGCCGCTCGAAGTCCTCCGCCGGGTCGACCGGGTTCTCGGCCGTCCCGCAGAACCAGCCGATCCGCTGGGGCGGCATCGCCAGGGTGGGGGTGAGCACCGCGTCATAGCCCGCGGTGGCCACGATGGCCTGCCGGCTGATCATCGTCAATTGTCCGACGGCGGCGGCATATTCGGCACCGCTGATGGCCTTGCCGCGTCCGCGCAGGTACCGGGTCAGCGGGCGGAGCTCAGCCTCCCGGGCCGGGTCCAGCGGAACCCCCATCGCCGAGACCGCCCAGACCGTCTCGAAGGCCGGCAGCGTGCTGGCCGGGATCGGCAGCTCGATGTCGATGACCTCATGACCCAGGCTTTCCAGCAACTGGCTGGCGTTCTCCCAGGCCGTCGCGCACTCCGGGTCGATCTGCGCGTCGGGCACCGGCGACTGGATGAAGCGACCGATCCGCAGCCGCTCGGGGGTTCGGTCACACCACCCCAGAAAGCTCTCGCCGGCTGGCAGCGGCGGTGCCCACTGCGGATCGCCCGGCTGCGGGATAGCGGTCGCGTCCAGGAAGGCTGCCGCGTCGCGCACCGTCCGGGCCAGTGGCCCGAGGACCGACAGGCCGGAGGAATCGGCGTCCAGCGGCCCCCGCGAGATCCGGCCGCGCGCCGGCTTGATCCCGAACAGGCCGGTCAGGCTGGCCGGGATCCGGATCGAGCCGCCACCGTCGGAGCCCTGCGCGATCGGCAGGAAGCCCGAAGCGACCGCGGCGGCCGCCCCGCCGGACGAGCCACCGGCCAGCCGCTCGGTGTCCCACGGGGTACGGGTCGGTGGACCCAGGTCGGTCTCGGTGTAGCAGGGCAGCCCGAATTCCGGGGTGGCGGTCTTGCCGAGCGAGATGGTGCCGGCCCTGCGCAGCAGGCTGACCACATGGTCATCGATCGGCGGCACGAAGTCGGCGTAGATCTTCGAGCCGAGCTTGGTGGGCACTCCGGCGGTCAGGTTCAGATCCTTGATCGCGGTGGGCACGCCGTGCAGCGGCGGCAACTCGGAGCCGGACAGCACCTCGGCGTCGGCCTGCCTGGCCTGTGCCCGGGCGGCGTCTTCGGTGAGCGTGACGAAGGCACCGATCTGGTCGTCCAGTCGGCTGATCCGGTCGAGGTAGTGCTCGACCAGCTCAGTCGGGCTCACCGTCTTCGCCCGGACGGCAGCGGCGGTTTCCAGGGCGGTCAGATCGTGTAGTTCAGCCATCTTGGCAGGCTAGCCGCCGGCTCACCCGGGTCAGGAAGCGGAGGCGGTAATACCCAGCGAGCCGAACTCGACCGGGTGGATGTCACAGGGGGCGAGCTCGTAGCCGAGGTAGCGGTCCCAGGACGGATCCCGCTTGGCCCAGCCGAGCACCAGCGCCACGCTGGCCGACGGCTGGATCGGGGCGCGCGGCAGCGACCAGCCGATCTCGGCCAGCAGCCGGTCGCCCTTGCGGTGGTTGCACCGGGCGCAGGCGGCCACCACGTTCGTCCACTCGTTGCGCCCACCCCGCGAGCGCGGCACCACGTGGTCGATGGTGTCGGCCTTGACCGTGCAGTAGACGCAGCGGTGCGCGTCACGGGCCAGCACGGCCCGCCGGGTGAGCGGCACCTGCCGGCGATAGGGCACCCGGACGTAGCGAGCCAGCCTGACCACCTGCGGGATCGGCACGCTGTGGTGGGCCGAATGCATGAAGCCGCCACCGGCCTCGACGACGTAGGCTTTCTCGGCCAGGACCAGCACGACGGCGCGGCGCATCGGCACGACGCACAGCGGTTCGTATGACGCATTGAGCACGAGCGTCCCCGGCACCGGCCTCACCTCCGAGTGTGCCCATCAGTCAACCCGACGAAAGCTGATCGCGCACTCATTAATTGCCGGGAGCGACCGCGTGTCGTTTCGGCGACACTTCGGTGAGCGATCCTCCTCGCCCGCACGTCCTTCGGGCCCGTCCCGATCGGTATCGGCTGGCGGGCATGGCAGGCTGGTCCCCCGTGAGATCGATTCAGCGTGCCGGCCCGACCGATCGCCTAGCGCTGCATGGTTTCTGGCATCAGCACGCCAGCATCCTGATCACGAAACCCTTGCAAATAATCGGGATAATTCTGATCGCACTGATCGTCCGGGCAGTAGTCCATCGGGCCATCAACCGGCTGATCCGCTCCAGCGCGGAGGGCACGGTGCCCCGGGTGCTCAGCCCGCTCACCGACCGGGCTCGGGAATCGGCGTTCTGGGAATCCTCCGGGTTGGTGTCCCAGCGCCGCAAGCAGCGTGCCGAGACGATCGGCTCGGTGCTGCGCAGCGCGGTGAGTTTCCTGCTGTTCGTCACCGCATTCCTGCTGGCACTGCAGGTCTTCGACGTCAACCTCGCCCCGTTCATCGCCGGCACCTCGCTGATCGGAGTTGCGGTCGGCTTCGGTGCGCAGAACGTGGTGAAAGACTTTCTGTCCGGAATGTTCATGATGCTCGAGGACCAGTACGGCGTCGGGGACGTGATCGACGTCAAGGAGGCGACCGGGACGGTTGAGGCGGTCGGCCTGCGCACCACCCGGCTACGCGATGTCGAGGGCACCGTCTGGCACGTCCGCAACGGCACGATCAGCCGGGTCGGCAACCAATCCCAGCAGTACGCCCAGGTGGTGCTGGACATCCCGATCGCGGCGTCCGAGGATCCGGCGACAGCGCTTGCGGTCATCGGCGGCGCCGCGCAACGGCTCTACGCCGAGGACGGCTGGGCGCCGTCCTTTCTGGCCGAGCCCGAGGTGCTGGGCATCCAGAGCCTGGGGCGCGACGAGCTGGTGCTGCGGCTGGTGGCCCGGGTCCGGCCGCTGGAACAGTGGCGGGTGGCCCGGGAACTCCGGGCCCGGATCCAGGCCGGTCTGGCCGCCCGGCCGAGCGAGGCCAGCAGTGATGGGCCGGGTCGAACTGGTCCCGATAGCGGCGAGGACGAGAGCGAGGACGACTAGACGGTATGGCGTGACCGCTTCATGGGCGGGTTAGCCGGGCCGGCGAGGTAGTAACGAGGGACCCTAGGGCAATGTCGGCCCCGACGAGCGGTCACGCAGGCTGGTGGACGTCGACCAGGCCTTCAAGCCCCACCAGGTCGCTTGCGTTACGCGTCCACAACGTCGCCTGGTGGGCGGCGGCGGTTGCAGCGATGAGCAGGTCGGCGACTCGCGCTCTCGGCTGCCGCCCGGCCGCCGCGACTGCCGCGGCCAAGCGGCCGTATTCACGTGCCACCGAGCCGTCGACCGGCAGCGCGTCGAAGGTCTTTTCGATGATGCTCAGCCGGCGAAGCCGCTCCGCCCGCACCGCGGGCGAGGTCGCCACCAGCACACCGAAATGAAGCTCAGCCAACGAGACCACAGAGATAGCGACATCGGCGTCGATCAAGCCGGGATCGGGACCTAACAACACGCTGGTGTCGAGGATGACTTTCATCGAGTGAACGGGTCGGCCATCGTGCCATCTACCGCATCTCGATCCTGCGCCCAGTCCTGGTCGGCTGCGCCACGAAACACCTCGGCGATGTCCACGCCCCGACGCCAGCGATTGCGGCGCACCGGGCCCAACTCGGCCACCTCACGGCCAGAGACCGTCACCGTGATGGTCTCACCGGCCTCGGCCTGTCGCACCAGCTCGCTGGCCTGCTGCCGCAGCTCTCGCAAACCCGTCGTCGTCATAGAAGCTACGCTAGCACATGTGCTACTCGCGCGCGGCAGGAATGCTGATACCAAGCCCGGCGCGGGTTCCGTCTGGCAACGTCACCAACCCTGTGTCAGTAGGACTAGCTGAGCCCCAGCGCGGTGACCGCGTCCAGGATCGCCCGGTGCAGGGTCGGGTAGGCGTAGTGCATGCTCGCCAACCGGGTCAGCGGGACCTCGGCGTGCACGGCCAGCGTCAGCAGTCCGAGCAGTTCACCACCGGACGGCGACACCACCGTCGCGCCGACCAGCACGCCCCGGTTCCGGTCGGCGATCAGCTTGACGAAGCCGTCGTTGCCCGGGCCGTGGATCCAGCCCCGGGTCGAGGCGGAGATCTCCGTCGTGCCGATCACCACGTCCAGGCCACGCTCCCGCGCCTGGCGCTCGCTCAGGCCGACCCGGCCCACCTCGGGATCGGTGAAGGTCACCCAGGCCAGCCCGTCATAGCCGCCATACGGCTCGGTCTTGTTCAGCAGGTGGGCGATCAGCACCCGGGCCTGCCAGACCGCGACGTGCGTGAACGGGCCGCGGCCGGTGATGTCGCCGACCGCGTAGATGCCGTCCGCGACCTGCATGTGCTCGTCCACGTCGAGGGTCCTGGCCGCCGGATCGAGCCCGACCGTCTGCAAGGCCAGCTCGCCGAGGTTCGGGCGCCGACCGGCCGCGATCAGCAGCCGCTCGGCCGCGAAGCTCCGGCCATCGGCGAGCTGCACGGCGACCCCGTCCTCGGTGGCCCGGACCGCGCTGATGGTGACCCCGGCATGCAGCTCGATGCCCTCGCGCTCGAACACCCCGGCGACCACCGCGGCCGCTTCGGGCTCCTCCGGGGCCAGGATCCGCTCGGCACCCTCGAGCTGGGTGACCCGCACGCCGAACCTGGCCAGCCCCTGGGCCAGCTCGCAGCCGATCGCGCCGCCGCCGATCACCAGCAACGAGGCCGGTGCTTGTTTGATCTGCAATACCTCGCGATTCGTCCACACCAGGCCGTCCGGGGTCGGCCCGTCCCCGACCAGCTCGGCCAACCCCGGGATCGGCGGGATCGCCGGCGCGGTGCCGGTGGCGACCACCACCCGGTCGGCGGTGACCGTCCGGGAGTTCACCTCGACCCGCAGCAGGCCGTCCTCGGTACGGCCGGCAAACTTTCCGACGCCCCGGACGAAGTGGCCGCCCAGCCCGGTCAGCCGGTCCACCGCGACCTGGTCGTTCCAGTCGTCGGTGGCCTCGTCCCGGATCCGGTCGGCGACCTTGCGGTAGTCAGGCTCCACGGTGGCACTGCCGGCCAAGTGATCGACATGCCCGGCCTCGGCCAAGGTGCCGGCGGCCCGGACGATCATCTTCGAGGGTATGCAGCCGTAGTATGGGCATTCGCCGCCGACCAGCCGCGATTCCACGCCCAGCACGTTCACGCCGGCCTCAGCCAGCCGCTCGGCGACCTCGCCACCACCCGGGCCCAGACCGAGTACCACGAGGTCGTAATGGTCGGGGAGTTCAGCGGTTGCCATACCGACACCGTAGGCCGAAACCGGCACGGGACAATGGGTCTCGTGCAACAGTTCCCGAATTCGTCACGACCGGCCCGGCCGCGCCCATGGTGAGCGCCGGTTTCTTCGAACAGGTCGGCGGCGAGCCGACCTTCCGGCTGCTGGTCGAGCGGTTCTACGCCGACGTGGCGATGGACCCGCTGCTCCGTCCGCTCTATCCCGAGGCCGACCTGGGCCCGGCCGCCGACCGGCTGACCCTGTTCCTAGTCCAGTACTGGGGCGGGCCATCGACCTATTCCGAGACGCGCGGTCACCCCCGGCTGCGAATGCGGCACACCCCGTTCGTGATCGGCGCGGCCGAGCGCGATGCCTGGCTGCGGCACATGCGAGCGGCGCTGGACTCGCTCGGGCTGGCCGACGAGCTGGCCGACGAGCTGTGGGGCTACCTGACGATGGCGGCCGAATCGATGCGCAACAGCCCGACCTGAGCCCTTCGTCCGACCGGCTTGACCAGGTCTCTTGATCGATACAGAATGGCTACTGCAAGGGCTTACAGATCGATGCCCGGACGGACTAATCTGGCCGTCGAGCCCGTCCGCTCGAGGCGTCCGCCCCGAGACCAGTTCGCACACCTTTTCCGGAGGAACGCGTGTCCGACCCGCGCAGCGTCAGCGGCACCGAAGGCGACTTCGACCAGGCCGATCTCGGCGACGAGCTCGACCTGCTGGATACCGACAGCGCCGACCGTCCGGTGGCCTATCTCGGTGGTGCCGACTGGTGGCGCGCGGCGGTCTTCTATCAGATCTATCCGAAGAGCTTCGCCGATGGCAACGGCGATGGCATCGGCGACCTGATCGGTGTCCGCGATCGGTTGGACTACCTCAAGATGCTGGGCATCGACGCGATCTGGTTGAGCCCGTTCTACACCTCGCCGATGGCAGACGGTGGCTATGACGTCGCGGACCCGACCGACGTGGACCCGATGTTCGGCAACCTGGCCGACTTCGACGCGCTGGTCACCGAGGCGCACGCCCGCGGCATCAAGGTGACCGTGGACATCGTGCCGAACCACTTCTCCGACCAGCACGTCTGGTTCCAGCAGGCGCTGGTGGCCGGACCCGGCTCACCCGAGCGGGCCCGGTTCATCTTCCGGGACGGGGCCGGCGAGCACGGCACCCAGCCGCCCAACAACTGGCCGGCAATGTTCGGCGGTTCGGCCTGGCAGCAGGTACCGGACGGCCAGTGGTACCTGCACCTGTTCGCACCGGAACAGCCCGATCTGAACTGGGAAAACCCCGAGGTGAGCGCCGAGTTCGAACGGATCCTGCGATTCTGGATGGACCGTGGCGTGGACGGCTTCCGGGTCGACGTGGCCCACTCGATGGCCAAGCCCGCCGGACTGCCCGACATGGACCTGAGCAATTACACCGGCCCGAATACTCAGCTCGACCCTGACCTGCGCTTCGACCAGGACGGCGTGCACGAGCACCTGCGGATGTTCCGCCGAGTGCTCGACCGCTACCCGCACCGGATGGCGGTCGGCGAGGCCTGGGTGCCCGACGACGAGCGGCTGGCCCGCTACGTCCGGCCGGACGAGCTGCACCTGACGTTCAACTTCAGACTGGTCGAGGCCGAGTGGTCTGCCACCGAGTTCGCCGGGGCGATCGACGGCTCGCTGACCGCGATGGCCGGCGTCGGCGCGCCGTGCACCTGGGTGCTGTCCAACCACGACGTGGTCCGGCACACCACCCGCTACGGCGGCGGCGAGCTGGGTCGGGCCCGTGGCCGGGCGGCCGCGCTGGTCATCCTGTCGCTGCCCGGTTCGGCCTACCTCTACAACGGTGATGAGCTGGGCCTGGAGAACGTCGAGCTGCCCGACGAGGTGTTGCAGGACCCGACCTGGGAACGCAGCGGGCACACCGAACGCGGCCGGGACGGCGAGCGGGTGCCGTTACCCTGGGAAGGCTCCGAGCCGCCGTTCGGGTTCGGTTCGTCGGACGGTTCCTGGTTGCCGATGCCCGCGCAATGGCGCTCGTTTACTGTCGAGGCCCAGCTGGACGATCCGGACTCGACTCTGTCGCTGTACCGCAGGGCGCTGCGGCTGCGCCGGGAACTGGGCGAGCTGCACGGCACCTCGTTCCAGTGGCAGCAGGCTCCGCAGGGCTGCCTGGCCTACCGCCGGGGGCCGCGGCTGGTGGTGGCGCTCAACGCTGGCGACGTCCCGGTCGAGTTACCGCCCGGCGAGGTGCTACTCGCTTCTGGCAGCATCGAGGGTGACAAGCTGCCAGCCAACACCGCAGTCTGGTTGCGCGTCTGAGCCCCGTCGTCCGGCCCGGAGGAATCATCACCGCCACCGACCTGCAACCGCTGCTCGCCGAATGCCAGCGAGCTCGCGATCGGCTCGCCGCTGCCATCCGCACGACCGAGGTGGTTCGCGAGCCCCGGACCGGGATCCTGCTCAAGTGTGAGAACCGCCAGGTGACCGGCTCCTTCAAGGCCCGGGGCGGGCTCAACGCGCTCTCGGCGCTGGGCGTGGACCGGGTGGTGGTCGGGTCCTCGGGCAATCACGGCATCGCCACCAGCTGGGCCGGCCAGCAGCTCGGTATCCAGGTCACCGTGGTGATGTCGCGGGGGGCCAGCGCACACAAACGCGGGATAATCAGCAAGTTCGGCGCCGACCTAATCGAGAGTGACGGCGGCGGCACCAACGCACGGAATCAGCTGGTCACCGAGATCGCTGCGCAGACCGGGGCGGTGGCCGTGTCCCCGTTCGACCACCCGCTGGTCGTGGCCGGCCAGTCCACGGTCGGCTTCGAGATCCTCGAGCAGGTACCGGACGTGCACACCATCGTGGCCCCGGTGGGTGGCGGCGGCCTGATCTCCGGGATCGCGCTCGCGGTCCAGGCCAGCGGCCGTAACGTCCGGATACTCGGGGTGGAACCGGTCACCGCGAACGACACCGCCCAGTCGCTGGCGGCCGGACACCGGATCAGCATCGACCCACCACACTCGATCTGCGACGGCGTGCTCACCCAATCCCCGGGTGAGTTCACCTTTCCGCTCATCCAGCAACTGGTGGACGGCATGCTCGAGGTGACCGATCAGCAGGTAATCGCCGCAATGCGGGACCTAGCCGAGCTGGGCATGACCGTGGAGCCGACCGGTGCGCTGGCCTTCGCCGGCGCCCGCGGCTTGCCCCGGTCCGAGGGCATCGTCGCGGTCATCAGCGGCGGCAACATCGAGCCAGCGCAGTTCGATCGCCTGCTGGCCGGCGACGTTCGATAGCGCTCAGAGAACCGAGCAACCCCGAACCTCCTTGTCTCAGCCCGCGGTGAGGATGGCGGAGGTCGCCGAGGTGAAATCCGCTAGCACCGGCTGATCGAAGATCAGCCGGGTGGGGAGTGCCACGTCCCACTCCCGCCGGAGCCTGATCATCACCCGCATCGCGGCGACGGAGTGGCCGCCGGCGTCGAAGAAGTGTGTCTGCGGCTCAATGGTCTCGGCTTCCAGCACCTCAGCCCAGACGTCGTGGATCGTGGCCGCGACCGCAGCCGGATCGATCTGCGTGCTGGCGGGCAGTCCTGAGTCCTGAGTCATCAAAGCTCCGTTCTCAGCGGTGGAGCGCGCTCACCGCGATCGATAGGTCTGCAACTTATACTTGTCAGCATCTATGCCGGTTTGACCGACGTGCACATCTTATGCTGATTCTAGGACATGGGCGTGCAGCCTGGGCCGGATCCGGCCAGCTACCGACCGGGGCGTGGACGGCCGCTCTGCAAGATCGAGCCCCACTTTGCAATATCGGGCTAAAGGCGTAAACATGACTATATGTGGAAAAACCGGATCTTAGGCTTTCGCCGATGACTCTCCCGGCGGCCGAGCTGGCTGAACCGGTCACCAACCCAGGTCAGCTGCGAGTCGATGGCACCCGCCTGCTGGCCGAGCTGGACGCCCTGGCCGGCTTCGGTCGGGACTCGGCCGGTGGCATGTCCCGGCTCGGCTTCGGTGCCGCGGACAACGCCGCACGCCAGTATCTGCGGCAGCTCGCCGACGGCGCCGGACTCAGCAGCAGGGTCGATCAGGCCGGCAACGTGTTCTTTCACCGGTCAGCGCACGGCGACTGGCCACCCCGACGCCCGGTGCTGCTGATGGGCTCGCACCTGGACAGCGTCCCCCGCGGCGGCCACTTGGACGGGGCCTACGGCGTCATCGCAGCACTCGAGGTACTGCGGGTGCTCACCGAGAACGCCGTAGAGCTTGCCGCCGAGCCGATCGCAGTGGCCTTCGCCAACGAGGAAGGCGCGCTGTTCCCGCAGCCATTCTGGGGTTCCATGGCCATCGCCGGCCAGTTGACGGATCCAGAATCGGCAGTAGATCGCTTCGGAAACTCGATTCGCGGGCCGTTGGCCGAGGCGGGCGGCGAGCTGGCATCGATCGGACAGGCACGCTGGCCGGCAGGTTCGATGGCGAGTTTTCTCGAACTGCACATCGAGCAGGGCCCGGTCCTCGAAGGCGCCCACGTCCCGATCGGCGTGGTGGGCAACATCGTCGGACGGACGATCATCGAGATTGCGGTGCACGGTAGCCAGAATCATGCCGGCACCACGCCGATGCACCAGCGTCGCGACGCCCTTGCCGCGGCCGCCGAACTGGTGATCGAGGTCGAGAGCCTGGCCGGCAGTCGGCAGCTGTGCGCCGTCAGCACCGTCGGCGTCCTGCAGGTGAGCCCCGGCCAGACCAATGTGGTGCCCGGCCTGGTCGAGCTCACCGCCGAGATTCGCGACGGCGAGCAGCAGTCGCTGCGGCGCGCCGAGTCGGCTCTGTACGAGACCATCCACCGGATTGCCGACGAGCGCGAGGTGTCGGTCGAGGCTCGCACCACCATGCGGTCGACTCCGGTAGCCACCGCTGAGCCGGCCCGGGCCGCAATTCAGGACGCCGCGACCGAGCTGGGGCTGCCCTGGTTGGCGATGGACAGCGGTGCCGGCCATGACGCGCAGATCATCGCGGCAACCGGCCCGGTCGGCATGATCTTCGTCCCCAGCCGGAACGGCATCAGCCACGCGCCGGAGGAATACACCGAGCCCGACCAGCTCGTCGCGGGCGCGAACGTGCTGCTGCATGCCGCGCTCAAGGTCTAGCGATCACCACGAATATCCCGTCCCTAGCAAGGAGTTTTCATGAGCGAGCCGTACAGCGAGTACCAGGTGGTTATCAACTCTGAGGAGCAGTACTCGATCTGGCCGGTGGTGAAGGCGGTGCCGACCGGCTGGCGCGCGACAGGCGTCGCGGGTACCAAGCAGGACTGCCTGGATCACATCGAGCAGGTCTGGACGGACATGCGCCCGCTGAGCCTGCGGCAGTGGATGCAAGCCAACGCGACGACCAGCTGATCCGGCCGAGCACCCACCTGCCCGCCGCGGCCCAGGAGAAATCATGATCATCACCGAACCGCAGTCGCTGGTCGCCGAATGTCTGCGAGCCCGCGATCGGATCGCGCCGACCATTCGCACGACCGAGATCGTCCAGGAGCCCCGGACCGGGATCTTGCTCAAGTGCGAGAACCAGCAGGTAACCGGCTCGTTCAAGGCACGGGGCGGCCTGAACGCGCTGTCGGCACTGGGCGTGGATCGGGTGGTGGTCGGGTCCTCGGGCAATCACGGCATCGCCACCAGCTGGGCCGCCCGGCAGCTGGGTATCGAGGTCACCGTCGTGATGACCCACACCGCCAGTGCGCACAAGCGCGAGATCATCCGAACGCTCGGCGCTCAGGTGGTGGAATGCACCGGCGGCAACGACGCTCGGACTACGCGGGTCACCGAGATCGCCGCGCAGACCGGGGCGGTGGCGGTGTCCTCCTACGACCACCCGCTGGTGGTGGCCGGCCAGTCCACGGTCGGCCTCGAGATCCTCGATCAGGTACCTAACGTGCACACCATCGTGGCCCCGGTGGGTGGCGGCGGTCTGCTCTCCGGGATCGCGCTCGCGGTACAGGCCAGCGGCCGTGACGTCCGGGTACTCGGCGTTGAGCCGGCGACCGCGAACGACACCGCCCAGTCGCTGGCGGTCGGACACCGGATCAGCATCGACCCACCTCGGTCGATCTGCGACGGAGTGCTCGCCCAATCCCCCGGTGAGTTCACCTTTCCGCTTATCCAGCGGCTGGTGCACAGCGTGCTCGAAGTAACCGACCAGCAGGTGGTCACCGCGATGCGAGACCTCGCCGAACTGGGCATGACGGTGGAGCCAACCGGCGCGCTGGCCTTCGCCGGCGCCCGCGGCCTGCCCAGGCCCGAGGGCGTCGTCGCGGTCATCAGCGGCGGCAATATCGAGCCAGCGCAATTCCACCGCCTGCTGGCCGGCGACGCTCGATAACCCGCTGCTTACCGCTCTTCCGGAGGATCTCGATGCCCGATCGCGCGCGTCCGACCAAACTCTCGTTTGCTCAACAACGATTGTGGTTTCTCGATCAGCTGGTACCCGGCAGCGTCGACTACACGGTGGTCTTCGGCTGGCGACTGACCGGCGAGTTGGATGTCACTAGCCTGGAAGCCGCGCTGGCCCAGGTGATTGGCCGACACGAGGTGCTGCGGACCAGGTTCGCCAGCGCGGACGGCGAACCGTACCTGATCCTCGATGATGCCCCAGCCGTCCGGCTGCCGGTGCTGGCGGGCACCGAGGCTGACATCGAGAAGCGGTTGCAGCTGCTGGCCGATCATCCGTTCAATCTCGCAACCGGCCCGCTCTGGCGCTCGGAGTTGCTGCGCATCGCCGATGACCAGCACCTGTTTTTCTTTGCCGCACACCACATTGCGATGGACGCCTGGTCCGCCCAGAACCTCGTGGACGAGATCGGCGAGTGCTACCGGGCGAGCCGGACCGGCCGGCCGGCGATATTGCCCGAGCTCCCGCTGCAATACGCCGAATTTGCCGCTCTACAAAGGGAAAGGTTGGACGGCCCGCTCGTCGAGGAGCAGCTCGGCTACTGGTTGCGGACACTGGCCGGAGTGGCGCCGCTGGACCTACCCACCGACCGGCCGCGCGGCTCGCAACCCTCCGGCGCCGGCGACTGGGTCGATTTCAGCGTGCCCGAGGCAACCGCGGCCGGCCTTCGGGCGCTGGCCCGCGAGCAGCGTGCAAGCCTGTTCATGGTGCTGCTGGCCGGGGTTCAGCTGCTCCTCAGCAGGTACGCCGGACACACCGATATCGCGCTGGGCACCCCGATCGTCAACCGGGACGAGCCGGAAGCTGAGCCGTTGATCGGATTCTTCGCCAATACCCTGGTGCTGCGCGGTGACCTCTCCGGTGATCCCACCTTCCGGCAGCTGCTCGAACGCACTCGCGAGCGCACTCTGGATGCCTACGACCATAAGGACCTGCCCTTCGAGCGGCTGGTCGAGGCACTGCGGCCGGACCGGGATCTGGCCGCTGCCCCGCTCTTTCAGGCCATGCTGGTGATGAATACCTCCTTCGGCCGGATGTCCCTGCAGGGCCTGCAGGTCGAGTCCTACCCGGCCGAGGCATTGCGCTCCAAGTTCGATCTGACGGCGGCCTTCGTCGACGACGAGGACGGCCTGCAGGGCACCCTGCGCTACAGCACCGAGCTGTTCGACGCCGATCGGATGCGACGGATGGCCGAGCACCTGCTGCGAGTGCTCGCCGAGGTGGTCGCCGACGCCGACCGGCCGGTGTCGGAACTGCCGATGCTCGCGGGTCCCGAATGGCGCGAGCTGATCGAGGACTACAGCGCCGGCCCAGCCGCACCGCCCGCCGCATTGCTGCACCAGCTGGTGGAGCGGCAGGCCGCGAGCCGGCCGGACGCGCCGGCCGTTACCGGGTTGGACGGCCAGAGCCTGACCTACCGGCAGCTGAACGAGGCCGCCAACCGGCTCGCCCACCGATTGCGAGCGCGGGGCGCTGGGCCAGAGACTCCGGTCGCGGTCTGCCTGACCCGCTCGGTGAACTGGCTGGTGAGCCTGCTGGCAACGCTCAAGAGCGGCGGGATCTACCTGCCGCTCGATCCGGATTACCCCGATGAACGAAAGGCATTCCTACTTGCCGATGCCGGTGCCGCGCTGGCGGTCGTCGATGCCGGTAGCCGGGCGCTGCTGCCAACGGGCTTCACCGGGCCGGTGCTGGACCTCGATCACGCGGGCTCGCAGGCACTGTCACCGGACACCGACCCGCAGGTCCCACTGTCGGATGACAATGCCGCCTACCTGGTCTTCACCTCCGGCTCGACCGGGCGTCCGAAGGGGGTGCTGGCCAGCCACGCCAACGCGAGCACCCGGATCCAGACCCTGATCGAGGATTACCAGCTTTCACCGGCCGATACCGGGATTGCGATGGCGGGGATGGGCTTTGACTCCTCGATCCGGGAGGTATTCGGCGTGCTGGCCGCCGGTGGTCGGCTGGTACTCGCCGAGCCCGGCATCGCCCGGGACCCGGCCGCGGTCGCCGAACTGCTGGTCCGACAGCAGGTCACGGTGCTGCTCAGCGTGGTGCCCAGCCTGCTGTATCCGCTGGCCGGCCAGCGGGCAGACGGGATAGCCCTGCGTCTGGTGCTGTGCAGCGGCGAGCGGTTGCGTCCTGAGCGACTGGCCGGCTGCGACTGGATCACAGGCATCCTGGTAAACCAGTTCGGGCCCACCGAAGCCACCATGACCGCCACTCGCCGCCAGCTGCCGGTCGAGCCCGACCAGCCTTCGAACTACGACGTCGGACGGCCGGTCGCCGGCACCCAGAGCTACCTGCTGGACACCTCGATGGCCCCCTGTCCGATCGGCGTCTCGGGTGAGCTCTACCTCGGCGGACCCGGCATCTCGCGCGGCTACCGTGGCCGGCCGGCAAGTACCGCCGAGCGGTTTCTGCCCAACCCATTCGGCCCTGGTCGGCTCTACCGCACCGGTGACATCTGCCGCTGGTCGGCTGATGGCACTCTGCTGTACCTCGGCCGCAACGACCAGCAGCTGAAGATTCGTGGTCTGCGGGTCGAGCCAGGCGAGATCGAGGCGGCACTTCGCGCGGTGCCCGGGATCGCCGACGCGGTGGTGATCGGCCAGCAGGCCGACGGCCAGGACCCGCGGCTGATCGGTTATCTGGTTCCGGACTCCCCCGAGCAACCGTCCACCAGCTACCTGCGTCACGAGCTCGAACGCACGCTACCGGCCTTCCTGGTCCCGTCCATCTTCCTGTTCCTATCCACATTCCCTTTAACTGCAAACGGAAAGATCGATCGACGGGCGCTGCCAGAGCCGGACTCGTCCCGCCCCGAACTCGAAGCCGGCTACCTGGCCCCGCGAACCGAGCTGGAGGCGCGGATCGCCGAGGTCTGGTCCCAGGTGCTCGGCATCGATCAGGTTGGGGTGTCTGACAACTTTTTCGATCTGGGCGGTCACTCGTTGTTGGCGACCCAGGTGGTCTCCCGGCTCAGCCGGCTGGTCGGCACCGAGGTTCCGCTGCGAGCGCTGTTCAGCACGCCGACCGTGAGCGGCCTGGCCAGCTGGATCGGCAGCCGGCGGGTCGGTCGGACGGTGGACGCGATAGCTCGGGTCGATCGCACGAAGAAGCTGGAGCTGTCCTTCGCCCAACAGCGCCTGTGGTTCCTGGAACAGTTCGCGCCGGAGAGCGGCGAGTACGCGTTGCCCATCGGCTGGCGGCTGCGTGGGCAGGTCGATCTCGATGCGCTGCGGGCCTCGCTGGCACAACTGGTAGCCAGGCACGAGGTGTTGCGGACCACCTACAGCAGCTTGGACGGCCGGCCTTCACAGCGGATCGAGCCGACCGTCGAGGTGTCGTTGCCGGTGGTGGAACAGGCCGACGAGGCAGCGGTAGCCACCCTGGTCGAGGAACTGGTGAACCGGAAATTCGACCTGGCCAACGGTCCGCTCTGGCGGGTGCTGCTGATTCGCACCGGCGCCGACGAGCAGGTCCTGGTGCTGGTCCTGCACCATATCGTCGCCGATGCCTGGTCCGCCGGGGTGTTGCTGCGCGAACTGAGCGACGGCTACCAGGCTGCACGGACCGGTGAGCCGCTGCAGCTGCCCGAGCTGAAGGTGCAGTATGCCGACTTTGCCGCCTGGCAGCGGGGGCGGTTGACCGGTTCGCGGCTGACCGAGCAGCTCGATTACTGGCGCACCACGCTGGCCGGCAGCAGCCCGCTGGAACTGCCCACCGATCGACCCCGGGCCACCGTACGAGACGGAGCCGGGGCATCGCTCGGGTTCACCGTCGGACCCGAGCTCACCGCCGGTCTGCGGGAGCTGGCCCGGAGCCAGCGGGTCACCACCTTTTCGGTGATCCTGGCCTGCGTGCAGATCCTGCTGGGCAAGTACTCCGGCCAGGACGACGTGCTGGTCGGTACCCCCATCGCGAACCGGAACCGCCCCGAGATCGAACCGTTGATCGGCTTCTTCGTCAACACCCTGGTGCTGCGTGGCGACCTGTCCGGCGACCCCAGTTTTCAGGAGTTGCTCGACCGGGTTCGCGAGGTCACCCTGGGCGCCTACGAGCACCAGGATCTGCCCTTCGAACGACTGGTCGAGGAGTTGCAGCCGGACCGCGACCTGGCTCGTACCCCGCTTTTCCAGGCCATGCTTTCGGTGAACAACACCGAGCCGACCGAGCTGGCGCTACCCGGGGTCGAGGTCAGCGACTACCCGGTCAGCACCGAACGGGCGAGGTTCGACCTGACGGTGGCCTTTCACGAGGCGGCCGACAGCATGCAGGCCATCGTCCACTACAGCACCGCGCTGTTCGACGCCGACCGGATCGAGCGGCTGTGCGACCATCTGCGCCGGTTGCTGGTCGGCGTGGTCGCCGATCCGAAAGCCAGGCTGTCCGAACTCACGCTGGTGGACGGGCCGGAACGGCAGCTGGTCCAGCAATGGGCCACCGGGCCAGACCTCGAACCGTTGCCTGGTGACCCGACGCTGTTGGGGTTGATCGAGGAACAGGTGCGGAGGCAGCCGAACGCGGTGGCGGTATCCGAGTTGCCGGGCGCCAGCCTCACCTTCGGCGAACTCGACCGACGTGCCAACCAGCTTGCCCACCGGCTTCGCGAACTCGGCGCCGGTAGCGAGCAGGTGATCGGGATTTGCCTTGACCGATCGATAGGTTCGATTCTCGCCATCCTCGCGACCCTGAAGTCTGGGGCCGCCTACCTGCCGGTCGAGCCGACACATCCGGCCGATCGGCTCGCGTTCATGTTCAACGATGCCGGCTGTGACATCGTGCTGACCAACCGCGATTCGGCTGCTGGCACCGCGGGGTTCGCCGGCCGGCTGATCGATCTGTCCGATCCGGACACCCAGGCCGACCTCGATCGGCGGCCGGTCATCGCATCGGTGCCCGCCAACCACCCCGATCAACTCGCGTACCTCATGTACACCTCGGGTTCCACCGGCAAGCCCAAGGGCGTCCAGGTCACCCATCGAGGCCTGCTCAACTACCTGCGCTGGGCCAGCGAGAACTACCGCTTCGAGGCGAGCGCGGGCGCGATCCTGCATTCTTCGTTGGCCTTCGACATGACCGTCACCAGTATCTTCGTCCCGCTACTGAAAGGAACTTCGGTCTGCCTGCTGGCCGATGGCACCGATGCCGGGGGGATCCTCGAGGCCGGCACCCAGGCCGCCGCCAGCCTGGTCAAGCTCACCCCGACCCACCTGCGGATGTTGGCTGACGCGGCTGACCGGGCCAACCTGCGCTTTCCGGCGGCGGTGATTGTCGGCGGCGAGGCGCTGCCGACCGCGGTGGTCAACAGCGTGCTGGCCGATCTGCCATCCGGTGGCTACCTGGTCAACGAGTACGGGCCGACCGAGACGGTGGTCGGCTGCTGCGCGCACTTCGTCGACCACCCGTTGCCAGCCGGCGGGGACAGCGTCCCGATTGGTCGACCAATCGCGAATACCCAGGTGTACGTGCTGGATTCAGCGATGGCGTTGTGCCCGGCCGGGGTGCCCGGCGAACTCTACGTCGGTGGCAGCGGGGTATCCCGCGGGTATGCGGGCCGGCCAGGGTTGACCGCCGAGCGGTTCGTCCCGAACCCGTTCGGCACCGGCCGGCTGTACCGCACCGGAGATCTCTGCCGATGGTCTGCCGACGGCGTCCTGCGCTATTTCGGCCGGACCGATCACCAGGTGAAGGTCCGGGGCTACCGCATCGAACTCGGTGAGATCGAGACCCGGCTACAGGCCCACCCCGGCGTCAGCGAGGTGACGGTGGTGGCTCGGCCGGACGCCGCCGGCGAGCAGCGGCTGGTCGGCTATCTGGTCACCGCTGGCGAGCAGCCCTCGGTTACCGACCTGCGCAGCTGGCTGGAAACCGAGCTGCCCAGCTATCTGGTGCCCTCGACCTTCGTGTTCCTTGCCGAGCTTCCGCTGTCAGGCAGCGGCAAGGTGGACCTGCGGGCGCTGCCGGAGCCGGACTCGTCCCGGCCCGAGCTGGTCGAGCAGCTGGTCTACCCGCGGACTCCGGCCGAGGAACTCGTCGCCGGCGTCTGGCGCGAGATCCTCGGCTTGTCCGAGATCGGAGTGTTCGACAACTTCTTCGCCCTGGGTGGCCACTCCCTGCTGGCGACGCAGGTGATCTCCCGGCTGGCGAGCCTGAGCGGCAGCGAGGTCCCGCTCCGGATGCTGTTCCAGGAGCCGACGGTGGCCGGACTGGCCGCCTCGATCGGGGCTGCCCCGGACCGCCGGCAGGTCAGCCGGATCGAGCGGCTGGACCGTACCGGACCGATCCCGCTCTCGTTCGCCCAGCAACGACTGTGGTTTCTCGATCAGCTCTATCCGGCGAGCGCGGACTACATCTCACCGCTGGCCTGGGAACTCACCGGCGAGCTGGACGTCGCCGCGCTGCGCGGCGCGCTCAGCCGGCTGGTCGAGCGGCACGAGGTGCTGCGTACCACCTTCAGCACCGTGGACGGCAAACCATGCCAGAACATCGCCGACACCGGCAGCATCGACCTCGCGGTCGCCGCCGCTGACGAGGTGGATCTGCCCCGGCTGGTGCAGGAGTTCAGCTACCGGCCGTTCGAGCTGAGTCGCGGCCCGCTGTGCCGGGCGATGCTCTTCCAGCTCGCGTCAGACCGGCAGGTGCTGGTGCTCGCGATGCATCACATCGTGGCCGATGCCTGGTCGGCGGGCGTGCTGGTCACCGAGCTGGCCAGCCTCTACCGAGCCGCTATCTCCGGGACGGATTCCGGGCTGCCCGCGCTGCCGGTGCAGTACGCCGACTTCGCCGGTTGGCAGCGCGACCGGCTGCGGGGCGAGCTGCTGACCGAGCAGCTGGACTACTGGCGCGCCACGCTGGCCGACCTGACGCCACTGGCGCTGCCCACCGACCGGCCGGCCGCCAGCAACCGATCCAGCGCCGGATCCTCGGTGGAGTTCCTGGTGCCGCCGGCGATCGCCACCGAGTTGCGCGCTCTGGCGGACCGGCAGCAGGTGACCCTGTTCATGGTGATCCTGGCCGCCTTCCAGGCAGTCCTCGGGCGGTATTGCGGCCAGGACGACATCGCCGTCGGCAGCGCCATCGCGAACCGGAACCGGGCCGAGATCGAACCGCTGATCGGCTTCTTCGTCAACACCCTGGTGCTACGTGGCGACCTGTCCGGCGACCCGAGCTTCCGCGAACTGCTCGGCCGGGTCCGCGAGGTCACCCTCGGGGCGTATGAGAACCAGGACCTGCCCTTCGAACGACTGGTGGACGAGCTGTCACCCCAGCGCGACCTGTCCACCACCCCGCTGTTTCAGACCATGCTCAGCGTGGACAACACGCCGCCGGCCAGCTGGCAGCTGCCGGGCATCGAGGTCCGGGAATTCGAGCTGGCCAGCGAGCAGGCCAAGTTCGACCTGACGCTGGCTTTCGCCGACGGCCCGGCCGGTCTGCAGGGCACCATCCGGTACAGCACCGCCCTGTTCGACCGAGACCGGATCGAGCGGCTGGGCGGCCACCTGGACCGGCTGCTGGCCAGCGCGGTCGCCAACCCGGACGCCAGGCTGTCGGAGCTGGAGCTGCTCACCGAGCCGGAGCAACGGCTACTGATCGACGGCCGCACCCTGGCGACCGGCCGGCCGGATGCCGTCCGCACCCTGCACCAGCTGGTCGAGCGGCAGGCCCGGCTTCGGCCTGATCGGCTGGCCGTCGTCGATACCGACGGAGCCAGCTTGACGTACCAGGAGCTCAACCAGCAGGCCAACCAGCTGGCCCGTCAGCTCCGGGCGATGGGCGCGTCCGCCGAACTGCTGGTCGGCATCTGTATGACTCGCTCGGTGTCCACCGTTCTCAGCCTGCTTGCGGTGCTCAAGGCCGGTGCCGCCTACCTGCCACTGGACCCGGACTACCCGACCGAGCGACTGGCCTTCATCCTCGCCGACGCCGACGCCGAGATCGTCGTCACCGACACCGACCTGGTGCCCGGTCTGACCAAGCAGGTTCTGGACCTAGCCGATCCGGCCACCAGATCCAGCCTGGCCGAGCAGCCCACCGGCAACCTCGACCTGTCGATACATCCGGACAACCTCGCCTACGTCATTTACACCTCTGGCTCTACCGGAAAGCCCAAGGGCGTGCAGGTGACGCACGCCAACGCCTGCCGGTTGTTCGAGGTGACCGCCGAGCAATTCGGCTTTGACGAGCACCAGGTGTGGCTGTCCACCCACAGCTACGCCTTCGACTTCTCGGTGTGGGAGATCTGGGGAGCACTTACCACCGGCGGCCGGGCAGTGCTCGCCTCGTACCAGGTGGCTCGCGATCCGCAGCGGCTGGCCGCGGTGATCGCCGAGCAGCAGGTCACCATGCTGAGCCAGACACCGACCGCGTTCAGGACACTGATGGGCGTCCTGCAAGCGACCGGCCCGGCGGCACTTCGTTACGTGGTGTTCGGTGGCGAAGCCCTGGACCTGGTCGCGTTACGGCCTTGGTTCGCCGACCCACGGACCCGCGGGGTGCGGTTGGTGAACATGTACGGCATCACTGAGACCACCGTGCACGTCACCTGGTTGCCACTGACCGCCGAGACTCTCGGGGACGCTGCGGCCAGCCCGATCGGCCGGCCGCTGGCCGACCTGCGGACCTACCTGCTGGATCGCCAGCTGGCGCCCGTCCCGATCGGGGTGGCCGGCGAGCTGTACGTCGGCGGCGCCGGCCTGAGCCGGGGCTACCTGGCCCGGCCCGGCCTGACCGCGGACCGGTTCGTACCGGATCCGTTCGGAACCGGCCGGCTGTACCGCACCGGGGACCTTGGACGCTGGACGGCCGAGGGGACGTTGGAGTACCTGGGCCGCAGCGACCACCAGGTGAAGATCCGCGGTTTCCGGATCGAGCTCGGTGAGATCGAGGCCAGGCTGATCGAGCACCCAGAGGTTTCGGAAGCGATCGTGCTGGCCCGCGAGGACAAGCCCGGTGACCGCCGGCTGGTCGGCTACCTGATCGCACCGGCCGAGCTGCCGGTCTCGCAACTGCGGGCCTGGTTGGAGCGGACGTTGCCGGGCTACATGGTGCCGGCCGCCTTCGTCCAGCTGAACTCGCTCCCGCTGACCGCGAGCGGCAAGGTCGATCGAGGGGCACTGCCGGCGCCCGGGACGGCCCGGCCGGAGCTGGCCGACGGCTTCGTGGCAGCACGCTCGGAACTGGAGGTACTGCTCGCCGAGATCTGGGCGTCGGTGCTCGGCCTGGATCGGGTCGGGATGTATGACAACTTCTTCGACCTCGGCGGCGATTCGATCCTGAGCATCCAGATCGTGGCCCGAGCGGTGGCCGCCGGCGTCCGGCTGACGCCCCGGATGGTCTTCGAACACCAGACCATCGCCGAGATGGCAACCGCCTCGGCCGCCCAGCCGACCGCCCAGGTCGAACACGCACTGGTGCTCGGACCGGCGCCACTGACCCCGATCCAGCGCTGGTTCTTCGCCAGGGCGTTGCCGGAGCCGGATCACTACAACCAATCGGTGCTGCTCACCGTGCCACCGGAGCTGACCGAGGCCGACCTGGCCGCCATGCTCGCCGACCTGGTCGGCCGGCACTCGGCGCTGCGGCTCCGCTTCCTCCAGCGGGACGGGCAGTGGGTCCAGGAGAGCCTCGATCGACCACCGGGCGACCTGCTGCGGACGGTCGATCTCGGCGAGGGCGGCGCATCGCGACTCACCGACCATGCCAACCGACTACAAGCAGACCTGGACATCCGAACCGGTCGGGTGTTCGGTGGCCTGCTGGCCAACCTCGGATCGCGCGGCCGGCGGCTGCTGCTGGTGGCCCACCACCTGGTGATCGACGGGGTCTCCTGGCGGATCCTGCTGGACGATCTGCAGGCTGGCTACCGCAAGCAGCCGGGCGGCCCAGCGGCTGCCAGCACCCCGTTCCCGCGCTGGGCGAT
Organism: Actinomycetota bacterium; assembly: GCA_030853265.1. GTDB lineage: Bacteria > Actinomycetota > Actinomycetes > Mycobacteriales > Jatrophihabitantaceae > Jatrophihabitans_A. The sequence continues at coordinate 109,308 of JALYVK010000001.1, forward strand.
GCTGCTCGAGGAGTATGCCGTCGGCCCGGCGGCCGCCGCCGAACTCCCCTACTGGCACCAGATTGCGGCCGGCGGCGGACAGTTGCGCTGCGACTATCCAGCCGGCGAGAACACCGTACTGTCCGCGGCCGAAGTGACAGTGGCGTTGAGTTCGGAGCGGACCCGAGCGCTGCTGCACGAGGTGCCGGCCGCCTACCGGACCCGGATCAACGACGTCCTGCTGACCGCATTGGCACTGGCGCTGCGTCCGCTGACCGGCGGCGGGGACGTGTCGGTGGACGTCGAGGGTCACGGCCGCGAGGATCTGCTGCTGCCCGGCGTGGACCTGTCCCGGACGGTCGGCTGGTTCACCGCCATCTACCCGGTGCGGTTGCACACCGGGCCAGGCTGGTCGGTGCCGAACCTGCTGAAGCAGACCAAGCAGAGCCTGCGCGAGGTTCCCAACGGAGGCCTCGGCTACGGCATCCTGCGCTACCTGGCCGCGTCGGCGGACCGGTCGCTGGTGGCAGGCAGCCAGTTGCTGTTCAACTACCTCGGCCAGTTCGACAATGTGCTCTCGGCCGAGCGCGGTTTCCTCGGCGCCGACGAGGACAAGGGCGCCAGCCAAGCGTCGAGCGGCCTGCGATCACACCCACTCGAGATCAACTCCGAGGTCGTCGGCGGCGTCTTCCGCGCCCGCTTCGGCTACTCACGCAACCTGCACCGGCAGGAGACCGTCACCGAGTTGGCGACGGAGTTCATCGGGCAGTTGGAAGCGGTAATCGAGCACTGCCTGACACCGGGCAACAGCGGCGCGGTACCTGCCGACTTCCCGCTGGCCGGCATCGACCAGGACACCTTGGACGCACTTCTCGACGGCTACCGAAGGGACACATGATGGCTCAGAGCCCGATCGAGGACATCCTGCCACTGTCACCGATGCAGGAGGGAATGCTCTTTCATTCCCTGCTCGATCCAGACAGCGGCGTCGACTTCGAGCAGTTGCTGTACCGGTTCGACGGGCCGTTCGATGCGACGGTGCTCGATGCCGCCTGGCAACAGGTGGTGGCCCGGCACAGCGCGCTACGAGCCCGTTTCGTATGGCAGGGGGTGGACCGCCCGCTGCAACTGATCGAGCACCTGGCGACCGTTGCGGTCACGATGCTCGACTGGAGCGAAGCCGGTCCTGAGCCCGCCCGACAGGCCGACCTGCTGGAATCCTGGTTGAGCCAGGACCGCAAGCTCGGCGTGTCCTTGGGCGAGGCGCCGCTGATGCGGGTGACGCTGATGCGGCTTGGCGCCACCGAGCATCTGATGGCGCTCAGTTTCCATCACCTGCTGCTGGACGGCTGGAGCGTCCGGCTGGTTTTGCGAGACCTGCTGACCTGTTACCGAGCCACCCTGGCCGGCTCGATGCCAGTTCTGGAACCGGCGCCGAAGTACAGCGGCTATCTACGCTGGCTGCACGCCCAGGACCAGGATGCGGCGAAGAGCTACTGGCAGGACGAGCTAGGCGACTTCAGCACGCCGACCCAGCTGCGGAGCGAGCGCCGGACCAGCGAGAGCGGCTATGGCACCGCGGAGATCGTCTTCGACGAGCCAGCCTCGGACCGGCTCAAGCGGTTCGCCAGGGAGCAGCGGGTCACCGTCAACACTCTGGTGCAGGGTGCCTGGGCATTGTTGCTGGCACGCTACAGCGGCTCTGCCGACGTGGTCTTCGGCGCGACCATGAGCACCCGGCCGGCCCAACTCGACCGGGTCGAGTCGATGGTCGGGCTGATGATCAACACGTTGCCGGTGCGGATCCGGGCCGATCCTGGCCAGCAGGTCGGCAACTGGTTGCGAGGTATCCAGCAGTCCCAGCTCGCGCTGCGCCAGTTCGACTACACCCCGCTAGTGCTCGCCCAGGCGTGCAGCGGCGTGCCGCGGGGAACCGCCCTGTTCGACAGCATCCTGGTCTTCGAGAACTACCCGAAGAACTCGGCCGAGGAGCAGCGGCCCGGCGACCTACGGCTGACCCCGGTGGCCGCGGCCGAACGCAACGGCTACCCGCTCAGCGTGGTCGCGGCTGTTCGCGAGCAGCTGCTGCTCGAGATCACCTTCGATCGATCGAGCTTCGAGTCGCAACGGATCGAGCGGCTGGCCGGCCATCTGCGGACCCTGCTGAGCGAGTTGGCCACCGACCCGAACAACCTGCTCGGCGAGCTGCAGATCCTGACCGCGGACGAACGGCAGCTGATCGTCTCCGATTGGAACGACACCACAACCGAATACCCCAGCGACCGGTGTATCCACGAGCTCTTCGAGGATCAGGTCAGGCGAGCGCCGGACGCGCTGGCGGTCACCGGCATCGACGGTAGCCAGCTCAGCTATCGCCAGCTCAACGAGCGGGCCAACCAGCTGGCCCACCGGCTGCGGGAGTTGGGCGCCGGGCCGGAGCGCACGGTCGGGATCTGTGCCACCGCCTCGGTGGAGGCGCTCGTCGGCCTGCTCGGCATTCTCAAATCCGGCGCCGGCTACGTTCCGCTCGACCCTGGCCACCCGCCGCAACGGCTCGCCTTCATGCTCGAGGACACCGCAGCCATCCTTGTAGTGAGCGAGCCGGCCGGGATCAAGGTTCTCCCGCCCCGCTATACCGGGGATCGGCTGTTGCTTTTGGACGCCGACAACCCCGTCACCGCGTCGATGGCGCGGACCAATCCGGAGCCGCTGGCGGGGCCGGCCAACCTGGCCTACGTCATGTACACCTCCGGCTCGACCGGCAAGCCCAAGGGCGTCCTGGTACACCACCAGGGGCTCGTCAACTATTTGTGGTGGGCGATCGAGGGTTACGGCCTGCAGGGCGCGGCCGGTGCCGCGATGCTGGGCTCGATCGCGTTCGACCTGTCGATGCCCAACTACTTCCTGCCGCTGATCGGCGGCAAGGACGTCACGGTGCTGGCTGCCGACCGTAGCCTGGAGTCCTTGCGCGAGCTGCTGACCAAACCAGGTGACTTCAGCCTGCTCAAGATCACCCCTGGCCACCTCGATGTGCTCCGACACTCCCTCGCCGGCCAGCTGCTGGACTCGGTGCGCACCTATGTCATAGGCGCCGACGAGGTTAAACCGGAGACGATGGCCGCCTGGCAGAAGGTGGCTCCCGGATCCCGGGTAATCAACGAGTACGGGCCGACCGAGACCGTGGTGGGCTGTTCGATCTATGTCGCCGATGAGAACTTCGACCCGAGCGTGCCGGTGCCCATCGGCCGGCCGATCGCCAACATCCGAATGTACGTCCTGGATGAGCAACTGAACCCGGTGCCGGCCGGCGTGATCGGCGAGCTCTTCATCGGCGGGGACGGGGTCGCCCGCGGCTACCTCAACCGGCCGGACATCACAGCCGAGCGGTTCATCCCGGATCCGTTCGGCAACGGCCGGCTCTACCGAACCGGCGACCTGGCCCGGTTCCGTCCGGACGGCGACCTGGAGTTCCTCGGCCGGACCGATCACCAGGTGAAGATCCGCGGCTACCGGATCGAGCTCGGTGAGATCGAGGCCCGGCTGCTGGCACTCGATGAGATCGCCGAGGCGGTGGTGATCGCGCGGGAGGACACTCCCGGTGATCGGCGGCTGGTGGCCTACCTGGTGGCGACCGGCGAGCAACCCTCGGCTTCGGCGCTACGGGCCTGGTTGGAGGCGGCGTTGCCGTCCTACATGATTCCGGCGGCGTTCGTGCTGTTGCCCGCGCTACCGCTCTCAGGCAATGGAAAGGTCGACCGAGCGGCACTGCCGGCGCCGGACGCCGGCCGGCGCGAGTTGAACTCGGGACTGGTTCGCCCGCGCACCGAGCTGGAGGACCTGATCGCCGGTATCTGGTGCGAAGTACTCGGCTTGGCGGAGGTCGGGGTACTCGACGGGTTCTTCGATCTTGGTGGGCATTCGCTACTAGCCACCCAGGTGGTGTCCCGGCTGGCCGGGCTCGGTCGTGGCGAGGTACCGCTGCGGGTGGTCTTCGAGAACCCGACGGTCGCCGGCCTGGCCGGTTGGCTGGCCGGCAGCGGACAGGCCACGCTCGAGCCGATCCAGCGTGCCGACCGCGACGGCCTGCTGCCACTTTCCTTCGGCCAACAACGTCTGTGGTTCCTGGACCAGCTGGATCCTGGCAGCGTCGAATTCCTGGTACCGATGGCCTGGCGGCTCACCGGCCAGCTGGACGTCGAAGCGCTGCGCCGCGCGCTCGCCGCAACGGTGGCCCGACACGAGGTACTGCGAAGCACCTTCAGCACCACCGACGGCTATACCCATCAGAGGATCCACGATGCCGTTCCGGTGTCGCTGCCGGTCATCCAGGGCAGTGCGGCTACGGCCGGCGCCGTGCTGGCCGAGCTCGCGAGTCAGCCATTCGACCTGGTCACCGGTCCACTCTGGCGGGCCGCGCTGGTGGTGATCGCGGAGGATCAGCAGGTGCTGCTGTTCGCTACCCACCACATCGTGATGGACGCGTGGTCGGTACAGAACCTGGCTCGTGAGGTAGGCGAGAGTTACCGTTCGATCCTGGCCGGGACAGCCGCCGAACTCACGCCGCTACCGATCCAGTACGCCGACTTCGCCGCCTGGCAGCGAGGTTGGCTGCAGGACAATGTGCTGGCCGGCCAGCTTGACTATTGGCGCGACGCCTTGGACGGCTCGATGCCCCTGCAGCTGCCGACCGACCGGCCGCGTACCGAGATTCGTGACATCGAGGGCTCCTCTGTCGACTTCACGATCCCAGCCGCGATAGCGACCGGCCTGCACCAACTGGCCCGCAAGCAGCGGGTCACCTTATTCATGCTGATGCTCGCGGCCGTGCAGACCCTGCTTGGCCGCTACGCCGGCCAGCAGGACGTGGTGGTGGGAACGCCGATCGCGAACCGGAACCGAGCCGAGACCGAGGCGCTGATCGGGTTTTTCGTCAACACCCTGGTGCTGCGAACCGATCTGTCAGGTGACCCGACCTTTGTCGAGTTGCTCGGCCGGGTCCGTGAGGTGACCCTTGGTGCGTATGAGAACCAGGACCTGCCCTTCGAGCGATTGGTCGAGGAGCTACGTCCAGACCGGGATCTTGCCAGGACCCCGCTGTTCCAGGTGTTGCTGACGGTCAACAATGCGCCGTCGGCGGCCTGGGAACTCCCAGGCCTGGCCGTCGAGGACTACTCACTGAGCACCGGGCAGGCGAAGTACGACCTGACCCTGGCTTTCGCCGACACTGAGGAGGGCCTGCTCGGCACGGTGCGCTACAGCACCGGCCTGTTCGATCGGTCCCGGATCGAGCGCCTGTGCGGCCATCTGTCGCAACTGCTGGCCGAGGTGGTAGCCAACCCGCGGGCCAAGCTGGCCGAACTGTCGATCCTCACCGCCCCGGAGCACGATGGCCTGCTCGCTCAAGGCAGCCTTCCCGCGATCGAGGGGACGACCGGTGAGCCGGGTCTGCACCGCCTGGTGGAGGCCCAGATCGAGGCCACTCCCGAAGCGGTCGCCCTGGTCGACGAGCAAGGCACCGAACTGTGCTACCGCGAACTCGGTCTCCGGGCAAACCGGCTGGCCCAGCTGCTGGTAGGGCTACGGGTCGGCCCGGACACCTTGGTCGGCCTCTACCTGGAGCGTTCGATCGACGCCATAGTTGGCATGCTGGCCGTGCTCAAGGCTGGCGCCGGCTACCTTCCACTGGATCCCGAACACCCGCTGGACCGGACCACCCTGCTGCTCGGCAACACTGGCACCGAAATAGTGCTTACCAATGCGGCGCACGCCGCGAAGCTATCCGGTGGGTTCCACGGCCGGATCATCGAGCTGGACACCATCGACCTGGCCGGCCAGCCCGAAACCACCCCGGACGTCGAGGTGCACCCGGCCAGCGTTGCCTACGTCGTGCACACCTCGGGCTCGACCGGCATCCCCAAGGGGGTGGTGAGCACGCACGGTGCTGCCACCATCCGGATCTGCCAGCTACTCGCGGACTACCAGGTCGGGCGGCAGGACACCGGTGTTGCGCTGGCAGGGCTCGGCTTCGACGCCTCGGTCCGAGAGATCTTCACCGTCTTGGCCGGCGGCGGACAGTTGCTGGTCTGCGGGCCGGACACCTCTCGCGATCCGGCCGCGGTGCTGCTCGCGCTCGCCCGGCACCAGGTCAGTGTTCTGCTCAGCGTGGTGCCCAGCATGTTGTACCAACTCGTCGCACAACCGATCGATCCGACGTTGCTGGCCGGTCTCCGGCTCGTGCTGTGCAGTGGCGAGCGGTTGCAGCCAGAGCGGTTGACCGGCTGCGATTGGTTGCCCGCAACGCTGATCAATCAGTTCGGCCCGACCGAAACGACGATGACGGCCACCCGAGCGCAGGCTATGCCGACCGATCAGCCGAGCTGGGCCTACGACGTGGGCCGACCGGTAGCCGGTAGCGATGTCTACGTACTCGACCCTGCCCTGGTGCCGTCTCCGGTCGGTGTATCCGGCGAGCTCTACATCGGCGGCCCAGCCGTCGCCAGGGGCTATTGGGGAAAGCCCGCGCTGACCGCCCAGCGATTCGTCCCGAACCCGTTCGGTGCCGGCCGGCTCTACCGAACCGGCGACATCTGCCGGTGGTCGGCTGCCGGCACTCTCGAGCATCAGGGGCGGTCCGATCATCAGGTCAAGGTCCGCGGTTTTCGGGTGGAGCTGGACGAGATCCGGGCGCAACTGATCCAGTTGGTCGGGGTGCTGGACGCGGTGGTGGTGGCCCGTCCGGACGAGGTGGGTGACCAGCGGCTGATCGGCTACCTGATCGCTGACGGCGGTGCTGACGAGCTGAGCACCACCGAGCTCCGTGCCGCGCTGGAAGCCACGTTGCCGGATTACCTGATACCGTCAGTTTTCAGCTACCTACCGCAATTTCCCTTGACTGCAAACGGAAAGATCGACCGGGTAGCTCTACCCGAGCCGACCCTCGACCGGCCGGAACTGGCGTCCGGATTTGTCGGCCCACGCGATCCGGTCGAAGCCGAGGTGGCCGAAATTTGGTCGACGGTACTCGGCGTGCAGCAGATCGGGGTGTTCGACAACTTCTTCGATCTGGGCGGCCACTCATTGCTGGCCGCCCACGTGGTCGCCCGATTACGCGCGCGAGGGCACGCCGCGCTGTCGCTGCGGACGATCTTCGCGCTGCCCACCGTCGCCGAGCTCGCCGACCAGCTGGCCGGTGGCTCCCTCGCGAGCAAGCCAGCCGCCATCGAGCTCAACGAGTTGGTCGAGCTCAACGACGGGCCGGCCGACCGGATCCTGTTCTGTGTCCACGAGGGAACCGGCAGCATCACCGGTTACTACGAGCTGGCACGGCTGTTGCAACCGGATCTGCGTCTGGTCGGAATCGCCTTCGACGACTCATTGCTCGAATCCGCAGCCCAGGATCAGCTCAGCGCGATCGCTGAGGCTTACCTGGCGCGGATTCGAGCTCGACAACCATCGGGTCCTTACCGGTTACTCGGCTGGTCGATGGGCGGCCTAGTCGCCTACGAGCTAGCTGCCCAGCTGTCGCGGGCCGGCGAGCAGGTGGAGTGGGTCGCACTCGTCGACTCGGTGCCACTTGCCCCCGAGACCCGGACGCGCGACAGGGTGGACCGGTTGCTCGATGAACTACTGGCCCTATCCGGTGAGATCGCCGAGCATGACTGGACCGAACTTGCCGCGGATCGGCTGACCGGACATCTACGACAGCTCGACCTGCGCGAAGAGCAGATCGGCTTGGGCAAGCAGTCTCTCGAGTCGGCGTTACGCCGCAACCAGTTCTTCCGGATGGCCAAACGCAACTACCAGCCGGAGCCAGCCGATATCCCAATGACGGTGCTCAAGGCAGCGGACGGAAACTGGGAGTGGCCTTGGTTCAAGGCCTGGCTGGACTACGTACCCGACGCCGAACTCGTCGAGGTGGCCGGTAATCACCTGTCAGTGATGGAGCGTCCGCAGCTGGAGGCGGTGGTCGAAGCCGTCCGCGGTCGGCTGGCGCTGGGTTCCGGTGAACTAGAACGGCGAGGGAGCCGTGACGACTAGCGAGCAGGCCGGCGCGGGAACCCCAGCGGTTGAGGGTCAGGACCCGGCGTCCGATCGGCCGGTGCCGCTGAGCCGCAACCGGGACTTTCGCCTGCTCTGGGTTAGCCAACTCGCCTCAGTGCTCGGCAGTCGGATGTCCTACGTGGCCTATCCCCTGCTGGTTCTCTCACTCACCGGCTCGCCGGTGCTGGCCGGCCTCATCGCCACCGCACGGGCCGCGCCGCAATGGATCCTCGGCCTGCCGGCCGGCGGCCTGGCCGACCGCTGGGACCGTCGACGGTTGATGCTCGGCTGCGACCTGATCCGGTTCCTGGCGCTGTCCTGCATCGTGGTCGGATTGCTCACCGGACTGCTCGGCTACCCGGTCGTGATCGTCATCGCACTGATCGAGGGATCAGCGACGGTGCTGTTCTCACCCGCCGAGGTCGGCGCGTTGCGGCACGTGGTGCCGGCGAGCCAGTTACGTGCGGCGACGGCCCGCAACGAGAGCCGGGAGTACGGCGCAATGCTGGCCGGCCCACCGATCGGCGGCGCACTGTATGCGGTCGCCTCGGTGCTGCCCTTTCTCGGCGATGCGCTGTCCTACCTGGTTTCCTTCGTCACCGTATCGATGATCCGGACGCCGTTCCGGTCCGCTCCGGTCGACCGGAGCGGACCGGGCTCGCTGGTCACCGGGGTGCGGGACGGGCTGCGCTGGGTATGGCGGCAGCCATTCCTGCGTAGCAGTGTGCTGATGGTGGCCGGCAGCAACCTGGTCGGCAATGCGATGCCGACCGCGCTGGTGGTCATTGCACACGAGCGGGGCACCTCGGCCGCCGTGATCGGAACGGTGTTGACCCTTGGCGGGCTCGGCGGCCTGGTCGGCTCGGTGATAGCCGGTTGGGCCGCCGACCGGGTGCCGGCGTCCTGGGTGGTCGTCGGCTTTCCCTGGGTGTGGGCGGCGCTGCTGCCACTGCTGTTGATCAGTCATGGCCAGGTGCTGATGATGGGTGCGGTGTTCGGGCTGATGCTGGCCGCCGCGCCACTGTGGAACTCGGTGCTGGCCACCTACCGGATCGTGCTGGTACCGGATGAGCTGCAAGGTCGGGTCGACAGCGCCTGCCGCTTTCTCACCCAGTCGGTGACCCCCTTGAGCCCGCCGCTGGCCGGCGTGTTGCTGGAATACACCTCGATCACCATCACCGTCCTGGCGATGTTCGGCTGGATGCTGATGCTCGGAGTCATCGGCGCGCTGCTACCGACCCTGCGGCACCCACCGGACCTGCCCCGCGGCGACGAAGCTGCCGCCGCCCAAGACCCTGCCCAGCCGGTCGTCACGGCGACCGATCCCCTGATGGAATTGGAGTAACCGGAAATGCGCTTCGGCATCATGTTCTTCGCCGCACCCGAGGGTGCGGCGGCCCAGGAAACCTATCGAACGATGCTGTCCGCAGCCCGGTTGGCAGATGACGGAGAGCTCGCCGCGGTCTGGACACCGGAACGGCACTTCGACCAGTTCGGTGGGGTCTTCCCGAACCCGGCGATCACCAGCGCGGCACTCGCAGTGGCCACCAGCCGGCTGCAGTTGCGAGCCGGCAGCCTGATCTCACCACTGCACAACACCGTTCGGTTGGCCGAGGACTGGTCAGTGGTCGACAACCTGTCCAGCGGCCGGGTGGCGATCTCGTTTGGCGCGGGCTGGAACGTCAACGACTTTGCCCTTTATCCGGAACGCTATCCGGATAGACGTTCGGTGATGCTTGAGCAGATCGAGCTGATCCAACGGCTCTGGCGGGGCGAAAGCGTTGAGCTGTCCAACGGGCTGGGCCAGCCGACCGAGCTGAGCCTGCACCCACGTCCCGTCCAGTCGGAGCTGCCGATCTGGCTGACCTCCTCGGGCAGCGTCCAGACCTTCCGGGATGCCGGCGCCTGCGGTGCCAACCTGCTGACTCACCTGATCGGACAAGATCTCACCCAATTGCGCGAGAAGATAGCGGTCTACCGACAAGCCCGCGCGGACAGCGGGCTGCGCCCGGCGGACGGGGTGGTCTCACTGATGCTGCATACCCACCTAGATCAGAATCCGGACGCGGCCCGGGCACAAAGCCATCAGCCGTTCCGGGAGTACCTGCGTTCGGCGGTGGTACTAGAGACCAAGTCCGCCAAGGGCGGTGGGACGATCAGCGGCGGCAACCGACTACCCGGTGAGGACCTGCCCGCCGATCTGCTCGAGGATCTGCTCGACATGACCTATGAGCGCTACCTCGGCGGTGGTTCGCTGATCGGCTCGGCCGACAGCTGCCTGCCGCTGGTCAAGGAGTTCGAAGCCGCCGGCGTGGACGAGATCGCGTGCCTGATCGACTTCGGCCTGCGAGCCGAGCAGATTCTGGGAGGCATACCAGAACTGGTCGCCCTCGCCGATCGACTGCGCTGAGCAGGTTGCGAACCGAGCTTGGCAATCCCGCGGATCAGGGAGGTTGAGATGCGCTACAGCAAGGCCGAGGGACGGGCCATCCGGGCGATCGGCGAGACTCGGACTGCGAGGTCGACGGTGCGCACCATCCACGGCGCGTTCGCCGAGCGGGTGGCCCAACGGCCCGAGGCGACCGCACTCATCGGTATCGACCGGCAACTGAGCTACACCGAGCTCGATCAAGAATCTGACGCTATCGCAAAGCAATTGTCCGAAGCTGGCGTCACCGAGGGATGTTTCGTTCCGGTTCTGCTGCACCGGACGCCGGTCCTGATCGCTACTCTGCTAGCCGTGCTGAAATGCGGCGCGAGCTATGCCGCGCTCGACCCGCGCTGGCCAGAGGACCGGATCGCGGCGATCCTGGACCAGTTGGCCCCGCCGGTGCTGGTCAGCACCGAGTCGTCAGCACCACGCGGCATCCCGGTGCTGTCACCGGATAGCCCATGCTCGCAGTCTGATCTCGGCCGGCACGAGTGGCCGGCGGTGGCACCGGACGCGGTCGCGGCGGTGTTCTTCACCTCCGGCACGACCGGCGCACCCAAGGGCGTGCTGTCCAGCCATACGGCGGCTACCAGGTTGTTCACCGATGGCGGTCTGCCCGGCTTCGATGAGGCCGCGGTGGTGTCGCAGACGGCACCGGCCGCCTGGGACGCCTTCAGCCTCGAGGTGTGGGGCGCACTGACCACTGGGGGCACCCTGGTCCTGAGCTGCGATGAGTACTTCTTGCCGTCCGAGCTCGCTCAATTGCACGACGATCATGGAGTGAACTGCACCTGGTTGACCGCATCGCTGTTCAACCTCTTCGTTGACTCCGAACTGGACTGCTTCACCGGTATCGAGCACCTCTATATCGGCGGCGAGCGGCTGTCTGTCGACCACGTCCGACGCTTCCTCGAGCGGTTCCCCGAGGCCAAGCTGTTCAACGGCTATGGCCCGGTGGAAAGCTGCGTGTTCGCCACGGTGCACCGGATCACGCTTGCCGACTGCACCGGACCGGCCGAGGTGCCGATCGGCCAGTCGGTGCCAGAGACCGAGGTTCATGTGCGTGCCGATGGCCGGCCGTGCCAGCCGGGTGAGGTCGGCGAGATCCTGCTCGGCGGTAGCGGTTTAGCCCATGGTTACCTGGGCAATCCGGTTTTGACCGCCGAGCGGTTCCCGACCGTGGCCATCGACGACATGCCCACCAGGCTGTATGCGACCGGCGATCGGGGCAGCTGGGACGTCGACGGCGTGCTGCACTTTCACGGCAGGGCAGATCGGCAGATCAAGATCCGGGGCCACCGCTTGGAGTTGGCCGAGATCGAGCGGGCCGCCCGGGGCCTCGACGAGGTGGCGCACTGCATTGTGCTGCCGGTCACCGACCACACCGGCAACATCGATCGGCTTGCCCTGGCCTACACCTGCCGGACGCCCAGCATCTCGCAGGCGGCCTTGACCGCGGCGGAGGTCTCTGAGCTGAGACGGCAGCTGGCCAGGTCGCTGCCGGACTATGCGGTACCCGGCGTGATCCTCCGGCTTGCCAGCTTGCCCACCACCGCCAACGGCAAGCTGGACCAGGCGTCGCTGGTGAAGCTGGTATCGGACCAGGCTCAGAAGCCGAGCAGGCCCAATTGATTGGTTCCGGTGCTGAGGAACGTCGAGCCGAACTGGGCCGCGACCCGCAGCCAGCCCGGCGCGGTGTCGACCGCCGCCTCGCCGCCCCGGGGCAGGAACCCCATCCGGGTCAGCGCGCTCAGCGGGCCCAGCGGCACCTCGATGCGCTGGTCACCCGACTGCACGGTGAGCACGATCGAATCCAGCAGCGCCTGCTGACCGGATCTGCTGGCCGTGTCGTGCGCCAGCAACGCCCCGGACCGGACCACCTCGCGGACCGCTGAGTCCGGCACCACCTCGATCCGCTGCCAGCCGGCACGGGGCGGCAGCGGGCTCAGCCAGTGCGCGTCCTTGCGGGCCGGCTCCGGACCGCCGTCCAACCAGGCCAGGAACTCGGTCGCCGCGACCGTCACATCCGAGGTCTCGCCGGTAGCCACGATCGTCCGGCCAGCCAGCACCTCGAAGGGCAGCCGGACGAAGCCGGCGATGGTGTCGCCGCCGGCTCGGAACCGGATCATCGCGCCGTCGGCAACCGAGTTGGCGCGCTCTGCCAGCGGGCCGAAATCCCGCAGCTGATCGACCTCAGCCAGCATCATCGACCGCCGCCTCGTCCAGGTAGCTGGCCAGCGGCCCGAAATCACGCAACTGCTCGAACTCAACCAGCATCATCGACCGCCGCCTCGTCCAGATAGCCCAGCAGGATGCCGCGTTCCTCGCTCGACAGCCGGCGCGGCCGGTTGGTGGTGAAGTCGAAGGTCACCAGCCTGGTAGCTGCCTTGGCGGCCAGCGTCTCGCCGTCGAACACCTCGTAGAGCACCGCGAAATCCGCCGCCCGGATCTTGTCGATCCACAGTTCCAGCCGCAGCGGCTCTGGGTGATAGACCACCGGGTGCAGGTAGGTGATCTCGTGATGGGCCACCACCGTGCCGCCTGCGAAGGACGAGTCGTAGCGGTCGAAGAACATCGACACCCGGGCCTGTTCGAGATAGGCCAGGTAGGCGGTGTTGTTGACGTGGCCGTAGGCGTCCATGTCGGACCACCGCATCGCGCACCGAGCAATGAAGCGGGCCATCGGACTCCTACTCTGCGGGCGGGCTGTCCAACCGTACGGGCTAGTCCCGGGTCAGCTTGCGGTAGGTCACCGCGTGCGGACGAGCCGCGTCGGCACCCAGCCGGGCCACCTTGTTCTTCTCGTAGGAGTCGAAGTTGCCCTCGAACCAGTACCACTCGGCCGGATTGGAATCGGTGCCCTCCCAGGCCAGGATGTGGGTGGCGATCCGGTCCAGGAACCACCTATCGTGGCTGATCACCACGGCACAGCCCGGGAATTCCAGCAGCGCGTTCTCCAGCGAACCGAGCGTTTCCACGTCCAGGTCGTTGGTCGGCTCGTCCAGCAGCAGCAGGTTGCCGCCTTCCTTCAAGGTCAGCGCGAGGTTGAGCCTGTTGCGCTCGCCACCGGACAGCACACCGGACGGCTTCTGCTGGTCCGGTCCCTTGAACCCGAAGGCTGACACATAGGCCCGGCTGGGCATCTCGACCTGGCCGACCTTGATGTAGTCCAGGCCGTCGGAGACCACCTGCCAGACGTTCTTGGCCGGATCGATGCCGCCCCGGCTCTGATCCACGTAACTGATCTTGACCGTCTCGCCGACCCGAACCTCGCCGGAATCGGGTTGTTCCAGGCCGACGATGGTCTTGAACAGGGTGGTCTTGCCGACCCCGTTCGGGCCGATCACGCCGACGATGCCACCGCGCGGCAGGGTGAAGGACAGGTCTTTGACCAGCACCCGGCCGTCGAAGCCCTTGTCCAGGTTGCGCGAGTCCACCACCACGCCACCCAGTCGGGGGCCCGGCGGGATCTGGATCTCTTCGAAGTCCAGCTTGCGGGTCTTCTCAGCCTCCGTGGCCATCTCTTCATAGCGCTGCAACCGGGCCTTGGACTTGGCCTGCCGGCCCTTGGCGTTCTGCCGGACCCATTCCAGTTCCTCGGTGAGGCGCTTCTGCAGCTTCTGGTCCTTCTTGCCCTCGACCTTGAGCCGCTCGGCCTTCTTCTCCAGGTAGGTGGAGTAGTTGCCCTCGTACGGGTGCGCCCGACCCCGGTCGAGTTCCAGGATCCATTCGGCGACGTTGTCCAGGAAGTACCGGTCGTGGGTGACCGCCAGGATGGTGCCCGGGTACTTGGCCAGGTGCTGTTCCAGCCACTGCACGCTCTCGGCGTCCAGGTGGTTGGTCGGCTCGTCGAGCAGCAGCAGGTCGGGCTGTTCGAGCAGCAGCTTGCACAGCGCCACCCGGCGCCGCTCGCCACCGGACAGGTGGGTCACCGGCTCGTCGCCGGGCGGGCAGCGCAGCGCGTCCATGGCCTGCTCGATCCGGCTGTCCAGCTCCCAGCCGTCGCCGTGCTCGATCTTCTCCATCAGGTCGCCCTGCTCGGTGAGCAGCGAGTCGAAGTCGGCGTCCGGCTCGCCCATCGCGGCCGAAACCTCTTCGAACCGGGCCAGGTGGCCACGCATCTCGGCCACCGCGTCCTCGACGTTCTGCCGGACGGTCTTGTCCTCGTCCAGCGGTGGCTCCTGCTGCAGCAGGCCGACACTCGCGCCCGGCGCCAGCACGGCATCCCCGTTGGATTCCTTCTCCAAGCCGGCCATGATCTTCAACACGGTCGACTTGCCGGCGCCGTTCGGGCCGACCACGCCGATCTTCGCGCCGGGCAGGAACGCCAGGGTCACGTCGTCGAGAATGATCTTGTCACCGTGCGCCTTGCGCACCTTGTACATGGAATAGATGTACTGAGCCACTGGATTCCTTCGAACTCGGGTATCGCGTAAATCGGGTTGTCACGCCAGAACCAGTGTCCCAGCAGCCGCAAGGTCGGGGCACACAGGGCACCAGAGTCGACTCTTGACACCAACTTTATTTGACGGTGTACTCATCAGCTAATGTCCGCCGTCGCCCACTACCTACAGCTATTCCGCACAGCCTGATTGGACAGCGATGAACATCCTGGGCTCAGTGTTTGTGTGGGCTGGTCTGCTGGCCGGCCTGGTAGCGGTAATCCTCGCCGCCTTGGGTGTGCCCTCTGCCGAACGTCGGCTGGCACTGGGGCTGCTGGGCATCGGCATACTGCTGGCCACCGCACCTAGGGTGACGCACCAGTCCGCCGGGCTGGTGCTGGCGCTCAGCCTGTTAGCGCTGGTGCCGCTGGCCGGTTTCGTCACCAGCCTGGCGCGGCACCAGCGCTAGCCGCCGGCGGCTACGGCAGCGAACTCAGGTGGCCTGACACGGTGTTGGCGAAGTTGTAGCCGGCATTGGCGTCCCAGTTGATGTCCCAGTCCATCGCGCCCCGGATGCTCCAGTGGCTGGCCGGGTGGAAGCTGCCACAGTTCGTCCCGGAGGCCAGGCAGTCCAGCGCGTTGTTCACCACCGAGGGGGCCACCGTCCCGCTACCCGCGCCGCTGGAATTGGCCGGCACTCCCAAGCCCACCTGACTCGGCGCCAGGCCACCCTGCAGTTCGATGCAGGCCAGCGCGGTCAGGAAGTTCACGTTGCCTTCGGAGTAGACGTTGCCGTCACAGCCCAGCATGCTGCCGGAGTTGTAGAACTGCATGTTGACGATGGTGAGAATGCTCTTGATCGCCAAGGCCAATTTGAAGTACTCAGTGCCGGTGGACTGCATGTCGATGGTCTGCGGCGCCAGCGTGATGATCAGGTTCGAGCCGGCCATGCCATGCAGCGAGTTCAGCGCCTGCGCCATATAGGTGGCGTTCACCCCGTTCTCCAGGTCGATGTCGACACCGTCGAAGCCGTAGCTGGTCATGATCGAGTAGACGCTGCTGGCGAAGTTGGCCGCCGAGGTCGAGTCGCTGACGCTGATCGCGCCGTTCTGGCCACCGACCGACAGGATCACCTTGCGACCCTGGGAATGCAGCGTCGCGATATCGGCCTTGAACTGGGCGTCGGAGTATCCCCCGAGCGCGGAGGACAATTGCGGATCGAGGCTGAAGGAGACCTGACCGGGAGTGCTGGTGGAGTTGCCGAAGGCGACCGCGACCAGCGAGTAGCTCTTCGGCACGTCGGCCAGCTTGAGGGCGGTCGCCCCGTTGCCCGTGAAGTCCTGCCAGTAGCCGGTGATCAGGTGCGCCGGCAAGCCACCGCCGGACGGTGGCGTCTGGGTTGGAGTGGGCGTCGGGGTGGGTGTTGGAGTCGCGGTCGGCGGGGTGCTGGTCGGCGGCGGTGGCGGCCCACCGGAGCCCGGAAGGCTTACATCGTCGGCATAAAAGGCGCCCTGCCCGTACCAGCCGTGCAGGTAGACGGTGACCTTGCTGGTGCTGGCACCGGTCGTGAAGCCGACCGACAGCGGCGCATAGCTGCCGCCGGTGCCGGGCGTCCAGGTACTGGTATCGCTGGTCCCGGTACCGGTCACACCCAGGTAGACGTAGGACCCGTTGACGTAGGCCGACAGGGTGTAACTGGTGTTCGCGGTGACCGTCACCTGCTCGCTGCACTGAGCGGTGTCGCTGTTGTTCGCGTTGCCCTGCAAGGCATAACTGCCCGAATGAGCGTGGCCGCTGACCGCGCTGTCGGCGGCCGAGCAGGTCCAGTTGGCAAGGCTCGCCGATTCGAAGCCGGGGTTGCCGACCAGGTTACCGGCGGCCGCCGCCGGTTGCGCGGTGACCAGTAGCGCGGTGGCGGCACCGAGCCCGAGGACGGCGGCCGAAGCCACCAGATATTTGAGATTGCGCACGAAAGACTCCTGTCCCGCGTGCCTGGACGGCTCGCAGCGAGGTGATGTACGTCGATCCCCCATGCTGCGTCCATAAAATAGGACTAGACCAATTATGTCAAGGCCTACCGTCCGGGAACCTCAGAGAGTGGAAGATTTTCGTTGCCCAGCCGCAGAAATCTTCCACTCTCTTGTCCTCCGGCCTGGTCGCTCAGCGGGACCGATCGGCGTCCCTGCGCGGTCGCTGCAGGGTGAAGGTCTCGAAGGCAGCCAGCTGCCCCTGCGCGCCCAGCACGTCGTAGTAGGTCACCTCGAGCCTGGTCAGGCCATGCTTGCGGTCACCGGGGTCGACGTCGAACGCGGCGAAGCCATAGGAATTCGCGGCGTCCCGGACGGCCGACCACGGGGCGTCCTCGTGGGTGTAGACCGGCGCCCGCTTGCCGGTCACCGGATCCGGTGCGGTGACCGAGGTGATCACCCGGCAGGCCGGCGGCTCGAAGAACAGCTTGTTCGACGGGGCGGACGTGCCACCGCCGCCAAGCACCATGTGCACGGTGCCCAGGGTGGTGTCGATGACGTCGGTCCGGCTACCGCGCGGGATCGGGGTCAGGGTGGCATTGTGCTGCTGACCGCGAATCGGGTGCGAGCGCTCGTAGTGGTGCTCGTGCCCGCACACCACCAGGTCGACCTGGTACTCGTCGAACAGCGGCAGCCACTCCTGCCGGATGCCGAGGTCAGCGCCATTGAACTGGTCGGCCGTGCTGATCGCCACCTGGTGCATGCACACCACGATCCAGTCGATGTCATGGTTGGCCCGGGTAGCCTTCAATTCCCTTTCAAGCCAAGCCTTCTGGGCACCGTCGGAGTAGCCGCGCACATAGCTGTTGCCACCGTCCTGCAGGCAGATGTCGTCGTTGGCCAGGCTGATCACCCGGACCGAGCCGACCGTGAAGGCATACCAGAGTCCGGCGGTCACGTCGGTCTGGCCGGGCTGGCGGGGTAGCGAGAAGTACGTCTGGTACGCCGCATACCCGATCGGTCCGTTGCCGAGCTCGTTCTCGTGATTGCCGGCCGACGGCATCCACGGCCGATGCCGGGCGCTGCGGCTGTTGTTCTCCCAGAAGTCCGACCAGGTCCGAACCCGGTCGGTGGCAAGGTTGGCGTAGCAGAGATCACCGTTGAAAAGATGGAACAACGGCCGTACCCGCTCGACCCCGGCAGTGGTGTCGCCAGCGGCCGGTGAGCCGAGATTGTCATTGACGTACGGCGGATTCGCGATCGTCACGCCGGCCGGCGGGGTGTAGATCTTGCCGGTGGTCGGGGTGCCCTGGTCACCGAAGCTGGTAAAGGTGAACGGTTCCCGGCCGCGCGGGCCGGTGCGTACCGAACCGAACTCCGGCTCGGCCCCGTCATGGACGGCGGCGTAGGCGTAGTCGTGCGAGGAGGCAAGTCCCGCCAATCGAGCGTGATAGGCGTAGACCCGTTGGCCGGACTTACCGTCGACGTAGCTGCTCTGCTGGGCCGGCTGGCTGCGGCGGTACCTGCCGTCGGACTCCCCAAGCAGGACCCGCGGCCGGTGCACCGGCTGCAGGGTGTGCCAGGACACCACTAGCTCGCTGGCCGGATCTGCCCCGAACTGCAGGTGCAGGCCATTGACCCGCGGCGTGCTCAACGGGTCTACCCCGCTGGCGGTCGGCGTGGCCTGGGCATCGGCCTCAGCACCGAGCAACGGGGTCAGCGCGATGCCGGCGCCCACCGTGCCGGCCGCCGTGAGAAAGCCCCGCCGGGAAAATCCAGAAGTGAACAGCTGCGCGTCATCAGTCATAGCTCGCACCGTGCCGCAGCTCGGGTACCGCTATCGCAACGCCTGCGTGAACGGCTGGCGAACTCCTGCGCAGCACTTGGCTTCGACGCCTACCGACCCTCAAAGAGCTTGTCGAGCAAGGCCATCAGTCGCCGGCCCGCCAACCCGGACGGGCGTAGAGCACCTCGGACGGATAGGGCTCCGCCACCTCCGAACGCTGGTACAGCAGGTAGGACTGGCCGGTCTCGCGAGCGGTCAACATCGCCTCGGTGGCTTGGCGGAACAGCACCTGCGGATCGGCGTCCGGGCTGAGCACCGAGATCCCGATGTCGATCGAACCGGTCTGCTGGGAGCTGCCCCGCATCGCCTCGGTGATCCGGCGCGCCAGGCTTGCCGCATGCTCTGGCCGCACCTCCTCGGCCACGATGGCAAACCGGTTTTCCGCTACCCGCGCGATGATATCGCCGTTGCGCAAGGTACGTCCGAGGGTGCTGGCGACCGTCCGGCGGATGTTCTCGGCCTGATCCGGCGCATCGGCCAGCGGCCCGAGGTCACAGACCAGGACGGCGCCGGTGGTGTCCAGCCGGCGAGCCCGGTCCAGCACCTCCACCATCGACTCCTCCAGCGCGGCGCTGTTCAACACCCCGGTCAGCGGATCCTGTCGAGCGGCGAGTTCGGACTCCGCATCCTCACGCGCCCGCAGGTCCTCGATCTGCTGGAGCGCGTACAGCGGCCGGTCCTCGTCGTCGAACAACGGGCAGGTGGTGACCTGCACCCACACCGCGCTGCCATCGGCGCGCAGCAGCCGGCGCCGGTACCGGACCGGGGTCCGGCGGCCGGCCATCGCCCGGCGCATCGCCGAGTTGCCGATCGCGCGGTCGTCCTGGTGGGTCAGCTCGGCCGAGGTCAGCCGCAGCAACTCCTCGGCCGACCGGCCGGTCAGGTGGCACAGTGCATCGTTGACCGCCAGGAACCGGCCAGCGGCCTCGCCGGCCAGGCTGACGGTGGCCATCCCGATCGCCGACTCGTCGAACACCAGGCCCAGTGCCCGTTCGACCTGCCGTCGTTCGGTCCGCTCGTCGAACAATTCCTGACGCAGCGTCCGGGCCTGTTCTGCCTGCTGCCACTGGCCAAACGCCACCCCGAGCTGCTGGCAGACCTGCTCGATCAGCTGTAGCTGGCCGGCGTCCGGAGCCAGCCCGTCGCGACCGAGCAGGCAGTGCAACTGCCCGGCTGGCGCGCCGGTCGGGTCGGTCACCGGCCAGCTCCGAACCGCGCCGGACGTCCGGGCCTGGCCTTCGGCGGCTTGCGGTGCCCGGCTGTGCAGGGTGCGAAGCGCGCCCCGGCTGCCCGCACGGCCGGTCCGGCTCGGCTCGCCGGTGCCGAGCATGATCAACACACCGCCGAAACCGCAGTACCGCAGCAGGCTGGCGGCCAGCTCGTCCAGGCTGGAATCGGAACAGCCGAGCGTGTGGACGGACAGCAGTGGCTGGTAGACCGAGCTGTCGTGCTGAACCCGCTTCACCTCGGCAGCGTCGAGCTCTGCCCGCTGGGCGGGACAGCTCCTACCGATGAGTCCATAAGGATCACATCGGTCATCACGCCCCGCTTCTGAGCTACGCCGAGCGATCGCCCAGAGTTTTGGACACACTGTCTGGTCGGGCTGCCTCTGGCAATCGGCGTCGGACCGGCGCAGCGGGACGACGGTCGCGGCCAACAGCTGCTCGCTACGCACTCTGTCACAGCGGCCACTCTCGCCGGTACGCTCCGCACTGTCGCCCGGTTGCCTGATGCTGGGCGTCGCCGGCCGAGGAGGAACCCGTGGACAGCGCCCCGATGCTCAGCCTGCAGTTCAACCCAGAGCACGAGTTGCTCGCGGCCACCCGGGACTGCGAAGCGGCGGTCTTCCTGCGTGCCTACGGCAACACCCGCGAGCAGTTGGCGGCGGAGTACGGCCCGTACGAGGACGCCTCGATCTTCATCGCGCTGACCGAATCCGGTGGCGATGTGCTGGGGGCCTGCCGGCTGATCCGGCCCACCGAAGCCGGGCTGAAATCGCTGCAGGACGCCGGCCGGCCGCCCTGGTCGGTGGATGTCGCGAGGTCGGTACGGGCCGCCGGCCTGGACGTCGCCAACACCTGGGACGTGGCGACCATCGGCTACCGGCGCGGCCTGAAGGGTGCCGCTCGGCTCGCCGGAGCTGCCCTGTTCCACGGGCTGATCCAGGCCGTCCGGGCGAACGAGGTCGCCTCGGCGGTGATGATCATCGACGAGCGCGTTCGCGGCCTGCTCGCGGCGGCCGGCATGTTCGGCCGCACCCTGCCGGGTACCGGACCGGCCAGCTACCTGGGATCGGCCGCGAGCACGCCGGTCTACGAGCACTGCGCGCAGGCCTTCGACCGGCAGCGCAGCGGCAACCCCGACGCGTTCCGGCTGTTCGTGCAGGGGGTCGGGCTGGACGGGATCAGCGTGCCGGAACTGGCGGCATTCCGGTTGCCGGTGCCGACCCTGGTCCCGGTGGCCGGCTAGCCCCCGGTTGGGTAGCCCGAGTCTTGGCTAAGCCAACCTGCGCTCGGTGGTGGCCTGCTGGCTAGGCCAACCTGCGCTCGGTGGTGGCCTGCTGGCTAGGCCAACCTGCGCTCGATGGTCGCCTGCTGGCTAGGCGAACCTGCGCTCGGACAGCACGGTGTGCTCGCGCACCCAGGACTCGACCTCGCCGGCCGGCATCGGCTTGGCCACGTGATAGCCCTGCAGGACGTCCACGCCCATCGCGATCAGGTCGGCCGCGGTCGCCGCGTTCTCGACTCCCTCGGCCACCGTGCGCAGGCCCAGCGCGTGCGCCATCTGGAAGGTCGAGGAGACGATCATCCGACTGCGCATATCGCTGCGCATCACCGCGATGAAGGACCGGTCCATCTTCAATTCCTGCACCGGCAGATCTCGCAGGTAGGACAGCGACGAGAACCCGGTTCCGTAGTCATCGATGGCAATCTGGACGTGGTGCGCGCGAATGTCGGCCAGGATGCCACGAGCCCGTTCCGGCTCAGCGATAAAGGTGTCCTCGGTGACTTCGATGACCAGGCTCTCGGGTGGTAACTGTGCCGCGGCGATCGAGTCGTAGAGCCTGGGCAGGAAAACCCCGCTGAACAGTTCGGCCGGTGCGCAGTTCAGCGACACCCGCGGTTCGAGGCCGTTGGATCGCCAGCGACGCAGATCGGCGATCACCAACCGGGCGACCTCGTCGGACAGCGGCAGCATCAGCCCATCGCGACGAGCCGCCGGCAGGAACGCGATCGGCGACAGCAGGCCGTGCTGCGGATGTTGCCAACGGACCAGGGCTTCCAGACCGCAGACCTGCTGGGTCGCGGCGTCGATCTGTGGCTGGTAGTACATCACCAGCTGGCCGTCCGGGATGGCCTTGCGCAGCTCCTCGGCCAGCTGCAGCTTCTGCCGGGAGAAGTCATCGGTGTGCGCGTCGTAGAGCACCGCGCCGGATCGGGTCGACTTTGCCTGGTACATCGCGACATCGGCACGCCGCAGCAACTCGATGCTCTGGCCGTCGGCCGCGGCCCGCACGGTGATGCCGATCGAGGCACTGGTGCTGAGTTCGATGCCCTCGACCAGTGCCGGTTGCAGCAGCACCTCGAGGATCAGCTGCGCGGTTTCCATCAGCTCGAGGGTGTCGTTGCTGTACATCACGATCGCGTACTCGTCACCGCCGAGCCGGCCGATCAGCACCGAGGGCGGCAATGCCTGGCGCATCCGGTGCGCCGCCAGTTGCAGGACCGAGTCGCCGGCGGCATGCCCGAGGGTGTCGTTGACGTCCTTGAATCCGTCGAGATCCAACAGCATCAAGGCCAGCGGGCCGCCCGATTCCAAGCAGGCGTCCAGGGTGGCGATCACCGAGCGCCGGTTGGGCAGCAGGGTCAGGTCGTCGGTCCGCGAGAGCGCGAAGGCTTCGGCAGCTCCGTTGGCCTCGCGCAGCGCCTGCACCAGCCGGCCACCGGCGGCCAGCAGGGTGAGCACCGCCGGGACGGTGAGGTAGAAACCCACGCCGGACTGCGGCCGGAACGCCAGCACTCCGATCGCCACCGATGCCGCACCCACCATCAGGCCCGGTCCAGCGCGGCGGGGCAGCGCCTTGAGCACCTCGGTGCGTGACCAACAGGCCGCGTCCACGATCAGCGCGAAACCGGCTGCCCAGAGCAGGCCGTCCAGGACGTTGAAGCCATAGGTGCCGCGGGAAAGGTTGGTCACGAAGTTGAAGTCAGCGATCGCGAACAGCGCGAAACCCAGGCAGAGCAGAGCCGAGCGCTCGATGCCGCGACGCACCCGCAGCACGATCTGGCCAACCACCAGCAATGCCAAGGCAATGTCGATCATCGGGTAGAGCAGCGCGAGCAGCAGCCGCATGCCGCCGTCGCCCAGCGCGGCCGCCACCGGTGTCAGCAGCAGGCTGCCGGCCAGGCAGGTGGTACCGCCACACACCACGATCGCCTCGAGCCAGGCGTCCAGGGCGGTGCTCTTCCAGTGCGCGGTGTCCACGATCAGGTAGCCGGCGATCCCCAGGTAGGAGGCCAGGAACAGCCCCTCGCCGGGGGCCGGGAACTTGGTGAGATCAGGCTGAGCACTGGCGTTGAGGACGGTCGAACCGGCGGCCCACAGGGCAAGCGCGGCCAGCAGTACCAGCAGTGCGCCGCGCCGCGATCGCCAGTGAATCGCCGCGACCATGATGCGGGCCAGGATCAGGACGAAGAACAGGCCGAGCGTGACTACATGCGCGGTCTGCACGGTGTGTACCGAGCGGTCGCCGAACAGGATGTTGACAACGAACCCGACCGCGATGACTACCCAGATCGCAATTCCGAGCCAACGGACGACCTCAGGGGCGAAGGCCCGCACGCGCCGCCGTTGCCTCAACATTCACGCCCCCGGAAATTACTGAAACTTTGCAGACATTCTCCTGTGCCAATCGGCACGGGGCGCGCTGAGGTGAGCGGTGAAACGTCCAGGCATCTCGCACGAATTACCTAAAAAGTGAATAAACAACGTGGTGCATAGTGTCCGAAATCAAGATCTGATCAGTGCGCTGCCTCGGTTTGGGCCACAGCCTCGAGTGGAACGGCGTCCGTCGGCACGGTCTCTACCCGAACGCCGTCTATCCGGACGGTCTCTGCCCGGGCCGCATCGGTCCGGACGGCGTCTGTCTCGCTCGCCTCGATCCGGGCAGCCGTATCGATCCGGACGTCGGGTCCGGCGACAAGTTGCAGAGCGGTATCAGACAATGGCCGCCTGGCTGCGGCCCGGTCGTGAGCGTCCGGCAGGTCGGCCGCCGCCAGCTCGACGAGGTTCGGGTCATTGGCCGATGGCGCCGGGTTACCGGCCGGCAGCTCGGCCGGCGGATAACCCAGCCGGGCACGCAGCCAAGCGGTGGCTTCGATGGCCGGCATCGGCCTGGCGATGTGCCAGCCCTGCGCCCCGTCACAACCGAGGTCACGCAGCGCCTGCCACTCGGCCTCGGTCTCGACGCCTTCGGCGATGGCTGGCATCCCCAGCGCGTGCGCCAGGTCGACGATCGAACGGACGATGCCGACCGCGGCGGTCCCTTCGGACAGCCGCGAGACGAAAGCTCGATCGATCTTGAGCTCCTTGACCGGCAATGACTGCAAGCGCAGCAGCGAGGAATAGCCGGTCCCGAAGTCATCCAGGCTGAGCGAGACGCCGACCGCCTCGAGATTGCGCAGGATCGCATTGAGCTCGTCGGTTTGCTGGGCGACCACCCGCTCGGTGATCTCGAGTTGCAGCATGCCCGGCGGTAACTCGTATCGGTGCAAACCGTTGAGCACCAGATCGATCAACCGGCTACCCAGCAGGTCGGTCAGCGAGACGTTCACCGCGACCCGGATCGACAGGCCTTGAGCGCGCCAGCTGGCCAGTTGAGCCAGCGCGAGGCTCACTACCCGGTCGGTCAGCAGGTGCATGATGCCCGAGCGTTCGGCCAGCGGGATGAACTCGTCCGGCGGGATGAACCCGCGCTGCGGGTGGTGCCAGCGGATCAGCGCCTCGACGCCCATCAGCGAGGAGTCGGCCAGCGAGACCTTGGGCTGGTAGTGCAGGGTGAGCGCGTTCTCGTCCAGCGCCTGCCGCAACTCGCCGAGCAGGGTCAGCCGGTCGGCGGAGTTGCGGTCACGGTGCGCCGAATAGGTCGCCACCCCGCTGCGGGATTCCTTGGCCACGTACATCGCCACGTCCGACAGCCGCAGCAGGTCCTCGGCAAGCAGCGCATGCTCGGGGTGCATCGCGAGTCCGATGGATGCCTCGACTTCGAGCCACATGCCTTCCAGGGCAATCGGGCTGACCAGCGAGGCCCGGATCCGCTCGGCAACTCCCAGCACCTCGGCCTCGTTGGCGTCAGGCACGATCACCGCGAACTCGTCGCCGCCGAGCCTGGCAATGTGGTCGGTCGGGCGCACCGAGTTGCTGAGCCGCTCGGCGAAGTGGATCAGCAACTGGTCACCGACATGGTGGCCGAGGGTGTCGTTGACCTCTTTGAAGTGGTCGAGGTCGATCAACAGCAGTCCGAACGGCCGACCGACCCGCTTGGAGCGGTTCAACTCCGCGGTCAACGAGGCTTGCAGCCGGGTCCGGTTGGGCAGTCCGGTCAGCGGATCGTGGCCGGCCTGATACTCCTTCTCCAGCGACATCTGAGCCATCTTGTAGACCAGCACGAGCGGGACCAGCAGCAACGGCAGCAACTCCCAGGCGGTGTTCGCCACCGCCACGATGACCGGTGACAGGGCGAGCACCGAGAAGGTGGTCGCGGCGTAGTGCGGGAAGTCGTCGAACAGGAACGCCCAGAACGAACTCGTCCAGGCCAGCGCGCCGGAGACCAGGATCAGGTTGGTGACGAAGTACACCACGCAGGCCCCGATCATCCAGGGCAGGTCACCACCGGTCAGGGTGCTGAGCGGGTTGCTCAACGACGGCGTCCGCGAGCTGCAGGCCATCACCACCCAGGCCGCGCTGATGGACAGGTTGTACTGGCCGACGTTGAAGAACAGCTTCCAGGCGGTCTTGCGCATCCGCAGGTCGGCAGCGAGCGAGGCGATACTGACCACGACCAGGGCCGGCCAGAGTCCCCACAGGAACAGGATCGCGCAGGCGAACGCGGTGGACATCACCACGCCCTGCGGATCGTGATCGGAGCCTTGGACCAGTGGCCGCAGTTCGAGCACCACGAGCAGCACCGCGGTCATCGCCAGCGGAGCGCCGGCCTTGACCAGTGTCGAGGTGGATACCTGGGCGATCGCGATCGCCAGCAACCCCCAACCCAGCACCACCGACGGGTACCACGAGAGGGCGAACAGCGACAGTCGCCCGAACGACGGACGTCCGTAGGCAGGCGCGCTCAGCTCACTGGACACGTCCGTCCTATCGACCCAGGTAGTAGGAAAATGAGGGCTGGCCGGACGCTTCGCCAGGCAAGCGTGAGAACCAGACGGACCGTCTATGGCTGCAGCCAATACCGTAGGCATGCCCAGCGGGCCGTCGGCCAACTCCGCGCCGGCCGGGCGCGCGCCGGGAGGAGCCCGGCGATGGTCCGGGCAGCCTGTCGAGGACGGCAGATTCCCCTTTATTCATCGGCATATCCCGTCACCACGCCGCAGCTGGCGCCCGCTCAACTGGCGCCGCTCCCGCTCGCCTCGCCGTTCAGCACCGCGGCGAGTTCGGAGCGACCACCGTCGCGGTCCAGGCGTTGCTGCACCTGATCGACAACTCGCTGGCTGGGCCAGACATGCACGGCCATCAACAGCAGGCTGATCACCGCACCGAGCAGGTAGACCGTGATCGCCGGCGGCCTGCTCGCGAAGGCGAGCGCGATCGAGACGATCGCCACCGACTCGCAGAGCGCGAACCGCAGGATCATCAGCTGCTGAAACCTGGCCGTTGCCTGCGAGCGAGCGGCCTCGGCGTCGAGAGCGGGCGACAGCGCATCCGTCCGGTAACCGATCCTCGACACCACCGGCGTGATCACCGCGCCCAGGCACAGGATCAGCAGGTACTGCCACAGCGCCGGGGAACGGTCCGGTGCCGTGCCATGCGACTGAACCAGCGAGATAGCGATTCCGATGACCACCAAAGAGGCCATCAGCGTCCCGGCCAAGAATTGTTGCGCGCGAATCAGGCCGCCAGGCTGCGGTGAAGGCATCTGCCTAGATTAGGGCAACTGCTCCACGCGCCGCAGGAGAAATACCCTGAACACAACGGCTCAGAAGCAGAAGCTGCCTACCCAATCCTGAGTGCCGGTATGGGTCGCGGCCACGGCCAGCAGCGGTAGCGCTCCGATCAGCCAACCGCCCAACCATCGCGGCCACCGGCCAGGCCGAACGGCGCAGGCGAGCAGCCAGCCACCGGCCGGTAGCGCCGCTGCGATCGCCAAGGATCGCAGGCCGGTGACGAGGTTGGCCGAGCCGGCCGGCTCGCCGCAGGTAGTCGAGGCGCCCCACAGGATCATGAACGCAGCGACCAGCGAGACCGCCACCTGTAACGCCACCGCGACACTCCAACCGAACCAGGCGCCGGCCCCCCATCGTCGCGGCCGGTTGGCCCTGTCGCGGTCGCCACCATCGAGGCCGTGATCCCGTTGCGTGATGCTCATATCCGCCACTGTGCCAACTACCCGGGCCACTGGCCTGAGTACAACCACTCAGCCGTACTCGATTCGAGTCCGGCCCCGGACGCGGTGCCGGTGGGCTCACCGCGTCCGGCCGACGCGCCTCAGCTGGCCCGCCGCTCAGCCGGCCCGGCTCAGCTCGGGCACCAGCGGTGCCGTGAACGGATCGATCAGCGGCTCGTCACCAGAAAAGGCTGCATCGGGCTCACCCACCAGCTCGTAGCCCTGATCGGCCACCCGGATCGGCATCCCGTCGGCGTCCAGTTCCACCGACCCCGAGAAGCCACGCCGGCGCTTGGTGAACACCGCGGTCCCACGGGCGAGGTCATGCCCGATCGATTCCGGCTCGACCTCGTAGGCCACGTGGTTGCTCTCGTCGCGGACGTACTGCCGGGAGAAGATCTTGCCGTTGACCACGACCGGATCGCCCTTCTTCAACGATGCCGCGACGTTCTCGGCGAAATCCCGCCAGAAGGTGACGTTGACGAAGAACTTGTGGCCGTCCACCCACTGTCCCGACTCGCGATCTCGCCACCGCTGGGTGCTCGCCACCCGGAAGGAGACCCGGGACACTCCCGAGACGGTCGGTCTGTTGGCAACCTCGTCGACGACGTTGCCGACGATGATGACGTTGGCTCCATGCATGCTCTCGCTCCTTCACGTTTCCGGTTTCCCGGGGCCCCATGCGGGTTGCCTCTACTAGACCTCGCGTACGCCGTCGGCAGGGCGACCAGCACCAGAATGTGGATAGCCGGCTGGCCTGGGGATAACGGGTCGGCAAACTGTCAGAGCCATGTGCACAACGCACACCGGCCGGCCCGAGACTTCTCGGGCCGGCCGGTTGAGTCGGGGTCGTGGTGACCTGCCCCGACCTCGATAGTCAGTGCAGCGATCAGGGATAGCTGACCAGGTAGCTCGGGACGGTCGCCGTCCCCTGCGCGATTCCCCCGGTGGTGTTGATGATGTTGGTGATCGTCCCGTTGCCACCGAGCGAAACCGTCAGCAGGTCGTGGAACTTCACCCCCGCGGTGTTCGGTACCTCGAAACCGCGCGCGGCATTGACCGAGGGATTGACGTTGAAGTAGCAGTAGCTTCCCACGCCCCAGGCTTCGTGCGTGGTCACGGTGTTGGCGACCTTATAGGCCGCGTAGCCGTTGGTCGAGGCATTGCTCATCCAGGCCGCCTGGTTGGGCACGTCGTAGGGCATCTCGTTCTGGAAGAAGATCGTCTTGCCGTTCTGCCCGTTCCACTGCACCTCATACTTCTGGTAGTGCTCGACGAACAGGCCTGTCGCGATCACGTTATTACCGTTGACCGTCAGCCCGTTGTCCGCGGTGTTGGTGGTCCAACCGACCCCGGTGCCGTGATCGGCCCGCCAGGCCCAGATGTCGTCGATGATGCTGTCATTGCTGTTGACCACCAGGCTGTTGGTCGCCTTGCCTACGCCGGCACCGCCGATCCGGAAGAACACGTCCTGGATGGATGTCGGGTTGCCAGCATGGCTGGTGGTCGAGCCTGCGGTCCCCACGGTGAGCAGCGCGTTCGAGTTCGTCGGCCCGGCATCGAAGAGCAGGCCCTTGAGCCGGACCCCGTCGACGTCGGAGACGGCCATCGCGTTCACGCCATTGTCCGGGATCAGCGTCGGAAAACCGATGCCCAGCACGACCGTATTAGCCCGCGTGACGTTGAGGGTCTGGCTCAGGTGATAGACCCCGGGAGTGAACAGCAGGTTGCAACCCTGGGACAGCGCATTGTTGATCGTCGCGGTGCTGTCGCTCGGCTGGGCAACGTAGAACTGGCTCATCGGCACCGAGCTACCCGGCGTCGGGCCACTCGCCCAGCTCGGGCCGGCGGCGTTGGTCCGCAGCGACGGTAGGAACACCCGGTACTTTCCGCTGGAATCGACATACAGGTACGGCACATCGCGCGATACCGGGGTGGTGGCCAGCGTGGTGTGCGAGGGGTTCGGGAAGTTCTGCGGCGGCGCGCCGTTCACGCCCGAGAACACCATGTTCCACACCGAACCGTCCCAGCTTCCGAAGCTGCTGTCGCGGGAATACCACTGCTGCTGCGAGGAAGACTCGACCTGGCCGCTGACCTTGGTGTCGGCGATGTAGCCGCCACTGGCCCAGCCGTAGCTGGCCGGGAACAGGTTCAGCCCGCCGTGCACGTCGATCCGACGGAACGGCCCGGCCTGCGCGACCGCCCAGCGATCCGCGCCGGAGGAGGGATTGATCGACAGGTTCTCCGCCGACCGCCAGAAGTTCTGGGTGGCATTGCCGGCGTCGCTGCTGTTGAACGCATCGACGGTGACGTCACCGTTGATGGTCACGTCGTCCGGATTCTGGCCGAGGCCGGCGACCGAGGTGTAGAAGCCGACGTTGTCCTCGACGTTGTAGGTACCGGGCTTGAACAGCTCGGCGACCCGGTTGCCTGCGAACTGCGCGGTGTTGGTGTCCTTCTGCGCGTTGAAGTCGGTGTTCAGCTGGTTCTGGATCGTGGCGCTGGACATGCTCGGATCGAAGATGTGCACGTTCGAGCCGAGGTTCGGGTTGTCCGACTGGGTCGGGCAGCTACCGCCACCGGTACCGCCGGCAGTGCCATAGACCTGGAATTCCCATAGCGAGTAACCGTAAGGGGTGCCACGCACGGTTCCATACATCCGCACGTAGCGGCCGGTTCCGGAGACCGTGAGGGTCTGGGTGCCGCCGGTGCCGGTGCTGGTGGAATAGATGGTGGTCCAGTTGCTGGCATCCGTCGAGGTCTGGATCTGGAAGGATTTGCCATAGGCGGCCTCCCAGGTCAGGGTTACCTGGCTGATGGTCGCGCTGGAACCGAGATCGACCTGCAACCACTGAGGATCGCTGAACGCACTGGACCATCGGGTGCCGGTGGTGTTGCCGTCGACCCCGGCCGAGGCGGGCGTGCCGGCATTCTCGGTGGACGAGGCGGTCGCGGGCATGCCTTGGGACAGCAGCGTTCCGGCCGCCGCGGCCGGGCCGGCCGACCGTACGGCGACGCCGAGCATGCTCAGCAGCATCGCTGCCACCACCGTCAACAGGAGTGGCCTGCTACGAAGGAAGAATCCGCTGTGGTCAGCGGTCAGAACGGGGCTGGGTTTCATCGACCTGCCTATCGGGGGACTGGAGTGGACTGGCCAGAGCAGGCACTCCCCCGCTCGGGCGCGACCGACCGCCCGAGAATCCCACGTGACCTGCGCTGCACATCCTACACAGCTTGTAATATGCCTTGACAAGAGTCTGGGCAGAACAATTCCCAGCGAACCAGGCCAGAGGCCTCAGCCGGCAGCCCGACCGGAGGCCAGCAGCCGGCCGCGGCTGGTAGCCGGCGGAGCGTGACCCGCCCCGGCTGACAGCACATTCGCGATCGGCAGGGTGGCCGCGCCGAGCGCCACCGCGTCCGCGCCGAGCTCGGCCTTCAGGATGGCCACCTGGCTGAACGGCAGCCGCAGCGCCTGTCCGGCAGCGACCTCGCGCACCCGCGGTAGCAGTGAGTCGCCGAGCAACTGCCCGAGCCAGCCGCCGACCACCACCCGTTCCGGGTTGAAGAGATTGACCAGATCGGCAATGCCATTACCCAGGTAGGTCGCCGTTTCCTCCAGCACCCGAGCCGCCGAACGATCGCTACCTTGAACGGCCACGATCGCGGCGACCCGCTGCTCGAGGTCGTTCGGATTCACCGGCACCCGTCGGCGTTTGAGCTCGTCGTAGCGCGCGACGACGGCGCCCGCCCCCACGTAGGCCTCCAGGCATCCCGAGGCGCCGCAACGGCAATCCCGACCGCCGACCAGCACCTTGGTGTGACCCCATTCGCCGGCGCTACTGGTGGCACCTCGGTACAGCTCGCCGTTACTGATGATCGAGGTTCCGACGCCGATCCCGAGCAGGACGATGACGGCATCGTCACAGCCGCGGGCCGCCCCGAACCATTTCTCGGCCTGGCCGAGGGTCTTCGCACCGTTGTCGATCTGCAGTGGAAACTTCAGTTTTGCCCGCAACGTGCTGCCGAACGGCACCGCATCCCAGCCGACGCTCTGACCATGCACGATCGCGTCGTCGCCGTGCTCGACCAGTCCCGGCACGCCGACCCCGATGCCGAGGATTCGCTCGGGCGCGACACCGGATTCGGCGATGACGGCCTCGACACCCTCCAGCACGTGCGTCACCGCGTCGGCCGGATCGAGCCGGGCCAGTTCGGTAGTGGACACGTGCGAGGCTCGAACCCGCATTCCGAGGTCGAACAGCTCGACCAGAAAGGCGGTTTCACCAACATCGACCCCGATTACGAAGCCGTATTCAGGGTTCACCTCCAGCAATCCGCGCGGCCGGCCACCGTTGGAATCCTCTAATCCGACCTCGACCACCACACCCTGGTCGAGCAGGTCGCCCACCAGATTGCTCACGGTCGCGGGGCTCACGCCGGCGGCCGTCCCGACCTCCTGCCGGGTCAGCGGGCCGTTGAGGTAAAGCTCCCAGAGCGCGCGTGACCGGTTGCTCCTGCGCAGATCCCGGACAGTCGTGGTTCTCGTTCTGGACATGGCGAGATACCCCTTAACGAGAGGACGACGGCGGCCGGTCAGGCTGCCGACGACCATACTTCACGCCGTAAAGAATGAGTGTCTGACACCGCGCCGAACGTTTCAGGTGGCCGGTACGACTGTCGGCGCGGATCGATTCTGGCCTCGCCCGGCCGGGTTCAGCCGACCGGACGCAGGCCGCCAGCTGAGCTCAGCTGGCTTCCGGACAGAACGCCCGGCGGTACGCGGTCGGCGCCACCCCGGTGTGTCGCTGAAAGTGGTGACGCAGCAGGGCGGCAGTGCCGAAGCCGGCCCGTTGGGCGATCAGGTCGATCGAGTCGTGGCCGGCTTCGAGCTGCCGCCGGGCGAAGAGCACCCGCTGCCGTAACAACCAGGCATGCGGGGTGGTTCCGGTAGCTTCGGCGAACTTACGGGCGAACGTCCGGGGGCTCATGTTCACCCGCGCGGCCATCGAGGCGACGGTGTGTTCGTCCTGTAATTGTTCGAGTAACTCATCCATCAGCTTGGACAGCCCGTCCGAGCCGGATGGCGGTACCGGCACGTCGATGTACTGGGCCTGGCCACCATCTCGGTGCGGCGGCACCACCATCCGACGGGCGACGGTGTTGGCCACCTCGGCACCGTGCTCGTTGCGCATCAGGTGCAGGCACAGGTCGAGGCCCGCGGCGGTCCCCGCGGAGGTGTAGACCCGGCCGTCACAGACGTAGAGCACGTTCGGGTCGACGTCGGCCAGCGGGAACCGCTCGGCCAGCGCGCTGGTGTGCCGCCAGTGCGTGGTGCATCGCCGTCCGTCTAGCAAGCCCGCCCCGCCGATCGCGAATGCACCGGTGCACAAGCCCATTACCGCGGCACCGGACTCGTACGCCGCGACCAGAGTGGCGGTCACCGCGGCCGGGATCGTGGCGTCCGAGCCGGCCGAGACGATGACCAGATCGGCATCCAGCGCCTCGTTGAAGCGGTGTTGCGTAGTGATCGTGAACCCGTTGCTGGTGGGCACCGGCTCGGCGCTCTCCGAGGCCACCACAAAGTCGTAGACCGGCAGGTCCTGGTCGGATCGGTCGATCCCGAATGCCTCGCACGCAACGCCGAATTCGAAGGGATGGATGCCCGGAAAGAGCAGTACGACAATCTTGTGCAGGGCCATCCGTTCATCATGCCAACCGGTTGGCAGTAAATCAACGATGGTCGTCATTTCTGCCACTAGTGGCTGGATCTGATTGAGCGCAAACTTCCTGCCATGACACTCTTCCTGATCCTGTTTCTGATCACCCTGGCTATCGCCGGCCTGGCCGGCCGAGGGACCGATAGCCGCGATCCGCGCTACAGCCTGTGCGGCCGTGAAGGCGATTCGCCTTCGACGTCGCCGTTCACTCGTCGCTAGCATGTCGGGGGCACGCCCTCGTAGCTCAGCGGATAGAGCACCCGCCTTCTAAGCGGATGGTCGCAGGTTCGATCCCTGCCGGGGGCACATCGAAGTATGAATGGGCCGGCGAAACCGGTCGCAGGCTTGAGCCTGCTACCAGTCACATTCGTCCCGCCACACGACCATGATCGACTTCCGGGCAGCGATCGACTCGACCACCTCGGCTCGTCCAGCTGTCTGTGGCCTACTCGGATACAGCAGAGTGCCGGCCGCACTGTCCCATTCGCCGCTGTCGATACCGTCGACGACCCGGTCCAGGTAGCGCTGGAGTTGACCGAGGTGTCGCCGGGCGTTCGGCGCGACCCGTTCGGGCTTGAACACGTCGAAGTCCGTGTTCTTGATCTCGACGACGAGACCGAGACGTTCAGGCCCGGCCGGGACCACGAGCAGGTCGATACGGCCGTAGCGGTTGTCCATCAGGCGAATCGTTCGTTCCGGGGTCGCGTCGGCGCCTGCGAGTCCGGCGAGGAAGTCGGCTTGAACGCTGCGATGAAAGCGGATTCCAGCCTGCATGCGGGTGCGGACCTCGACAGGCAGGCGGGGAGACCGTGGTGCAGGCACGTTGCTGAATACGCCTTGCTGGACGGCTTGCCCGTCAATGACGATGAGGAGATGGTGGGCGGCCGGGATGGCGCTGTCTCCGGTCCAGATGAGTCGGGAGAACTGAAGGCAGCCCGGGTTGCCTGCTGCGAGTTTCTCGAGTCGACGGAACTCTTTGCCTTCCAGGCTCCGACCGCGGTTGACCTGCCACGCTTGCGGATACAGGTTGATGTCGAGCGGGCCGCCGGATGCCCGCGCGATGAGATGTCCTCGTTCGTAGCCGGCCGCGAGCAGGTCCGCATGCAGCGGGAAGCCCGCCTGCCGGGCACGGTCGCGGGGCGACGCGTGGTCTGGAACGGTCCGCCACGCGGCGACGGAGCGTTCCTCGCGACCGTCAGCGAAGCTGGAATTGTCGAAGAGAAATGTGGTGTTACCGAACGGCATCTCGAGCAGCTCAGCGTCTGGGTATTCCATCAGGTAGAGCCGGGCAGCATGATCGGTCAGCGCTTGTCCCGGCTCAGCACTTCCTGCGAGGTCGGCCCAGGTGGATGCCTCATCGACCCACACGGCAGTCCTGTCCACATCCATGCCGGCAACGCTATGCGGGCAAGACGGTTCCCGGCCACGAAATCGTGCGAACGCCGCGACAGTCGGGCACACCGGCCCGGTGATCTTCGGTCTTGCTGCGATGGGAGGGGGCCGCATCACTGGAGCGACGATCGCCGCCGGAGCCGGACGCACCGCAGCCTGGCCTCGGGAAACTCGTAAGGAATTCGTAGTCGCGCCAGCAACCGCGTGTGCCATGACCTGCCGCTACCGTATGGATCATGGCCGATGCCGCTGACTTCTCCGACCTGACCGCGCTGTTCATCAACACGACGCTGACCCGCTCGCCGGCAGCCAGCCACACCCAACTGCTCATCGACATCAGCGCTTCGATCATGGCCAAGCAGGGCGTCACGGTCGACCAGTTCCGCTCCGTCGATCACGACATCGCCACCGGCGTCTACCCCGACATGCGCGAGCACGGCTGGACCACCGACGAATGGCCCGAACTGTTCCCCAGGGTGCTGGCAGCCGACATCCTCGTCATCGGCGGGCCGATCTGGCTCGGCGACAACAGCAGTGAGACGAAGAAGGTCATCGAACGGCTCTACGCTCACTCCGGCGAGCTCAACGACAAGGGCCAATGGCTCTACTACGGCAGGGTCGGCGGCTGCCTGATCACCGGCAACGAGGACGGCATCAAGCACTGCACCTCTAACGTCCTCTATAGCCTGCAACACATCGGCTACAGCATCCCGCCCCAAGCCGACGCCGGCTGGATCGGGGAGGCCGGCCCAGGTCCGAGCTACGGCGACGAACTTCCTGACGGCAGCCGCGCCGGCTTCGACAACGAATTCACCAACCGCAACACCACCTTCATGACCTGGAACCTGCTCCATCTTGCGCTGCTGTTGAGGAGCCAGGGCGGCTTCCCAGCGTTCGGAAACCAACGCAAGGAGTGGGACGCTGGTACCCGCTTCGACTTCGCGAACCCCGAATACCGCAGCTAGTCACTGTTCGCCGTCTGCCCATAGAGCAGCAGGTTCGACAGCGGGGACCACACCATGCTTCCGCCGTGCGCTGCGAAAGCCTCGAAGTCGGCATCAGCCAGGGCGACACAGTGGATGCCGATCAGATTGTTCGCGGAGCAGTTCGCGCAGGTCGTCGGCGGCTTGCGCGGCAGCGGCATCGGCGACGGCGGACACCCCGCCCAGTCCGAAGTAGGAGTGGTTCAGCGACGGATGCTCGCGCGCGATGACCCTGACCCCGGCCGCGCGCAGCCGGTCTGCGTAGAAGTTTCCCTCGGTCCGTAGCACGTCCAGGGTGGACGTGTGCACGACCGCGGGCGCGACCCCGCCGAGGTCGGTGGCGCGGATCGGTGAGACCCGCCAGTCGGCCGCGTCCGGCGCATCGACGTAGTGGTGGACGAAGGCGATCATTCCTTCCAGCGTAAGGCCGAATCGCTGATGGCTGCTTGCTCGTGACATGTAGAGCGCGTTGATCTCAGGGTCCTGGTAGCGGCCGGCGACGTCGGTCACCGGGTACAACAGCAGCTGGGCGGCCAGCGGCTGACCGGCGTCACGGCGGGCGATCGCAACCGACGCCGCAAGCTGTCCGCCGACGCTGTCGCCGGCGAGGATGAGCGTGTCGGTTCCGCCGAATTCCGCCAGCCGCTGCGCCACCCACTCCGCGGCGAAGACCGCGTCGTCGAACGCGGCGGGAAAGCGATGTTCGGGTGCCAGCCGGTAGCCGACGGAAATCACCACCACGTCTGCCTGGACGCAGATCCGCCGCGCGTGGCCCAGATGGGTGTCCAGATCACCGAGCACCCATCCACCGCCGTGAAAGTAGACGACGGTCGGCTTGGGCTGCTGCCCGGCCGGGCGCAGCACCCGGATCGGGATCGTCCCAGCCGGCGAGGAGATCAGCTGATCGGTCTCGGACGCCGGCGTCAACCTGGAGTCGATCTGCCGCAACGCCAGGGCATTCAACTCGCGGGTCTGCTCGCGCGCCCGCTCGATGCTCACCGGCTCCCCACCCGGGCGGACCCGGATCAACCACTGGGCAATCGAGGCATCGAGCGCGTCGTCGGTCATCGCGGTTCCTTCTCCTTGGCGGCGAGTCAGCTACATCATCTCCCAGACCGCCTGCGTTCGAGACTCACCTGAACCGTCGCGAGATCGTTTGCGTAGCTCCGGATGTGCATGATGACGCGCCAGCAAGACGCGCCACGCATCAGGCCTAATGGAGGCATCATGTCCAAACCTGCACATCGGCGCCGGTCAGGAGTGCTCATCGCGGTAACCGCGATGCTGGCGCTGTCCGCCGTCGCCGCCGCACCTGCCGGTGCCCAGCCCCGGCATCACGACGATGACGGCTACCAACAGCTCAACCTGGTCTCCGACATCCCGGGCGCGGCCCAGCTGCTCGACCCGAACCTGGTCAACGCCTGGGGGATGTCCTCCAGCCCGACCAGCCCGATCTGGGTGTCGGACAACGGCAGCAACAACTCCACTCTGTACCGAGGAGCAGCCATGCCAGGCCAGCCGGCCAGCATCGTGCCGCTGGTCGTAGCGATCCCTGGCGGCGGCGCACCCACCGGCCAGGTGTTCAACAGCACCAGCGACTTCGTGCTACCCACCGGAGGCCCGGCTGCCTTCATCTTCGCTGGTGAGGGTGGTGAACTCAGCGCCTGGAACGGGGCGCAGGGCACGTCCGCCGTCCTGGTGGCGCCGAGCAGGGGTGGTGTGTACAAGGGCCTGGCATTGTTGAGTACCGCCTCGGGCAACTGGCTGCTCGCCGCGAACTTCCACGACAACCGGATCGACCTGTTCGACGGGTCCTTCCATCGAGTGGTGGGGCGGGACGCGTTCCGCAGCGTGGGCATACCGCACGGCTACGCGCCGTTCAACGTCGCGGCACTGGGCAACCGGATCTACGTCAGCTACGCGAAACAGGACGCGGCCAAGCATGACGATGTCGCCGGTGCCGGGCACGGATTCGTCAACGTCTTCAGCACCAGCGGCCGGTTCCTCACTCGATTCGCCACCCGCGGCGTGCTGAACTCACCGTGGGGGATGACCGTCGCGCCGAAGGGTTTCGGCGATTTCAGTGGTGACGTGCTGATCGGCAACTTCGGCGACGGCCGGATCTATGCCTTCGACCGATCCGGTGATCGCGAGGGCACCCTGCGCGGCACCGACGGCAAGCCGCTGGTCATCGACGGTCTGTGGGGATTGAAACCCGGCAACGGCATCTCGGGCGCCACCTCCGACGTCTGGTTCAGCGCCGGGCCGGCCGGTGAGTCCCACGGCTTGCTCGGAATCCTGCGCTCGACCGACAACGACTGAGAGCTGCCCTGCCAGACGCGGCCCGGACCGTCAACGCGTCCGGCAGGGCGCATACTGAACGCCTGCGAGAGGAGGTCACCGTGCTGTGGTGGATCCTGCTGGTCGCAACGGTGCTGGTGGTGTACCTGATATACCGGCTGTCCAAGCGGGTCGATGACATCGAGGACGACGCCGCCTACCTCTACGAGGAGCAGCAGGGTGGCAGGTACGGCGCGAAGTTCTTGAACATCCTGAACGGCCGCGGCGACGACTAGCTGGTTGATTGCGCGATCCTGGTTCGAACGGGCGCGTGGTCATCCCGAGCACCGACGGCCGGCGAGGACTGCAACCTGAAGCCGACTCCCCGGACCGTCACGATCCAGTCCCCGTCTCCGAGCTTGTTGCGCAGACTGTTGACATGAGTGTCGATGGTTCGACGTGACCAGGAATCTCCCCACACCGCACGCATAACCTGCTTGCGGGGCACGACTAGACCGGCATGCACAGCCAGCAGGTGCAGCAGGTCGAACTCCTTGCGCGTGAGCGTGATGTGCTGTCCGTGCATCGTTGCAACACGACGGCTGGCATCCACCACGAGCGGACCGCACAGCACGATGTTCGCCGACGGCCGGGGCGAATGAATGCGTCTCATGACCGCGTCCACCCGGGCTAGCAGCTCGGTCACCGAACAGGGCTTGACGACGCAGTCATCGGCCCCAGCACGCAGTCCGGCAACTCGGTCGAACTCCGAGTTGCGGCCGGTCACCGCGATGATCGCGACATCGCTGGCCTTCCGGATCTCGCAGCACACTCCCAGGCCGTCCCGGTCCGGAAGGTTCATGTCCAACACGACCACATCGCAATCCCGGTGACCCTGGATAGCGGCGGCGCCGGTAGTCACCGCACGGCCCGAGTGCCCCGTACCGGACAGGCTTCGCACGAGTTTATCCGCCTCGTCGACATTCGCATCCACGACCAGGATTCGCAACGGATCGCAAGCGACCTCCATCCGCTTGGACATTTGATGAACCGGCGCGTCGGAGGCGATCTCTTTTTCTGAGGAGCGTGTCGGATAGGCCACAACGGGTTATCCCCTTAAGCGTATATATCGGACATTTCGTCGGAGCTTACCCGCGACGTGGCTACGTGTCAAAGAAATCATTCTATTGAGAAACTCCAGCCGCTACGAAGGGAAAAACGAAGGGAAATCGCTCACTGAATCAGTCAGTCGTCGAGCGTCGAGCAGGCCGAAGAGTGCAGCTGAAGGGCAACGACGGTCACGTCATGCGGCTCCCGCTCATGACAGGTCCGAAACGAGCCATCGGAGCGATCTTCGCTCTATACTCATGGCACATTTGCG
The DNA here is from genome assembly GCA_030853265.1 of Actinomycetota bacterium. Lineage (GTDB taxonomy): Bacteria > Actinomycetota > Actinomycetes > Mycobacteriales > Jatrophihabitantaceae > Jatrophihabitans_A. The sequence goes on from JALYVK010000001.1 coordinate 148,323, forward strand.
TAGCTCGGACACCATCCAGCTCGCGTTTCGCAATGTCTGACCATCCACCAGCCGTCCGCCGGGATTGATCGTGAACACGTCGGGCTCCCTGCCGCGGAACGCGCATGCACGACCGAGTGGCGATCACCAAAAGATTTGACATTCGCGTGACGTTCAGACCCTTGCAAGTACTGCCAACTGGCTGCAAGCTGGGTTTACGGTCAACAGCAATCGTCAAACATATGTAGTGCATTTTGCACTGGTGAATGCCAGCCTTTTAATGGGAATCAACCCGACGGCCGGCTGCCCGCGTCAAAGAATTCCGGAGCGATGCCGCCCCGTATTCATAACCAGTCCGTATCGCAGTCGGACGCTTTTCGAGTCACCCGCCCTGAGGAGAGAACGCATGCACAGCACTCTCATCGTCGCCCGGATGGAACCGTCCCGGGGCGCCGACGTGGCCCAGTTGTTCGCCCAGTTCGACGCGACCCAGATGCCGCATCTGATGGGCACCCGCCGCCGGCAGCTCTTCACCTACCGGGGCCTGTACTTCCATCTGCAGGACTTCGACGAGGACAACGGCGGAGCACGCATCGAGCAGGCCAAGTCCGATCCCAGGTTCGTCCAGATCAGCGAGGACCTCAAACCCTCCATCGGCGCCTACGACCCCGCGACCTGGCGATCGCCGGCCGACGCCATGGCCGCCCGCTTCTACCTCTGGGAGGCCTCCGCATGACCGAACGGCGGGTAGTTATCACCGGCATCGACGTGCTGGCCCCCGGCGGTATCGGAACCGACGCCTTCTGGAGTCTCCTGAGCGAGGGACGGACGGCCACTCGCGGCATCACGTTCTTCGACCCGGCGCCTTTTCGGTCCCGGATCGCGGCCGAGATCGACTTCGAGCCGTCCGACCACGGCCTCAGTCCCCAGGAGATACGTCGGATGGATCGCACGGCACAGTTCGCCGTCGTCACCGCGCGCGGGGCGGTGGCCGACAGCGGGATCGAACTGACGAACTGCGACCCGTTCCGGATCGGAGTCACCATCGGCAGCGCGGTCGGCGCGACGATGGGCCTCGACCGGGAATACCGGGTGGTCAGCGACGGTGGACGGCTGGACCTGGTCGATCACACCTATTCCGTGCCCCATCTGTACGAGTACATGGTGCCCAGTTCGGTGACCGCCGAGGTCGCCTGGACAGTCGGGGCGCAGGGACCGTGCACCATGGTCTCCACCGGCTGCACCTCGGGTATCGACTCCGTCGGCTATGCGGCCGACCTCATCCGTGATGGCTCCGCCGACATCATGATCGCCGGCTCGGCCGACGCTCCGATCTCACCGATCACAGTGGCCTGCTTCGACGCGATCAAGGCGACCACCCCGCGCAACGACGACCCGGAACACGCCTCCCGGCCCTTCGACGGGAGCCGGAACGGCTTCGTGCTGGGTGAGGGCGCGGCCACCTTCGTGCTAGAGGACCTGGACCGGGCGCGGGCCCGCGGAGCCCGGGTGTACGCCGAGGTCGCCGGCTATGCCACCCGCAGCAACGCCTACCACATGACCGGTTTGCGGCCGGACGGAGCGGAGATGGCGGAGTCCATCCGGGTGGCCCTGGACGAGGCGCGGCGCAACGGCGACGAGATCGACTACATCAACGCGCACGGCTCGGGCACGAAGCAGAATGATCGCCACGAGACCGCGGCGGTCAAGCGGGCGCTGGGCGAGCACGCCTATCGGACACCGATGAGTTCCATCAAGTCGATGGTCGGGCATTCGCTCGGCGCGATCGGCTCGATCGAAATCGCCGCCTGCGTGCTGGCGATGACCCACGGCGTCGTGCCGCCGACGGCGAACCTGCACCAGCCCGACCCGGAATGCGACCTGGACTACGTGCCGGTCACCGCCCGGGAACGCCGGGTCGACACGGTCCTCACCGTCGGCAGCGGGTTCGGGGGCTTCCAGAGCGCGATGGTGCTCGGCCGGCCGGAACGCCGAGCCGCATGAGCGTCCCGGTCGTGATCACCGGTCTCGGCGTGGCCGCGCCGAACGGTCTCGGTGCGCGCGACTACTGGACGGCCACGTGCGGTGGCGCCAGCGGCATCGACCGCATCACCCGCTTCGATCCCACCGGCTACCCCGCTCGCCTTGCCGGCGAGATACCCGATTTCCGGGCTGAGGACCACCTGCCCAACCGCCTGCTGGCCCAGACCGACCGGGTGACCCGACTCGCCCTCGCGGCCACCGACTGGGCCCTGGCCGATGCCGGAGTCGAACCGGCGCAGCGTGCGCCGTTCGACATGGGAGTCATGACGGCGAGCGCGGCGGGCGGATTCGAGTTCGGTCAGGGCGAGCTGAAGAACCTCTGGAGCAAGGGCAGCCGCCACGTCAGCGCTTACCAGTCGTTCGCCTGGTTCTACGCGGTGAACAGCGGGCAGATCTCGATACGCAACGGCATGAAAGGTGCCAGCAGCGTTGTGGTCAGCGATCAGGCAGGGGGACTGGACGCGCTGGCGCAGGCCCGGCGACAGATTCGCAAGGGCACGCCCCTGATCGTCTCCGGGGCAATCGATGCCTCCGTCTGCCCCTGGGGATGGGTGGCGCAGATGGCCAGCGGCCGGCTCAGCACGATCGACGAGCCCGACCGTGCCTTCCTGCCGTTCGACACCGGCGCCTGCGGCCACGTCGCAGGCGAAGGCGGGGCCATCCTCATCCTGGAGTCGGCTGCCGCAGCAGCTGACCGGGGCGTTCCCGGCTACGGCGAACTCGCGGGCTACGGAGCCACCTTCGACGCCCGGCCCGGTACCGGAGGGCAGCCCGGTCTGCGACAGGCGATCGAGCTGGCGTTGGCCGACGCCGGGATGCAATCGTCCGAGATCGACGTGGTGTTCGCCGACGCAGCCGCCGTGCCGGAGCAGGACCGCACCGAGGCCGACGCGATCAACGCCGTCTTCGGAATCGGCGGGGTGCCGGTGACCGCGCCGAAGACGATGACCGGGCGACTCTATTCCGGCGCCGGGCCGCTCGACGTCACCACCGCGCTGCTGGCCATCTCGGACGGACTGATCCCACCCACCATCAACACCACCCCCGATCCGCGCTACGGGTTGGACCTGGTGCTGTCCCCGGGCCGTCCGGCCCGGCTCGGCTCGGCACTGGTGCTGGCGCGTGGACACGGTGGTTTCAACTCCGCCGTGGTGGTGCGCGCACCACAACCCGTATCCGGCACCAACCGTAAACACCCCTGATCGAAAGGCAATCCCATGTCCGCTGCCACCTTCACCCTCGACGACCTGATCCGCATCCTGCGCGAGGGCGCCGGTGCCGACGAGCAGATCGATCTGTCCTCGGATATCTCCGACACGTCGTTCTCCGACCTTGGATACGACTCGCTGGCCCTGCTGGAGACCAACAGCCGCATCGAACGAGAGCTGGGCATCACGCTCGCCGACGCCGTGCTGTTCGAGGCCGAGACACCCCGCGATCTCCTCGATGTGGTCAATGCCGAGCTGACCACCACCACCGTCTGACTCACCCGGAAAGGGAGGAAACCCATGTCTGCACAGGACAAACCTGTCGCCCTGGTGACCGGTGCCACCAGTGGCATCGGCCTGGCCGTCGCGCGGCAACTCGGTGGGGACGGCTACGCCGTCTTCATCGGCGCCCGCACCCCGGAGAACATCGTGTCGACCGTCAAGCAACTACGCGAGGAAGGCATCGAGGCCGACGGCATCGCCGCCGACGTCCGCTCCCCCGCGGACGTGACGGCTCTGGTCGATGCAGCGGTACGGCGGTTCGGATCCATTGACGTCCTGGTGAACAACGCCGGGCGCAGCGGCGGCGGAGTCACCGCCGATCTGGCCGACGAGCTCTGGCAGGACGTGCTGGACACCAACCTCACCAGCGTCTTCCGGCTCACCCGCGAGGTTCTCAACGCCGGTGGCATGCGGCACAAGGATCGCGGCCGCATCGTCAACATCGCCTCCACCGCCGGAAAGCAGGGGGTGGTCCTCGGAGCTCCGTACTCGGCCTCCAAGCACGGCGTGGTCGGTTTTACCAAGTCGCTGGGCAACGAACTGGCGCCTACCGGCATCACCGTCAACGCGGTCTGCCCCGGCTACGTCGAGACCCCGATGGCCCAGCGGGTACGGCAGGGATATGCGCAGGCATGGAGCACCGACGAGGACGCCGTTCTGGAGCGTTTCCAGGCCAAGATCCCGCTCGGACGCTACTCGACGCCAGAGGAGGTGGCGGGCCTGGTCGGCTACCTCGCCTCCGACCGGGCCGCATCGATCACCGCCCAGGCGATCAACGTGTGCGGCGGCCTCGGCAACTTCTGATCGCCCCGACAGCGGAAGGAACAACGAATGACTGTGCGCGAAGTCGAGCACGAGATCACGGTGGCGGCGCCGGCACCGGCCGTCTACCGGCTGATCGCCGAGGTGACGAACTGGCCTCGCATCTTCCCACCGACCATCTACGTCGACCGGTTCGACCACGACGAGAGCTCCGAACGCATCCGCATCTGGGCGACCGCGAATGGCGAGGTCAAGAGCTGGACCTCGATGCGGACGCTGGACGCCGCCGCCCACCGGATCACCTTCCGCCAGGAGGTGTCCACACCGCCGGTGGCGGCGATGGGCGGTGCCTGGGTGATCGAAGCCCTGCCGGACGGGCACTGCCGGGTACGCCTGCAGCACGACTACCGGGCCGTCGACGACGACCCCGCCGGCCTGGCCTGGATCGACGAGGCGGTCGACCGCAATTCCCGTTCCGAGCTCGCCGCGCTCAAGGCCAACCTGGAATCCGCCACCGCCGAAGACCTTCTGGTCTTCTCCTTCGAGGACAGCCTCCGGATGCGGGGTTCGGCCGAAGCGGCCTACGACTTCGTCAATGCGGCCGACCTCTGGCCGCAGCGACTCCCGCACGTGGCGTCAGTGCGCCTGCGGGAGGACACCGCCGGGCTACAGGATCTCCAGATGGAGACCCGGGCCGGGGACGGTTCGACCCATACGACCAGGTCGTTCCGGATCTGCCAGTTCCCGCGGCGGATTGCCTACAAGCAGGTGACATTGCCCGCGCTCATGACGCTGCACACCGGCCTCTGGTCGTTCCGGCCGGAAGGATCGGGCGAACTCACCGCCTCCTCCCAGCACACCGTGGCGATCAACCCCGAGGCCATCGCCCGCGTTCTCGGCCCGGCTGCGGACGTCGCGGATGCCAAGCGGTACCTGCACACCGCCCTGAGCACCAACAGCCTGGCCACCCTGCGGCACGCCAAGGACCACGTCGAGTCCGCCGCCTCCCTCACGACCGGCTCGGGACGAGCCGGCTCGTGAGTACCGTGCTGAGCGATCGACACGTGGCGGCCAGGCGCTGCGCACAGGCGCTGAATGCCCTGCATTCGATCCTGTACTTCAGCCCCGACTTCGCAGCCGAACTCCTGCCCTACCGCGTGACCGACCACTCCAGCGTCTATCTCGCGGCCCGCGCCGCGCCGCTGGGACCGGTCGACGGCGCAGTCGTCACCGCGGTGTTCAACACCTTCTCGCCCGATCTGATCACCGCCCGCCTGCCCGGGTTGTGGCAGTCGGTCGCGGCGAAGCAGGCGGTCCAGCTCCGGCAGCGGGCCGTGGCGGTCGCGCTGGAGCGCCTACTCGGTCACGACGCGCTGCGATCGGCGGAACTGATCGATGCCGCCCGGCTGGCAACCCGCGCCGCCCGGGCCGGAAGCACCCCGGCCCGTCCGCTCTACGCGGCCAATGCCGCCCAGGCCGAACCCGACGAGCCGCCCGTCGCGCTCTGGCACGCCGCCACCATGCTGCGCGAACATCGCGGTGACGGGCACACCGCGGTGCTGGCCTACCACGGCCTGGCCGGCATCGACGCCCTGGTCCTGGACTGTGCCAGCGCGCACGGGATGTCGAAGCAGATCGTGATGCCGCAGCGTGGCTGGACGGAACCGCAATGGGCGGCCGGGGTCGAGCGCCTCACCGACCGAGGCCTGCTCGACGGCGCCGCCAGGTTGACCGGCGCGGGCCGTCTCCTCCGCGATGAGATCGAACAGGAGACCGGTCGGCTTGACCGGCAACCCTATCTCGCCCTGAACGGCGACGAGGTCCTCCGCCTCGCCGGTACCGTCCGCCGGCTCGTCCGCGCCGCGGCGGCCGCCGAAGTCTTTCCCTCGCCGCTCGATGTCTTCTTCGTTCCCGACGACGGGACCTGGAATCGCCTGCTATGAAAGAGAAAGGATCAGCCATGACGGCTTCGACCACCGCGCCCGCCAGCGCCCTGTTCTCCCCCGACTACTACCAGAATCCCTACCCCACGCTCACCTGGTTGCGAGAGAACGACCCCGTCCACGAATTCGCGTTTCCGGTCGGTGGGGTTCGGACCTGGATGGTGACCCGCTACGACGACGTCCGGACCGTTCTGGCCGACCAGCGCTTCAGTCCCGAGGGCGGCACCTGGGGCAACGACGAGTTCCGGGCCGCCGGCCTGGTGAGTGCGGCCGGAACGATCCTGGAGCGGGGAATCGCCGTGGTGGATCCGCCGGCCCACACCCGACTGCGACGGCTGGCCATGGGCGCCTTCACCACTCACCGGGTGCAGGAGTGGCGCTCGACCGTCGTCGAGGTGGTCGAGCGAACTCTGCGTGAGTGCGCCGGCCGCGAGGGTTTCGACGTGATGGAGGACTTCGCGGGTGAGATCTCCGCGGGCGTGCTCGGTCAGATCCTGGGCTTTCGCATCGACCGGGCCCGCGAACTCGTGACCGCGCTCAACGAGGCCTTTCCGTCCGACCCGGCATTGATGGACCGGGTTCCGGCGGCCTTCGGCCGGATCTGCGACTACTCGGCCGAACTGATCGCCGACAAGCGCGGCAACCCGGGCGAGGACATCACCTCGATCCTGATCGAGGCCAGCGACCAGGGGGATCGGCTCGACGGCGACGATCTGACCGGCATGGTGGCCGCACTGATCATGGGCGGCAGCGACACGGTGCGGGGCTTCCTGGGCAACGCGGCGCTGGCGTTGATCGACCATCCGGACCAGGCCGAACGCATCCGGCGCGAGCCGGATCTGGCCCCGGCCGCAGTCGAGGAACTGCTCCGCTACGAGGGAGCGTTGAGTACCGCCCTGTTCCGGCTCACCACCCAGCCGGTCGAACTGGCCGGCATCACGCTGCCGGCCGGCGCCCCGGTCATCGCCGGGCTGCTGGCGGCCAACCACGATCCGTCCCGTTTCGACGACCCGGCTCGCTTGGACGTCGGTCGGGAGGGCCCGCGTCATGTCGGCTTCGGTCACGGACTGCACAACTGCATCGGCGCCGCGCTGGCCCGGCTGGAGGCCCAGATCGCACTGCCTGCTCTGCTGCGCCACTTTCCCGGACTCGCGCTCGCGATTCCCCGGGAGGAGATCCGCTACATCGACAACTGGGCGATCCGGCGACTCGCGGCCCTGCCGGTCCTCGCCTCGTCATCAGGGGCCTGACCGTGCCGGCCGCGGTGGATGCCGGGCTGTGCCTGGGAACCGGCCTGTGCGAAGCGATGGGTCCGACACTGTTCCGACTGAGCCCGGACGGACTCGCGGCGCCGCTGCTGCCGGCGGCCGAGCCGCACTCGACCGAGCGCCTGCGCGAGATCGCGGAGTGCTGTCCCACCGGAGCCATCACCGTGATCGAGCCCGGGCCATGACCGTCGAGGCCGCGAGTCAGCCTCCTACAGCCGAGGAGAACAAGATGGACGCACAGGTAATCGTGGTCGGGGCCGGGCCGGCCGGCATGATGCTGGCTGGCGAGCTGAGGCTGGCTGGCGTCGACGTGACCGTCGTGGAGCGGCTGCCCGCCCGCACCGGCCAGTCTCGTGGTCTGGGCTTCACCGCCCGGACGATGGAGGTGTTCGACCAGCGCGGTCTCCTTCCCCGCTTCGGCGACATCCAGGTCAGCGACCAGGGCCACTTCGGCGGCCTGCCGATCGACTTCTCGTTATTGGACGGGGCCCATCAAGCGGCCAAGACGGTGCCCCAATCGCAAACCGAAGCCGTTCTGGAGGACTGGGCGGCCGGCCTGGGCGCCGACATCCGCCGCGGTTGGGAGGTGACCGGCTTCCAGGAGACGGGTGAGACGGTGCGCGTGGGCATCCGCGACCACAACGGCACCGAACAGGAACTCACCGCGTCCTGGCTGGTGGGTTGCGACGGTGGCCGGAGCCTGATCCGGCGCGCAGCCGGTTTCGACTTCCCGGGGACTTCCGCCACGATGGAGATGTTCCTGGCTGATGTCCGAGGCCTCGACCTGCCGCCGCGCATGATCGGCGAGACGCTCGAGGGCGGCATGATCATGGTCGGCAACCTCCCGGGCGGCATCACCAGGCTGATCGTCTGCGAACGCGGCACGCCCGCCCGGCGCCGAGCAGCCGATCCCGACTATGCCGAGGTGTGCGAGGCCTGGAAGCGGCTCACCGGCGATGACATCACCCACGGCGAGCCGATCTGGGTCAGTGCCTTCGGCAATCCGGCCCGGCAGGTGAGCCAGTACCGCCGAGGCCGGGTACTGCTGGCCGGCGACGCCGCTCACGTCCACCTGCCGGCCGGCGGCCAGGGCATGAATGCCAGCATCCAGGACACGGTCAACCTCGGCTGGAAGCTGGCCGCGCACGTCCGCGGAACCGCCCCGATCGAGTTGCTCGACACGTACCACAGCGAGCGATACGAGGTGGGCCGCCGGTTGCTGGTGAACACGCAGGCCCAGGGCCTGCTGTTCCTCAGCGGACCTGAGGTGCAACCGCTGCGCGACGTTCTAACGGAACTGATCCGCTACGACGTGGTGGCTCGCCACCTCGCGGGAATGGTCAGTGGTCTGGAGATCGAGTACGACGTCGGCGGCGGTACGCATCCGCTGCTGGGTCGCCGCATGCCGCACCTCGAACTCGCCGGCTCTGGCCGCATCCCGAGCAGTACCGCCGCGCTGCGGTCGGGGCGCGGCGTCCTGCTTGACCTGGCCGACAATCCGGTGCTGCGTCACCGGGCCGCCGGCTGGCAGGACCGGGTCGATGTCGTCACGGCCACCGCGCGCAACCTTGACCACGCCGGCCCGCTGTCCGGTACCACCGCCATCCTGATCCGCCCGGACGGCTACGTCGCCTGGGCCGCGCCGGGAAGCTGGACGGACCTTCCGATGGCCCTGCACCGCTGGTTCGGGCCGAGCCGTGTTGCCTGATCGCCGACCTGCCACCCAGCCCCAGGTCGCCATCGTGGGCGCCGGCCCGGTCGGGTTGCTGCTCGCCGGCGAATTGCGCCTCGGCGGCGCCGAAGTGGTCGTGCTGGAAAGCCTGACCGAACCGATGACCGAGTCCCGAGCGTCCACCCTGCACGCCCGCACCATGGAGTTCCTGGACAGCCGGGGGCTGGCCGAACGGTGGCAGGACGTGCCGGTCGAGCCGCGAGGACACTTCGGCGGCATCGGCATGGACCTGACGGTGCCGAGTCCCTTCTCCGGACAGTGGAAAGTGCCGCAGGCCGACCTCGAAGCACAACTTGCCCGGTGGGCGCAGTCCCTCGGCGCCACGATTCGGCGCGGCGTCACCGTCACCTCGATCGAGCAGGACGGCTCGGGGGTGCGGGTTTTCGCCGACGGCGCCGACGGCTCCCTCGGCGTGCACGCGGACTGGGTGGTCGGTTGCGACGGCGAGCACAGCACCGTCCGGCGGCTTGTCGGTGCGGACTTTCCCGGTCACGACGCGACCCGGGAACTGATGCGGGCCGACGTCGCCGGGATCGAGATCGAGGATCGGCGGTTCCAGCGCCTGGAGCGCGGGTTCGCGGTGGCCGCCCGACGGCCGGACGGCGTCACGCGGGTGATGGTCTGCGAGTTCGACCGCGCCAGCTGGCCCCGGTCCGCACCACCGGCCTTCGAGGAAATCAGCGCAGCCTGGCATCGGGTCACCGGTGAGGACATCGGGCACGGAACGCCGTTGTGGTGCAATGCCTTCGACGACACCTGCCGGCAGCTGAGCAGTTACCGGCACGGCCGGGTGCTCTTCGCCGGTGACGCGGCGCACCGCCAACTGCCGGTCGGTGGCCAGGCACTCAACCTTGGGCTGCAGGATGCGGCCAACCTGGGCTGGAAGCTGGCGCTACAGCTACGTCGGGGTCTGCCCGAGGACTACCTGGACAGCTATCACTCCGAACGGCATCCAGCAGGACAGCGGGTACTGACCGATATTGACGCCCAAGCCCGGCTCCAACTCGGCGACAGCGAGCTGGAGCCGGTCCGCCAGGTCATGGCCGAGCTGATCGCACTGGAGCCGGTACGCGCTCACTTGGCTGGCCTGATCACCGGCGTGGACGTCGGCTACCCGACCGCTGACGATTCGGCGGAGTCGCCAGCGCGGCGGGTGACACCGGGCCAGTTCCTGGTCGACGGTGCGCCGACCACGGCCAGCTCGCTGCTTCGCGACGGACGCGGCCTGCTGCTCGATCCGAGCGAGGACGGCCGGGTCGCGGCCGCGGCCCTCGGCTGGCGCGAGTACGTCGATCTCGTCCGAACGGGACCTGGCGAGCACGACACGGGCGATCGCACCGCGCTGCTGGTGCGGCCGGACGGCTACGTCGCCTGGACCGGGGACGGGCCCGACCCGAGCCTGACGGCGGCCATGCGCCGCTGGTTCGGACCCCAGGAATCGGCACCACCCCCCGCTACCGAACCGGCCAGTCGATCGGTTCGCACCGCGATCACCCCTAGGAAGAAGGACAATCTGATGAGACTGACCGGTAAGACCGCCCTCGTGACCGGCGCCAGCCGAGGTATGGGACGGGCCACTGCCCGTCGCCTGGCCGCCGATGGCGCTCTCGTGGCCGTGCACTTCGGCCAGCACGAACGATCCGCCGACGACCTGGTCAGCGCCATCGAGGCCGATGGCGGCCGTGCCTTCACCGTGCAGGCAGACCTCGGCCGGCCCAGTGCCGCGCACGAACTCTTCCTGTCCCTCGAGCGGTCGCTGAAGGAACGGACCGGCACCACCGAACTGAACATCCTGGTCAACAACGCCGGGGTGATGACCGGCGGCGGTTCACCCGAGGACACCACCTCCGAGACCTTCGACCGGGTCTTCGCGATCAACGCCAAGGCACCGTTCTTCCTGATCCAACGTGCGTTGCAGAACATGCCCGACGGCGGCCGCATCATCAACATCTCCTCCGGTCTCACCCGTTTCGCCAACCCCGACGAGATCGCCTACGCCATGAGCAAGGGCGCTGTCGAACAGCTGGCGCTGCATTTCGCCAAGTACCTGGGCCCACGGCGCATCACCGTCAACAGCGTCGCTCCGGGCATCACTCGCAACGACAATCCGGTGTTCGACATCCCGGAGGCGGTGGAGCAGATGAGTCAACTGTCGGTGTTCGGCCGAGTCGGCGAGCCCGAGGACGTCGCGGACGTGGTGGCCTTCCTCGCCTCCGACGACGCACGGTGGACCACCGGGGCGTTCATCGACGCCAGCGGCGGAACGCTGCTCGGGTGAGCCGCAGTCCAGCGGCTATCCGGACACCATCGTGAATTACGCATCCGCCGGCGCGGAGCTGCCCGCGTGGTCCAATCGGGACCGCGGACTGCTGGCCGTGCTCGCCGCGAACATGCTGATCGACGCGATCGAGGTTTCCTCCGCGATCATGACGATCCCGTCGGTCGGTCGCGGCCTGGACCTGCCGCTGCGCTCGAGCCAGTGGTTGCTGACGGGTTTCGCGGCGGGCTTCGGCGGGTTGCTACTTCTCGGCGGCAGGCTCGTCCAGCGGCTGGGTCGCCGCCGGGTCTACCTGGCCGGCCTGCTCCTGTTCGCGGCTGCCTCGCTCGCGAGTGCACTGGCCGACGGGACGGGGGTCCTGCTGGCGATGCGGTTCCTCAAGGGATTCAGCGTGGCACTCACCGCGCCCACCGGCATCGCCATCATCTCCAGCGCGTATCCAGCCGGGCCGATGCGGGATCGAGCCGTCTCGGTCTACACCTTCGCCGGTGGCGGCGGTTTCGCCACCGGGTTGCTGATGAGCGGCGTGCTGCTCCAACTGTGCGGATGGCGGTGGACCCTCGCCGCACCGGCGATCGTCGTGCTGGCGTTGTGGCGTCCCGCCATGCGGTTCCTGCCCGACGAGCCACCGGCGCAACGGCCGGTCCGGTCCGGGGACGCGGTGGGCCGCTCGATCCTGTGCGGTCTGCTGCTGGCCGCGGCGTTGCTCGCCCTGGTCCGAGGCCTGGTGAGCGGGCAGTACCGGTTGCCGGTGCTGGTGCTGGCCGCACTGCTGCTGCTGGCGTTCCTGCTGGCCCAGCACGCCCTACCGGCCCCGCTGATGGAGTTTCACCTGCTGCGCAAAGCCCGTCTGGTTCGTTCCATCGCCGGGGCGGCGGCCCTCAACGGCTCCTACCTCGGCCTGCTGCTGGTGTTGAGCGTGCAGTTGCAGTCGACGCTCGGCTGGACGCCGCTGGCCGCCGGCCTGGCGCTGCTGCCGGCCAGTGCTCCCCTGGTGTTCAGCTCCCTGCTGTCGACTACGTTGGCGCAACGCTTCGGTACCGCGGCGTTGATCGTGCTCGGCAATGTCCTCGCCGCTGCCGCCTGTCTCTGGTATCTCCGGGTCGGGTTGGCCACCCGGTACTGCCCCGACACGCTGGTGACCGTCCTGCTGCTGGGGCTGGCCTTCGCGGCAGCCTTCGGCGCGCTCAACATCCAGGGCATGTCGGCGGTGCGACCGGCGCAGCGTCCAATGGCGGCTGGCCTCTACCAGAGCGCGGTCCAGGCCGCGGCCGCGGCAGTTCCGGCGCTGGTGGTGTCGCTGCTCGGCGCGGGCGCCGCGGACCCGTCCCGGTTCCGGCCGGCGCTCACGCTGCTGGCCGCGATCAGCCTGTTCGGCCTGGCCGTCGCCCTCCTCGAACTGGTGGACGCACGGCGCCGGGCATCCACCGAACTTCCACCGGCCGGACCCGGCCAATCCTCGAACCAGGACAACCACCTCCGGAGGACGCGATGACCGCCGCTGGCACCACCCCCTCGACCTCGGATCTCTCCTGGACCGTCCGAGAAAGACTGGACGAACTCGATCTGATCAGCTCCGAGGCGCGGGACGGAACCGATCCGGCGGCCACCGAACGCCAGCACGCCCGGGGCAAGCTGACCGCTAGGGAACGGATCGAGCTGCTTCTGGACGAGGGCAGCTTTCACGAGATCGAGCAATTGCGCCGGCACCGGGCCACCGGTTTCGGCCTGGAGCAGCGCAAGCCCTACACCGACGGGGTGGTCACCGGATGGGGGACGGTGCACGGCCGGACCGTATTCCTCTACGCGCACGACTTCCGGATATTCGGTGGAGCCCTGGGCGAGGCCCACGCCGAGAAGATCCACAAGATCATGGACCTCGCCCTGGACGCCGGTGCTCCGATGGTCTCGCTCAACGACGGCGCCGGTGCCCGCATTCAGGAGGGCGTGTCCGCGTTGGCCGGATACGGCGGCATCTTCCAACGCAACACCAGGGCCTCGGGCGTCATCCCGCAGATCAGCGTGATGCTCGGACCATGCGCCGGCGGGGCCGCCTACTCCCCGGCGCTCACCGATTTCGTGTTCATGGTGCGAGAGACCTCGCAGATGTTCATCACCGGTCCCGAGGTGGTGCAGGCGGTCACCGGCGAGAAGATCAGCCACAACCAGCTCGGCGGCGCCGATGTCCACGCCGAGTCCTCGGGCGTGGCCCATTTCATCTATGACAACGAACAGGACTGCCTGCAGGACGTTCGCTACCTGCTGTCCATGCTGCCCGCCAACAACCGCGAGCTTGCGCCATGGGTGGCCACCGACGACCCGGTCGACCGGCGCAACGAACCGCTGCTGACCATAGTGCCGGCCGAACCCAACCGGTCCTACGACATGCGCCTGGTGGTCCAGGAGATCGCCGACGACGGCGAGTACCTGGAGGTGCACGGTGGCTGGGCCGCCAACATCCTGTGCTTGTTGGTGCGTCTCGGCGGCCAGTTGACCGGTGTGGTCGCCAACCAACCCTCGGTGGCAGCCGGCGTGCTGGATATCGACGCCAGCGAGAAGGGCGCTCGATTCGTCCAGTTCTGCGACGCGTTCAGCATCCCGCTGGTGACGCTGGTGGACGTTCCCGGCTTCCTGCCCGGGACCGACCAGGAACACAACGGCATCATCCGTCGTGGCGCCAAGTTGCTCTTCGCCTACTGCAACGCGACCGTGCCGCGCATTTCCCTGGTGCTGCGCAAGGCATACGGAGGGGCCTACATCGTCATGGACTCGCGCTCGATCGGGGCCGACCTGGCGCTGGCGTGGCCCACGAACGAGATCGCGGTGATGGGAGCGGAGGCTGCCGCCGACGTGATCTTCCGCCGGGAGATCGCCGGTGCCGAGAACCCCGAAGCGGTGCGCGGCGAACGGATCGCCGAGTACCGCCGGCAGTTGATGCATCCGTACTACGCGGCCGAACGGGGCTTGGTGGATGAGGTGATCGATCCACGCAGCACTCGCCAGACGCTGATCGACGCACTGCGCATGCTGGTGGCAAAACGAGTCGAGATACCGCGTCGCAAGCATGGGAACCCGCCCCAGTGACCGCACCGGCCGAACCAGCCGCCGTGGTACGGATCGTCCGCGGCGGTGAGCCCAAGGCACTGGAGCTGGCCGCTGTCCTGGTGGCGCTGGCGACGGTTGCCCGCACGCCGGCCCGGGCCGAGCCGACCCTTCGAAGGGGCGCCGACCGGCGGCCGGAGCAACCACCAGCGCCCGGGCCGATGCACCCCGGCCCGCGAAGTTGGCAGCGCGACGGCCAGGCGAGCACCGGCCGCGCGTCCTGGACCGGCCCCCGGGCCGATGGCAGAAAGGTTGAAGACATTGCCTGACAACCAGATCGTGGTGGTAGGGGCCGGACCAGCCGGCCTGATGC